>NZ_QRYG01000019.1:0-43568 GCF_003462845.1 Collinsella sp. AF15-51 | reverse complement strand
CGCACGGAGAGCACATTAAGTGCTCTCCGGCTCGTGCGGAACTCGCGATCGACTTCGCATGCCGCCGGGCAGCCGGGGCAGACGTGGGGTTCAAAGGTTGTCAAAAAAGCGGTCGGCGCGCAGGTGCGCCGACCGCCGATATATGGGGTCTGATATTTTCTACCAGCTAGTTCCTCTTACTCGTCGAGGAGATCCTCTGGCATGTCGTTACCGTCGCCTAGGTCGACTGGCGCCTCTTCGGCATCGGCTGCGGCCTCGGCGCCTTCGCCTTCGGGCTTTTCCTTGGCGGCCGTCATGCGGGCGACAGCGCATACGCGGTCGTTATCGTCGACGGTCATCATCTTGACGCCCTGGGTGGCGCGACCGGTTTGGCTGATCTCGTCGGTCTTGACGCGAATGACCGTCGCGCCCTCCGTCACGATGAACAGCTCATGCTGCGGACCCACCGTCTTCATGGCTGCGAGGTTGCCTTTGCGCTCGGTCATCTGGATGGTGTAGACACCCTGACCGCCGCGGTTCTGCTCCGGGTAATCCGAGACCGGCGTGCGTTTGCCGTAGCCGCGTTCGGTAATGACGAACAGGTCGCCGTTACCGTTGGTAATCTCCATACCAAGAACGCTCATGCCTTCCTTCATGCCAATGCCGCGGACGCCGCTGGTATCGCGACCGGTGGCGCGCACCTGGTCCTCGGGGAACATAATCGCCTTGCCCGCGGTGGTTGCCATGATGATCTTGTCACCCTCGCGCACGCGACGTACGGCGAGCAGCGCGTCGTCGTCCCTCAGGTTGATGGCAATCAGGCCGTCGCGACGGCTTCGGTCGTAGGCGCTCATCACGGTCTTCTTGACCATGCCGCTCTTGGTGGCAAACATCAGGTACTCGTCGGCGGGGAACTCGCGGCAGCTGATGACGCTCGCGATCTTCTCGCCCTCCTCGAACGGCAGCAGGTTGACGATCGCGGTGCCGCGCGCCTGGCGCGTGCCAACCGGCAGCTCATGCACCTTCAGGCGATAGACTTTACCCTTGCTCGAGAAGAACAGCACGTACTCGTGCGTGGACGCGATAAACATCTCGTCGATAACGTCGTCCTCTTTGAGATTAACGCCCGACACGCCCTTGCCGCCGCGCTTTTGGGCGCGGTAGGCGGCCACCGGGATGCGCTTGACGTAGCCGGTGTGGGTGATGGTCACGACCATGTCCTCGTCGGCAATCAAATCTTCGACATCCAGGTCCTTCTCGACATGGCTGATCTCGGTGCGGCGCTTGTCGCCGAACTTCTTGGAAATCTCGCGCATCTCTTCCTTGATGACGCCCAGGATTTTCTCCTCGTGCGCCAACAGGTCCTCGTAGTAGGCGATGGCGCGGCGCAAGCCGTCCAGCTCTTCCTGAATCTTGTCGCGCTCCAGGCCGGTCAGGCGGCGCAGCTTCATCTCGAGGATGGCCGTGGTCTGCTCGGGCGTAAAGCCAAAACGCTCGATCAGGCGGCTGCTGGCCTCGGAGTCGGTCTGCGAGGAGCGGATGATGCTGATGACCTCGTCAATATGGTCGAGAGCCATCAGGTAGCCCTCGAGGATATGGGCACGCGCCTGGGCCTTCTTAAGGTCAAAGCGGGTGCGGCGGGTGACGACGTCGACCTGGTGGTCGATGTAGTGCTGCAGCATCTCGCGCAGGCTCAGACATTTGGGAACGCCGTTGACAAGCGCCAGGTTATTGGCACCAAAGGTCGTCTGCAGCGAGGTGTACTTGTACAGGTTGTTGAGCACGACCTGCGGGATGACGCCCTTCTTGAGTTCGATGACCAGACGGATACCCTTCTGGTTGGACTCATCGCGCATATCCGAGATGCCCTCGATGCGCTTGTCGTTGACGAGCTGGGCGATCTTCTCCTGCAGGGTACCCTTGTTGACCATATAGGGAATCTCGGTAAAGACCAGGCGGCTACGGCCGGTCTTGGTGGACTCCACATGAGCCTTGGCGCGCACGGTGATGGAGCCGCGCCCGGTCTCGTAACTCTGCTTGATGCCGGCACTGCCCATGATGATGGCACCGGTGGGGAAGTCCGGACCGGGCATGATCTGCATGAGCTCGTCGACGGTGGCGCCGGGGTTGTCGATCAGGTAGCACGTGGCCTCGATCGCCTCGGTGAGGTTGTGCGGGGCGATGTTGGTGGCCATGCCGACGGCGATGCCCTGACTGCCGTTGACCAGCAGGTTGGGGAAGCGCGCGGGCAGCGCTTGGGGCTCGGCGAGCGACTCGTCGTAGTTGGGCTGCCAGTCGACGGTATCCTTCTGCAGGTCACGCAGGAGCTCCATGGCGGGCTTTGCCAGGCGGCTCTCGGTGTAACGCATGGCGGCGGCACCGTCGCCGTCGATGTTGCCGAAGTTACCGTGACCGTCGATGAGCGGTGTGCGCATGGAGAACCACTGCGCCAGGCGGACCATGGCCTCATAGACCGCGAAGTCACCATGCGGATGGTACTTACCGATAACTTCGCCGACCGTCCAGGCCGACTTCTTGTGCGGACGGTTGGGGTAGATGCCGCTCTCATTCATTGCGTACAGGATGCGACGGTGCACCGGCTTTAAGCCATCGCGCACGTCCGGCAGGGCGCGCGCCGTGATGACCGACATCGAGTACTCGATGAACGACTGCTTCATCTCGCGGCCAAACTCCGAAATCTGGAGCTGGCCGCCGTTGATATCCTCGCCGGCCGAGGCACCACGGTCGACTTCGCCAAAGCTCTCCTCGAGCTCGGCGTCGTCATCCTCTTCTTCGTCCTCGGCGTCGGGGTTGTAGGAATCCGGGTTGCCGTCCTCACCCTGCTCGGCGCGGGCGAGCAGGCGCTTCAGATCGTCGGGCATGCCGGCGTCGCCGGCCTCGTCCACACCCTCGTTATTGTTGATATCGTCTGCCACGTTACCTCCTCATGGTTTGCGTGGTCCATTAATCGTCCTGCCGCGGAGACGGATTACCGGGAATGCCGGATAACCCTCCTAGGTTTTCCAGGTGCCCCAGATTGCCCTGAAGGATGAGGGCGCACGCCTTGCGTGCGGCGCCCGAAATCCTGAAGAGCAAGATGGGGCGCCTGGGAAAGCTAGGCATCCAAGAAGCGTGCATCATGCGCGTGCTTTTCAATGTACTCGCGGCGATAGCCGACCTCGGAACCCATCAGTTCGCGCACGGCGCGGTCCGCCACCACGGCGTCCTCGATCGACACGCGCTGCAGAATGCGGGTCTTGGGGTCCATCGTCGTCGAGGCAAGCTGCTTGGGGTCCATCTCGCCCAGACCCTTGTAGCGCTGGACGGTGTAGCCCTTGCGCTTCTTGGTGATCTTGCCGTCCTTGGCCTTGCCGTCCTCGTCGTTGTCGTCGGGGTTCAGTCCCAGGCTCTGGATGGTGTCGCGCAGGATCTCGTCTTCGGGCTGGCGGCCGTTGGGATACACGTAGTGAATCTTGTTGCGCACCTTAATGCCAAAGATGGGCGGGCACGCGACGTAAATGTAGCCGGCATCAATCAACGGGCGCATGTACTTGTAGAAGAACGTCAGCAGCAGGATGCGGATATGCGCTCCGTCGACGTCTGCATCGGTCATGATGATGATCTTGTGGTAGCGCGCCTTGGTAATGTCGAAGTCGCCACCGTCACCGGCGCTCGTCGTGACGCCGCAGCCGATCGCGGTGATAAGCGATTGAATGGTATCGCTCGAGAACGCGCGGTGGTCGCCCACGCGCTCGACGTTCAAAATCTTGCCACGCAGGGGCAGAATCGCCTGGATGTCTCGGCGGCGGCCGTCCTTGGCCGAGCCGCCTGCCGAGTCGCCCTCTACGATAAAGAGCTCAGTCAACTCGGCGTCACGCACCGAACAGTCGGCGAGCTTGCCGGGCAGCGATGCCGTCTCGAGCAGGCTCTTGCGGCGGGTCGCCTCGCGCGCCTTGCGGGCGGCGTTGCGCGCCTTGCAGGCCTGTTGGGCCTTCTTGACGATCTCACGAGCGGGCTTGGGATGCTCCTCGAGGTAATCGGCAAGGCCGTCGGTCACGATCTTGAGCGTCAGCGCGCGCATATAGGAGCTGCCGAGCTTGGCCTTGGTCTGGCCCTCAAACTGCGGATCGGGCAGTTTGACCGAGATAACGGCCGAAAGGCCCTCGCGCACATCGTCGCCGGTCAGGTTGGCGTCTTTTTCCTTGAGCAGGTTCTGTTTGCGCGCGTAGTCGTTGATCACGCGGGTGAGCGCGGTGCGGAAGCCCTCAAGGTGCATGCCGCCCTCGGGAGTGTAGATGTCGTTGGCAAACGACATGACGTTCTCGCCGTAGCCGCTATTCCACTGCAGGGAAACCTCGACCTCGCCCATCTTGGCCACAGGCGCGTCCGGGTCCGACTTGCCCTCGATGTAGATGGGCTCCTTAAAGGCCTCGGGGACGTCCTTGCCCTCGTTGAGGAACTTGACGAAGTCGATGATGCCACCCTCGTAGCAAAACTCCTCCACGTGGGGAGTCGCCTCGCGCTCGTCGGTCAGCACGATTTTGAGGTTCTTATTGAGGAACGCTGTCTCCTGCAGACGGTTGTGCAGCGTATCGAAATCGTAGATGCAGGTCTCGAAGATCTCGTCGTCGGGCCAGAAGGTGACGGTGGTGCCCGTCGAATCCGAGGTGCCTACGACCTCCATCTTCTTGACGGTCTTGCCGCGCGAGAACTCCATCTCGTAGGTGTTGCCATCGCGACGAACCTGAACGACCACGCGCTTGGACAGTGCGTTGACGACGGAGATGCCCACGCCGTGCAGGCCGCCCGAGACCTTATAGGCCGAGTTATCGAACTTACCGCCGGCGTGCAGGATCGTCATGACGACCTCGAGCGTCGGGATCTTTTTAACAGGGTGCTCGTCGACGGGGATGCCGCGCCCGTCGTCGACGACCGTGATGGAGTTGTCGGCGTGGACCGTCACCTGGATCTCGGTGCAGAAACCGGCCATGGCCTCGTCGACGGAGTTGTCAACGATCTCCCACACCAGGTGATGCAGACCGCTGGCGCTCGTCGAGCCGATATACATGCCCGGGCGCTTACGAACGGCCTCGAGACCTTCGAGAATCTTAATCTCGCCGCCATCGTAATCGTTTTCGTTTGCCACACGTCCTCCTTCAGTCAAGAAAATGTGTACAGCCTTACTAGTTTATCGTAAAAAAATACCCTCGGGAACGAGGGTATTTGGCTCTACAAGGCCGCCAGATGCGATTTAAGGCTCTTTTTTGCTTTGCACGCCCTTGGCCCACTCGGCACTGGCTCTCATGGCGTTCTCGAGGGCCTCGCGCAGTTTTTGGTCTTCGATGGGCGCCACTTGGCGCTCGATCTCGGTACGCTCGGCCTCACTTAGGTCGGCGTGCGGGGCCGGCGATCGCTCGGTCGTCGCCGGGCGCAGGCGCTCCTTGGCGGCGGGCGGCGTGTGACCGGGCGCGGTGGTTTTGAACACCAGGCCGTCCACATGCGCACCGGCGCGCTCCATGCGCGCGCGGATGATCTCGCGCAACAACGTCATTTCCTGCGTCCACGAGGGCGAGTCGAGATACACCAGCAGCTCATTGGACTCGGGCAGGTAGCGCAGTCCCGTCACATGCCGCCCCTCGCGCGTGCCCGAGCACACCGCGTTCCATGCGCGATAGACCGTGCGCGACTCCTCGGCGGCCTCCATCTGCGCACGGCGCTCAGGGGTCGCAGCCGCCAGGATGCGCTGGCGCTCTGCGTTCAAAAACCCGCTGAAGGCGACCGTTTCGCTCTCGCGCTCGTAATTAGCACGTCTCACCCATGCTCACCACCTTGGCTCGATCAAGCAGGTCATCGGTAAAGTACCCCAGGTTGGTCGTAGTTATGACCGTCTGGATATCATCGCCGATCAGCCGCAGGAAAGCGCCGCGACGTTCGCCGTCGAGCTCGCTCATCACGTCGTCCAGAAGCAGCAGTGGGGCGGTGCCCAGGACATCGCGAGCCACGGCAACCTCGGCCACCTTCCAGGACAGCACCAGCGTGCGCTGCTGTCCTTGGCTGGCAAATGAACGGGCGGAGCGACCAGCCACGGTGAACTCGATCTCGTCGCGATGCGGTCCCACCAACGTCACGCCGCGGCGAATTTCCTCGTCGGCATGCTCGTCAAGGGCGGCCAGCATGCGCTCGTACGCCCAGCCCTTCAGCTCTTCGCGATCCTCGACCTGGGGCAAATCCCCCAGCGTGGACGCATAGGTCACGTTGGCGGTCTCACCTGACGCCACTTGCCCGTAGGCAGTGTGCACATGGCCCGCCAGCCGGTCGAGCAGAGCCAACCGGTGCACGAGCAGGGCCGAGCCCGCGCGGGCAATCGAATCGTTCCACGCGCCGAGCATCTCGCGGCAGCACCAGGTCTCCTTGAGCAAGGCGTTACGCTGGGTCACGCAGCGCCCATAGGTGCTCGCAAGATCGGCATAGCGTGCGCTCAGTTGCATGCCGAAGTCATCGAGGGCGGCGCGGCGCACACTGGCGCCTCGCTTAACCATGTCCAGATGGTCGGGGCAAAACAGCACGCTCGGCAGAACCCCGCGCACACCGGCGGCAGAGCATCTCTTGCCGTTGCGGCTAAACGAGCGCTTACCGTCCTCCGCGCTCAATCCCATATCAAGCACGCGGCCGTCGCCCTCGAGCCTCAGCTCGATCTTGCACGAGCCCACGCCGTCATGGACGAGCTCGGCTGCGGTCGGATGCCTAAACGAGGCGCCGCTCGTCAGCAGCTGCAGCGCCTCTATGAGATTGGTCTTTCCCGCCGCGTTGGGTCCCGCAAGTATCGTCACGCCCTCGTCCAGGGCAAGGCGATAGCTATCGAAGCTGCGGTAGTGCGCGACGGAAAGATCGCGGGCGAACATAGTCATGGCGCAGCGCTAGATGCGGACCGGCATGACCAGGTACAGGTAGTTGATCTTGTCGTAGGACTTAAAGATGCCCGCCTGCGAGTAGCTCTTGAGCTCCAGCGTGATCTCCTTCTCCTTGGACAGGGCATTGAGGCAGCCGAAGATGTAATGGTAGTTGAAGGCGATGGTACCCGACTCGCCCTCGGCCTCGACATCGATCGTCTCCTGCGCAAGGTCCTGGTCATTGGAAATGGAGGACAGGCCCATCTGCCCGTTCTCGACATCGATCTCGAACTTGACGGCGGGGTTGGCGCTCGCGATAACGGCCACGCGTTTGAGGGCGGCGTTAAAGGCGGCGACGTCGATCTTGACGCTCGTCACGCACGAATCGGGGATGAGCTGCTTGTAGTTGGGGTACACGCCCTCGATACGGCGCGACACGTAGGTGGTGTTGCCGGCCTCGAAGACGACCTGGGTGTCGGTAGCCCCGATCATGATGGTCGCCTGGCTGGCCATGATGTTCAGCGCGTCGTTAAAGGCGTCAGCCGGAACGTTGAGCTCAAAGGAGCCCTCGAGGGTCGAGGTCTCGACCTGCGTATCGCACACGGCCAAGCGAAAGGAATCGGTCGCTACCAGGCGTACGGTGTTGTTCTCGACCTTCATGTGCACGCCGCCCAGGATGGGGCGAGCCTTGTCGGTCGAGGTGACGCGCCACACGCGGCCGACCATTTCGGACAAGACATCGGTCGGCAGCTCCACGGCACTCTCGATGGCATAGGCCGGAAACTCGGGGAAGTCATTGGCATCGAGCGTGTTCAGGCGGAAAGAGCTCTTCTCGCAACCAATCAGCACCTGGCGCTCGGACAGCTCAAAGGTGACCGGGGCATCGGGGAGGGTCTTGGTGATATTGGAGAGCATCTTGCAGGGAATCACCATCTCGCCCTCTTCTTCGACATGCGCCGCGATGCGATGACGGATCGAGATGGTGTAGTTAGAGGTCTGGAATTCCAAGATGCCGTCTTGGGCCTTAACGAGCACGCCCGACAGGATAGGGAGGGTGGATGCCGAAGCGACACCCTTCATAACGACGCCGATGGCTTGTGTAAGCGAGCTCTGGCTGACGGTGAACTTCATCTTTTAATACCTTTCTATAGATATAAATATCTTAATAATAGTAATAGCACTGACGAAACTGTTGATTACTCCCAAAGACGCAGGTCAGACCCAGAAAGAGAATCGACAGCAACCTGTGTGCAACAGGGGTGGTTTTCCACGTTCAAAACCTGCGCAAAACTTTTCATCACCGCGGGTTGGGTTTTAGACACCTTATGCCCGTGGTTTCGACAAGTTTTCAACAGGTGTCTCTATTTCCCTACGAGCGCAGTGTAATTTTATCGCGCAGCGACTTGAGGTCTTCGGTGACAGTGCGGTCTTCCTGGATCATCTTCTGGACCTTTTTGTAGCTCGTGCTGACGGTCGAGTGGTTGCGGTTGCCAAATTCGGCGCCCACCGCCGTGGTCGTCATCTCGCACATCTCGATGGCTAGGTAGATAGCGATATGGCGTGCTTTGGCGATATTGGCGTTGCGACGCGGGCCGATGAGCTCCTCGTGCGTCACGCCGTACTGCTCTTCGATGACGGACTGAACCGTCTGGACGTTGATCTTTTTGGCCGATGTGTCGAAGTACTGGCTGGCGATGGCGTCGATATCGTCAAAGGTGAGCTCCCCGCCCTCGCGCTCGCGGTCGCCCGCCTCGCCGGCGCAGCGCTCGCAGAAGCTCTCGAGTTCGCGGATGTTGGTGCCCGAGACCTCGGCCATGTGTTTAAAGTGCTCGTCGGTCAGGTGCCCGCCGTCGCCCCCATAGGCCGCCAGCAGCGAGTCGTCGCCTGCCTCGGGAGCGGCGACGATGGTGTTCTCGTAATAGCGCTGCAAGATCTTGTATTTCATCTCGTAGCTGGGCTCTGCGACCAAGCAGAGCATGCCGGCGTTGAAGCGGCTGGTCAGACGCTCGTCCATGCTCAGGTCCTTGGGGGCGCGGTCTGCCGCGATGACGACCTTCTTGTTGTTGCGGATGAACTCGTCCATGAGCTGGAAAAAGTAGTCCACGCTCGCGCGCTTGCCGATGATGTTTTGGATGTCATCGATGATGAGCACGTCCACGCCGTGGTATGCCTGCATGATAGGGGCGTTGCTCTTCTTTTGGCGGTCGAACTCGGTCATCAGGTCGTCCAGATATGCCTGGGAGTTGGCATACTTGACCTTGATCTCGGGCGACTTTTCGGCGAGCTCGTTTTTGATGGCAAGCAGCAGGTGCGTCTTGCCCAGGCCCGATTTGCCGTAGATGAACAGTGATGTGCACGTGCCACGCTCGTCCGCGAGGGCGGCAAACTTGAGTGCCGAGCGATAGGCATGGCTGTTCTCGGGGCCGTAGACAAAGTTCTCAAAGGTAAATTTTGAGTTCGCGGCGAGCGGGGCTCCATCCGCATTCTGCTCGGCCGGTACGGTCGGTGCCGGCATGGGTGAAGCGGGGGTCGCAGCTTGCGTGGACTTAGTCGGCGCTCCGCCCTTCATCTGGTTCATCATGCGACGAAAATCATCGGCCGAGAGCGTGTTCTTGATTGCAATGCCCGAATCCGCGCCCGCCGCTGCGTCGTGAGCGATAGGCATGTGCGTGACGGGTGCGTTCGTTGACGTCGCCGCCGCGGTCGGCAACGGTGCCATGGTTTCACGGGAAACATCGCCGTGCTGGTGCTCGATTGTCGGCACGTCGCCTGCGGAGGCCGGCACCGCCGGGGAGGCAGCGGGAGCCGCGGCGGGCGCCGTCGCAGCAGCGGATTCCGCCACGGCTCCTTGCGGTGCCACGATGTCGAGCGCAATCGGTGCAAAGGCGATTTCTTCCAGATAGGCCTCAATAGTCGGCTGATGCTTTTTGAGCTGCGCGATGGCAAAGCGCGAGGGGGCCTCGATCGTGAGCGTATCTTCGGTCAGGCTTGTGGCGCGCGATTGCCCCAGCATGTTGATGAGGCGTGCATCTTGGCCGTCGCGCTGGCAAAAGGCGATGGCATCCCCCAGGATGATGCTTGCTTCCTCGTCCACTGTCTCTCCCGTTCTTTAGCTCTGAGCTCGCACGCGAGCGGCGCCGAGTTCGGTCAGATGGTATTTCTGGCCATGCTTGATGACCAAGCCGGCCTGCGCCAAGTCATTGAGCGTGCGTGACCAAGTGGGGGCCGAGTTTCCAAACGCCCTCGCCAGATCGGTAGCACCGCACGCTTGATTTTGCGCCAGATAGCCCAGCGCGGCGTTGCCGCGATCGCTTACGAACACGTCCGGTTGTGGCTGCGCATACTGATTTGCTGCATTAGGATACATCATTTGAGCTGCTGGTTGTTGAGAACTCTGCATCGGCGGCATTTGCTGTTGAAAACTTTGAGGCCACTGTTGGTAAGGCTGCGGAGTCATCTGCTGGGCCCAGGGGTTGTACTGCTGCTGCGGCATCTGCTGGTACGGCTGCTGATATCCCTGCTGGTACTGCTGCGGGAACTGCTGGCCATACCCCAGTGGCGGCATCTGCTGATATGGATATCCCTGTTGGTACGGCTGATAGCCCATTTGCTGGCCACCCGGTGCCCCCGTCGCCTGCTGCATTGCTGCTGCATCCTGATCCGCCAGCGGCATGGCCTCTGGCGCGTTTGGCGGCATCGACATCGATGCCGCCTGGGGCTCTTGTGTAGGAAGCATTCCGGGCTGCTGCATCTGTCCCACGGGGGGCTGCATCTGTTGCGTTGCCATGGGCTGCTGCGCAAAAGCTCCCGGCAGGGGATATGTGGGCTGCTCCGTCTCGGGCCGCACGGCAGCACCGCGTCCGCCGGCACGCTCTATTTCCTGCACGCGTTTAGGGTCCAGGCTTACCGTAACCACGGTGCCGTTGCCCATGTTGTCCTCGATGGACACGGCCCCGCCGGCGTTTTCCAAATACTCCTGCACCATGGGAAACCCTGCTCCGGTTCCACGGATGTAGCGCTTCATCTTGCTGTTTGCGCTGGTAACGCCAAAGTCGAAAGCACGCTCCTTGTCGTCGATGCCGGGTCCTTGATCAGCGAAGCGGATGGTGTCTCCGCCGTCCAGAATCGAGATGATGGGCTCGGCAAAGTGCGCGTGGATAAAGTTTTCGACAATCTCGCGGATGACCATGAGCGAGATATGGCCACCTTGTTCTTTCATGCACTGGTAGACGGTGTTGGTCGTCTCTTCCAAATACGTGCGGACATCTTGCGGATCAATGACGATCACACGCGGTGTCGACAGCATATCGTCATAGACGGCGATGCGCGCGGCGTACATGGCTTTTGGCGCCTGCGTGGTCGTCTGCTCGCCTTCCTCACGCTCTTCGCGCACGCCGGTGATGTGCTCGTTGTCGGGTGCCGGGTCTCCGGAATCGACCATGGTGTAAAAGTCGTCAGACATGCCGCTCGCAATCTTTCAAAAGGTTTCGAACAAATAGTAGCTCACCGTGCAATGTTTCTCATCTTTCGACAACTTTTCAAAACCTGTTGAAAACTTTGGAAAACGGACGAAAAGTTCTCAACATTGCCAACATGACCTGTTGAAAACTCGATGAAATATCGTGAAAAGTTGCCATGCACCGCTAAATCGAGCTCGGCTTATGGGGGAACCGTGTGAACTGCGCAACCTTTTACCTTTGATTTCTTGACATTTGAACATTGATTTCCCTACAATCTTCAAGCTCACGTGTCTATATCTGCGTCCGCGCCCCCGCGGACACTCGAAATGCAGCAGGAGGAACTTAAGATGAAGCGTACGTATCAGCCTAATAAGCGTAAGCGTGCCAAGACCCATGGCTTCCGTGCCCGTATGGCCACTAAGGGTGGTCGTGCCGTGCTCGCCCGTCGTCGCGCCAAGGGCCGCAAGCGTCTCACTGTCTAGCAGCGATACACACATCTCGCATGAAGACTATTAAGTCTCGGCAAGATTTCGAGCATGTGTTCAGTCAGGGGCGTCGTTTCAATCACCCTCTGATTCGAATGACCATATGTGAATCGGTTGGCGAAGGCGACTCCGGAAGGGTCGCCTTCGTTGGTGCTAAACGGCTCGGTTGTGCTGTCGTGCGCAACCGTTCTAAGCGTGTGATGCGCGAGGCCGCCCGCAGCTGTGGATTTCCCGTTGCGGGTTATGACATCATCTTGTTCGCAACTCCCAAGACGAGGGTTTCTTCGCCTCAGGAGATGGACAATGCATTGCGTTCGCTTATGAAACGCGCCGGCGTTGCCGGGGAGGAGCGATGAGCAATCACGTTTTGCGACGTGTTGCCATCGCTCCTATTCGCATATATCAACAGGTTATTTCGCCCTTATTGCCTGACGCCTGCATTTATTACCCAACGTGCTCGCAATACGCCGTCCAGGCGATTGAGAAGTACGGTGTTTTGAGAGGCTGCTGGCTTGCCGTGAGGCGCATCGCTCGCTGCAATCCCCTGCACGTCGGCGGTTATGACCCTGTGCCCTAGCGGGCACTCGCTATCGGAGGAAAACTTACATGTGGGATTGGATCGTTAACATCCTTTTCGAGCTGCTCAAGCTCATCCAGACCTTTGCGGTCGACTGGGGCCTGTCCATCATCATCCTGGTGGTCATCATCCGTCTGCTGCTGACGCCGCTTATGCTCAAGTCGACCAAGTCGACGGCTCGCATGCAGGTGCTGCAGCCCAAGATGCTCGAGATCCAGGAGCGCTATGCCGACGATCCCCAGCGTCAGGCCGAGGAGATGCAGAAGTTCTACAGCGAGAACAAGTTCAACCCCATGGCTGGTTGTCTGCCGCTTCTGATTCAGATGCCTATCCTGTTTGCCCTGTTTACGCTGCTTCGTAACCTGCCGCAGTACTTTAACGAGGGCACGTTCTCGTTCTTCAACATCCTGCCCGACCTGACCACCACGCCGAGCGCTTCCTTTGCCGATGGCTTTATGGTTGCACTGCCTGCGCTGGTCTGCCTGATCCTGTTTGCCGTCCTGACCCTGATTCCGCAGCTCTATATGTCGCGCAACCAGACCGGCCAGCAGGCTCAGAGCATGCGTATGATGGCCGTTGTCATGACGGTCATGATGCTTTGGATGGGCTGGAGCCTTCCCGTTGGTGTTCTGCTGTACTACGACGTCTCGTCTGCTTGGCAGGTTATCCAGCAGATTTTTGTGACGCAGAAGGTCATCGACAAGGCGAAGGCCGATGAGGAGGAGCGCCTTAAGAACGCGCCGCTGCAGGTTGAGGTCACTCGTCGCGAGAAGAAGCCGCGCCCGCACAAGAAGAAGTAGCGGGATATCAATCTTATTTAGGTACCTAACTTTTGGAGTACGTTATGTCTGAAGAGATCATCGAGGATATGCTTGAGGAGGTTGCCCCGCAGGTCGCGGGCGATTATCCCGAGATTGCACAGCGCTACAAGGCCGGTGAAGAGCTGACCGACGAGGAGCTCGACACCATTGCCGATGTCGCGATTTCCATCCTGCGTTCCATCCTTTCGCACTTCGATGCCGCCAACTCTCCTATCGATGAGTATGAGGGCGACGAGGGTGAGCTGATTCTGGATGTAACGGCTCCCGACCTTGCTGTTCTCATTGGCCGTCATGGTCGCACCCTTGATGCCCTTCAGGTTATGTTCTCTTTGCTAGTGAGCCGCAAGCTTGGCTTTAGGTATCCGGTTGTAGTGGACGTCGAGGGATACAAGAGCCGCCGTCAGGACAAGGTTGCCTCCATGGCTCAGTCTGCAGCCGAGCGTGCCATCCGCACTCATAAGAGTGTTTCGCTTCCGCCCATGAATGCCTATGAGCGTCGACTGGTTCACATTGCACTTCGTGGCAATGATGCCGTCGATACTCATTCTGAGGGTTCTGACCCTGATCGCCATGTGGTGATTGTTGCTCGATAATCTGCTCGAGCTTATGCTAAGGGGACGTGGTTTCCACGTCCCCTTTTTTTGTCAAAAGTTCTCGATACACTGATTTTTGTCAGAAAGGAGCTTTCGTTGTTAGTACTTACTGATCAGCAAGCTGACGAGATGTTGACTCGTCTAACTTCCTATTGCAAAGAGTATTCCTTGAGCGTATCTGATGTTGAGCTGAGGAAATGTATTCAGCATTTGGATTTGGTTCTGGAAACAAATAAGACAACTAATCTCACCCGTATTCTTAACGTAGAAGATGCTGCGGTACTTCATATCCTCGACTCACTTGTTTTGCTTCCCTATATCAATAAGGCTCCTGAGGGAGCTTTGCTCGATATGGGGACAGGTGCGGGCTTCCCTGGTATTCCGTTAACCATAACCACGCATCGTAAAGCTACTTATATTGACTCTGTTGGTAAGAAGGTTGATGCCGTCAATTCTTTTGTTGATGCTCTTGGGTTGAAACATGCTCATGCGATTCATGATCGCCTTGAAGAATATGCTCGAAGCCATAAGAAGCAGTTTTCTGTCGTAACCGCCCGCGCACTTGCCCCTCTACCGATTCTTGTTGAGTATGCGGCTCCGTTCCTCAAGGATGGAGGTCTATTTGTTATCACCAAGGGTAATCCTTCGGATGAGGAGCTAGTTTCCGGCATGTCGGCAGCTAAGATTTGCGGCTTCACTTTGCTTCTTAATGACGCAATCGATTTGCCTGAGGGCTTGGGCCACAGGGAGTTCATTGTTCTCAAGAAGAGTCATCCATCATCCGTTTCATTGCCTCGTGCAAATGGCATGGCTAAGAAGAATCCGCTTGCCTAGATGTTTCACGTGAAACATAATGGATACTAACAACTTGCAGTGTTTCACGTGAAACATGGCGGTTGATATCGAATCGGAATGTTTCACGTGAAACATCCTCCGTTTGACAGCTTTAATACACACCAGGAGGGACCGTGGGATTTCGCGACGTTAAGCGTTCTAAGAACGCAAAAGACACGCGTATCATTGCAATCATCAATCAAAAAGGCGGCGTCGGTAAGTCAACGACGGCTGTAAACCTTGCAGCAGCACTGGGTGAGCAGGGTCGTAAGACACTGATTGTCGATTTTGATCCGCAGGGAAACAGTACCAGTGGATTTGGAATTGAAAAAGAAGACCTTGATCACTGCATCTATGATGCATTGTTGAATGATGTGCCGGCAGAATCGCTTGTTCTTGATACAAATTGCAAAAAGGTATTCGTAATTCCAGCTACGATTCAGCTTGCAGGTGCCGAAATTGAGCTCGTAAGCGCAATTGCTCGTGAAACCCGTCTCAAAGATTTGCTTGAGCCGATTCAGGACGAGTTCGATTTTATTTTCATTGACTGTCCTCCTTCGCTCGGCCTGCTTACTATCAATGCCTTGACCGCAGCAGATAGCGTTTTGATTCCAATCCAGTGTGAGTATTACGCACTCGAGGGCGTTACGAAGCTGCTTGAGTCAATGAAGATGGTCAAATCACGTCTGAACAAGGGCTTAGACACCTATGGCGTGCTTATGACGATGTTTGACTCGCGTACTTCTCTGTCAAATCAGGTTGTTGAGGAGGTTCAATCGTACTTTGGTGATAAGGCATTTAAGACGCTGATTCCCCGTACGGTTAAAATCTCCGAAGCTCCGTCTTTTGGAGAACCGGTAATTACCTATGCACCTCAAAATAAGGGTGCAAAAGCGTATATGAACCTTGCAAAAGAGGTGATCAAACGTGCCTAGTGCAAAGAAACGTGGAGGATTGGGACGTGGACTCAATGCTTTGGTCTCTGAGGCCGAGTATGAGACCGGTGGTTCGGCTGCATCGGCTTCAAATGCCGCATCTGAAACTAAACTGCCTATTGAGGATATCGTTCCCAACCCTAATCAGCCGCGAATTCACTTTAACGAAACTGAACTTCGAGAGTTGAGCGAGTCGATACAAGAACATGGTGTTTTGCAGCCTCTGTTGGTTCGCAAGCATGGAAACGGCTATGAGATCATTGCTGGTGAGCGCCGTTACCAGGCGTCAAAGCTTGCTGGTCTTGAGGAACTGCCTGTCATCATTAAGGAAGTTAATGATGAGGAGATGCTCACTCTTGCTCTTATCGAGAATCTTCAGCGTTCTGATTTGAATCCCGTCGAAGAGGCGAAGGGTTATCGTCAGCTCATTGATGCCAGCGGTATGACACAAGAGGCGTTATCAAAGGCTGTCAGTAAGTCTCGTTCTGCAATTACAAATTCACTTCGTTTGCTAGATCTTCCCGAAGTCGTACAACAGATGATTTTCGAGGGCAAGCTTACTGCGGGACATGCGAGAGCGATTCTTGCAGTTCCATATGAAGATGCCAGGATTCGACTTGCTGAGAAGGTTGTTGCAGAAGGTCTTTCCGTTAGAGCGACAGAAAATCTTGCTCCGTTGTTTTCTGCCGGAGAGACGCCAAGGACTCCGAGGCCAGCAACACCTCAGTCATTCAAAAAGGCCGCTCGAGTCCTTCGTCAAGTTTTCAACACGAATGTTCGTGTGAAGAGCTCGCGAGGCAAGAACAAAATTGAAATCGAGTTCAAAGACGAAGAAGAGCTCTCCCGTATCCTTGGCGAGATGATTCAATTTGGGCAGGAGGATCAGGATGAAGAGTAAGGTTCTCGCGGTCATTGCGTTTGCAACCACCGTCGCCGCTGGTGCTTTTGCTGGTTATAAGATTGCGACAGATGATGAACTGCGCGGTCGACTGCTGCGCGGAGCTCAGGATATCGTCGATACATCTAAGAAGAAAATGGATGTCATGACCGAAGATGTCGCAATGCGCACTGCTCAGGTGACTAAGAATCCCAAGATTAACCAAGACTGGGTTAACCATCAGTGGGAAAATGTTGGCTATTAGGTACCTAACAATTACTTGCCTGTTTTGAAAGGGTCCTTGTCTGATTCATGAGACAAGGACCCCTTATTTTGGCCATAAAACTATGCTTGAAGAAATCAAATCCAATAGTATGAATATAAATGAAACAGCCCTGGTTGCATTATTTGCAACCAGGGCTGTTGGATGTTTCACATGAAACGTTATGGGGCACAGACTCCCCTATGCGTTCTTCTGGACCTTGAAACGTTGCTTCAGCTGACCGCAGGCGGCATCAATATCATTGCCGCGAGAATTACGGATCGTGGTCTCGATGCCACGAGACTCAAGGCGGCGCTGAAGATCCTCGACCTTATGAATCGGCGACGGCTTGAGCGGGCTGCCCTCGATGTCGTTAAGCTGAATCAGGTTAACGTGGCACAGCGTTCCCTCGCAGAAGTCGCAGAGTGCCTGCATCTCGGGATTCGTATCGTTGACGCCTTCGATCATGGCATATTCATAGGTCGGGCGGCGGCCAGTCTTTTCGGTGTAGAGCTGAAGCGCTTCGTGAAGGCGAAGCAGCGTGTATTTCTTAACACCGGGCATGAGCTTATTGCGCGTCGACTGGATGGCGGAATGCAGGGAAACGGCAAGCGTGAACTGCTCGGAGATGTCGGCAAATTTGCGAATACCGGGAATAACGCCGCTGGTAGAGACGGTGAGATGACGGGCGCCGATACCGATGCCATCGGGGTCGTTGAGGATACGCAGTGCCTTGAGAACCTCGTCGTAGTTGGCAAACGGCTCGCCCTGGCCCATGAAGACAACGCTCGTGGCACGCTCGCCAAAGTCGTTGGATACATGAAGTACCTGGTCGACGATCTCTTGAGCGGTCAGAGAGCGCTTGAGGCCGTTGAGACCGGTAGCGCAAAAGGCGCAGCCCATGCCACAGCCTGCCTGGGTGGAAACGCAGACGGAAAGCTTGTTGCGACGGGGCATACCGACGGTCTCGACGGAAATGCCGTCGTGGTACTCGAGCAGGTACTTGCGAGAGCCGTCTTTGGAAACCTGCTTGGTGAGTTCAGTCGGCGTGTCAAAGGCAAAAGCCTCTTTAAGCTGCTCGCGGAAAGCCTTGGGAAGGTTGGTCATGTCGTCAAACGAACAAACGTTCTTCTCAAAGACCCATTCGATGAGCTGCTTTGCGCGGAAGGCGGGCTGGCCAAGTTCGGCCACGAGCTCGCGAATATCGTTTTGGCTCAAGTCGCGAATGTCCTGAGATTTAGTCCTGGGATTCATGGAAGCCTTTCGATTTTGGGGAAACGTAGAGGGTATCGCTACAATATGGTATCAGCTGCAGAAATTATAGAGGAGGAGTCTGCCCATGCCGGGTAAAAGCCTAGAGAACATGCACGTAGCGGTCTTGGCGGGCGGTCATTCCGCCGAGCGCGAGATTTCGCTCAATTCGGGAAAGAACGTCGTGGTGGCACTGAAGGAGGCCGGCTACACCTCGGTGGAGCTGCTCGACACGGCCGCCGAGGACTTTATGGTGACCATGGCGACCGGTGGCTTTGATGTGGCATTTATCGCGATGCACGGCGCCGGCGGTGAGGATGGCGCCATGCAGGGAGCCATGGAGACCCTGGGTATCCCCTACACGGCCTCGGGCGTGCTTGCCAGCGCTTGCGGTGCCGACAAGGAGGTCTCTAAGCTCCTGTACGCCAAGGCGGACATTCCCATTGCCCCCGGCCTTGCGCTCGAGGTGGGCGATGAAGTCGATATCGATCATATCGTCGAGGTTTGTGGCGAGCGCTGCTTTGTGAAGCCGGCCGTCAACGGTTCCAGCTATGGCATTTCCCTGGTCCATGAGCCCTCCGAGCTGCCCGCGGCAATCGCCAAGGCGTTTGAGTACGGCGACAAAGTGCTGGTCGAGAAGTGCATCGAGGGTACCGAGATCACCGTCGGCGTGTACGGCGAGGATGACGTGCGCGCTCTGCCGATTGTCGAGATTCGTAAGCCCGAGGACTGCGAGTTCTACGATCTGGACGTAAAGTACGTCGATCCCACTGACATCCATCGTATTCCGGCGCAGATCTCGCCCGAAAACTATGCGCGTGCCCAGGAACTTGCCTGTGCGGCCCACAAGGCCCTCGGCTGCCTAGGCGTTTCGCGCAGCGATTTTATCGTGAGCGAGGACGGCCCCGTCATTCTCGAGACCAACACCATCCCCGGCATGACCGATACGTCACTGTATCCTGACGAGATCCGCCACACCGACGACATGACGTTCCCGCAGGTGTGCGACAGCCTAATCCGTATGGGTCTTCGTCGAGCGGGCGTTGCATGCTAATCGAGGACGCTGTATCTCCTGGAACGCCACAGTTTGTCATCGATTCTTATGCCACGCTCGCCGAACGTGCAAAGACACAATCGTTTGGCCTCATCGAAGAGGACGTTATCGTCCTCGATACCGAGACCACGGGTCTTTCGGTGCAGGACAACGAGTTAATTGAGATTTCCGCGGCCCGTCTTTCGGGCCGCGAGATCATCGACCGCTTCGATACCTTCGTGCATCCCAAGCAGCTGATTCCCGCCGAGATTACCGAGCTCACGAGCATTACAAATGCCGATGTGGCAGATGCCCCGTCGGCCGTTGAGGCCGTCGCCGCTCTCTCCGATTTTGTCGGTGGTTGCCCGGTGATCGCACATAACGCCACGTTCGACCGCTCGTTTATCGAGTCGGTCAAAGGCGGCGTCAACGTGAGCGATATTTGGATCGATTCGCTGGCGCTGTCGCGCATCGCGCTTCCACGCCTGGCCTCGCACAAGCTGTCTTTTATGGCCGATCTGTTTGGCTGTGACTCGGTATCACACCGTGCCAATGCCGACGTCGACGCCCTGTGTGGCGTATGGCGCGTGTTGCTCGTGGCGCTCACCGACTTGCCCCAGGGCCTCATGGCGCGCCTAGCCGACATGCACTCGGATGTGCCTTGGTCCTATCGTCCCATCTTCTCGTTCTTGGCGGGACAGAACCCTGGTTCTATCTTCTCTCTCAGCGCCGCCCGCGCCGACGTTCTCAAGGCCGATCGCGCCGACGATCGGGTGGACGCCGACGAACTGCGGGTCCTCAAGATGCCGAGTCGTGAGGAGATTGAGGCAGACTATGCGCCGGGTGGCCTGGTCAATCGCATGTATCCCACCTACGAGCCGCGTGATGAGCAGATCGCGATGGCACTCGAGGTCCGTGACGCACTCGTTACGGGAACGCATCGCGTGATTGAGGCGGGCACAGGTGTCGGCAAATCGATGGCCTATCTGGTGCCTTTTGCCGAGGCAGCACGCCGTAACAACATCACGGTTGGTATTGCGACCAAATCGAACAATCTTGCCGACCAGCTCATGTACCATGAGCTGCCAAAACTTGCCGAGCAACTGGACGGCGGCCTATCGTTTTGCGCCCTTAAGGGCTATGACCACTATCCATGCTTGCGTAAGCTTGAGCGCATGAGCCGTGGCCAAGTCGAAATTACGACTAAGCGTGATCCTGCCGACACGCTCACGGCGGTCGCGGTCATTATGGCGTACGTCTGCCAATCGGCCGATGGCGACCTCGACTCGCTTGGCATTCGCTGGCGCAGCGTCAACCGTCCCGACTTTACGACGGCGTCGCGCGAGTGCGCCCGTCGCCTATGTCCGTTTTTCCCTGATAAATGTTTGGTCCACGGCGCTCGCCGTCGTGCGGCGCATGCCGACGTGGTGGTCACCAACCATTCCCTGCTGTTCCGCAACGTAGCGGCCGAGGGCAGGATTTTGCCTCCGATTCGTCATTGGGTAATCGACGAGGCCCATTCCATCGAGCGCGAGGCGCGCCGTCAGTGGGCGCGCGTGGTGTCGGCGGACGAATCACGCGTTCTGTTTGAGCGCCTGGGTGGCTCGAGCACCGGCGCACTAAGCCAGGTTTCCCGTGATTTGGCAACCTCCGAGGGCTCTACGCTCTATCTGGGCCTTACTGCCAAGGCGACGTCGATGGTTGCGCGCGCGAGCATGGCAATCGCCGACGTGTTCGATGGCGTTCGCGAGCTCGGCCGCCGTGCCCGTGGGGGTTATGACAATGCCAATCTATGGATTGGCCCCGAGCTGCGCGAATCTGACGACTGGCATGATTTCTTACCGTCGGCCTACACTGCCATCGACGCATTGGAACAAGCTGACAAGAGCGTCGACGCGCTCGTGCAGTCCGTTGCCGCCGACAAGCCCGAGGTTGTTGTCGACCTGGGTGATATCTCGCGCCGCCTGCACGAGCTGGCCGAGAACCTCAAACTCATCATTGATGGCACCGATGAACACTACGTGTATGCGCTGCAGGTCAATCGCAGGCTGCGTGCCGGCGGAGAGTCAATGACCGCAGAGCGCATCGATATTGGCGAGGCCTTGGCAACCGAGTGGCTGCCCGAGGTTCACACGGCTATCTTTGCCTCGGCGACCATGACGGTGTCCAAAAGCTTTGAACACTTTAACCACGCGGTTGGCCTCGATCGCATCGGTGCTTCAACATCCTCATCGCTGCACTTGGATTCGAGCTACGACTTCGATTCGAACATGGCTGTAGTCGTTGCGGGCGATATCCCCGATCCGCGCGATCGTGAGAGCTATCTTACGGCGCTCGAGCGCGTACTGGTCGACGCCCATCTTGCCATGGGCGGATCGGTGCTCACGTTGTTCACCAATCGGCGCGACATGGAGGACCTATACGCCCGCGTTGAGCCCAAGATGGCCCGTGCGGGTCTGGAGCTCAACTGCCAGCAGCGCAACTCATCTCCTCGTCGCCTGCGCGACCGGTTTATCAACGAACCGACCTCGTCGCTTTTTGCGCTCAAGGCCTTCTGGGAGGGGTTTGATGCCAGCGGCGAGACGCTGCGCTGCGTCATCATTCCCAAGTTGCCGTTCTCGAGCCCCACGGACCCGCTCTCGTGCGAGCGCAACCTGCGCGAAGACCGCGCATGGGCGCGCTATTCGCTGCCCGAGGCGGTGCTCGAGGTTAAGCAGGCCGCGGGGCGTTTGATTCGCTCGTCGACCGATAGCGGCGTGCTGATCTTGGCGGATCCTCGCCTGGTGACGAAGGGCTATGGCAAGAAGTTCTTAACGTCGCTGCCCACGAGCTCCTACCAGCGCATCGAATCGGCGCAGATCGGGCACTATCTACAGCTGTGGCGCGCACGCCACGAGCGGCGGCGCTAAAGCGGACAGACGAGAGTTTTTGCCATATCGCACAGACGCTTTGACAGGGTGGGGTCATCCAAGATGCGGATGGCTCCGCCCGCTGCGATTATCTGGCTCAGCAGCCAACGCTCGGAGCCGTAATGCACGGTTACCGTTGCCATGTCTGCCCCGCTGCGCTCGATGAGGGTGATGCCGGCCCAGTCCAGATGCTCCGCCATATCGAATGGCATCAAGAGCTTTGCGCTACGCTGCGTCTGGGCAAGGGAATCGTGGAGGGATGCGACGTCCGGTGCGTGAGGCACGACGGAGTCTTCCGTCAAGGCGAGTCCCTCGATTTTATCCATGCGATAGGTGCGCTGCTCATCGACCGCGATGTCCCAGGCAATCAGATATGTTTGGTCGCCGTTTGCTGTAATGCGCAAGGGGTCGACCAGACGCTCGCGTGGCCGCGCATCGTCCATCGAGCGATACGAGATACGACAGCGAACGCCGTCCTGAATGGCGCAGCTCAGCTGCTGCCAGTGCGACCCGTGGTTGACGGTGTCAAAGACGTGCTGGTTATAGCCGAGCTCTTCGGGTAGAAGAGCATGTCGAATTCGAGCCGCCGCCTGGGGCTCGATCCCCAACGATTCAAGTTCGTGGTTGAGCACAGCGCCCTCGGCGGCACTCAGGCGCAGCGGTAGTACACGCCCGGCGTCACCGGTGAGGACCACGCGCTCGCCGTGGCATTCGCAGATGATACGCGCACCCGATTCTCGGTCCGCGAGCGTCGAGACGATCTCGAGAATCTCGTCGAGCGACGCCCCCGTGATGTCAAAGCGACTGCAAATCTCGGTTCGTGTCATGCCGCTCTCGCCGGCGGCGTAGAGGGCCTCCATGATGTCGATGGCGCGCGAGAGCCTCTGCTCGCTGGTGAGTTTACGCACGGGCATGCTCGTGCACCGTCCTTTCAATGAGGTGGTTCCACGCCTGCTTGAGCGATTTGGGGGCCATGGGCCTCATGCCGTCCATGGCGTGGGCCATGCAAAATGAGGCGGCGGCTTCAAGATCGCGCACGTCAACGGTCCAAGTCCATCCCGAATCGGTGTGTGCGAGCTCACCTCGCCCGCGCGTGAGGCCGTTGATCATATCGATCTGCGTCTGCGGGGCGAACGAGAACGTAGCCGCAACGGGCGGGCGGTCGGCAAAATCGAATTCAAAGAACAGGTAGTCGTTGAGATTGAAGTCTGCAGGGATGGCGTAGGCCTTCGAAGGACGCCAAGCGCGAACGATACGGTCGCAGCGGAATGTCCTGATGTCGTCGGTGGCATTGTCGAGGCCGCAGAAGTACGCAACGCCCTCGCGCTCGAACATGCCGTAGACGCAGACGGTACGCTCTTTCTGCTCACCGCGTCCGTTCTGATATAAAAATCGCAGTGCGCATCGCTCGGCAAAGGCGCTCCATACCGCATCGACGGTGGGAGAGCGGCGGATCGGTGCTTCGTCCGCCGTCGTCCTGCCGGTGAGGTAGGCAATCTTGGAACGAATATCGGCAAGCGGCGCGGCAAAAGTGGATGAGCCGGCCGCTATTGTCTGGTCGATAGCGTTGAGCAGGATATCGGCGTCGTCTGCGGTGATGAGGCCGCCTGCCGCAAACGTGTGCTCGCGGTCGATTGTCCATGAGCTTTCCTCGGTCTCCTGCGCGCCGGCGGGGCGAACCTCCTTGATTAAGATGCCGCGTTCGAGCAGTTTGTCACGATCGCGCCGAAACTTGCGCTTATCCGAGTCGATATTGCCCGAGCCATATCCCAGGTCAGAATCCAAGACGATCTGCTCGGTCGTCAGCGGTTCGGGGGAGCTGTTGAGCACAAAGAAAAGATTGAGGATGCGCTGAGCCGTTTTATCGAAACTGGGCTCCGAATTCCCCTTTTTAATTGTCGCGGTCGCGTCGCTTGCCGTCATAGAGTCCTCGCATGAGAAGGTGGTTTGCTGCCATGATTTTAGTCCGATATGGAGATTAGGCTATATCCTTGTCCGCTCGGGGCGTTAAGATGGCCCGAATTCGGTCGTTTGCGCTCGCTCGGGGTATACTTTCGACTATATACGGTTCTAATGTGCATGCATTGGGCCTATTTGTCGGATTATGGATGTGGAGCGCACATGGCGAACACCCAGAACTATATTAACCACCTGCTGCAGAACACCGGCATTACGCCGGCATGCAGCGAAGAAGAGCGCTTGGCTGCCGAGGATATCGCTCAGATCTTCCGCAACCACGGCTTTGATCCCGAGGTTCAGGAGTTCAATGCCCCGGCGCCCAGCAGGTTGGCATTTGCCGTTACCGGTATTCTTGCGTTTGCCGGCGCCCTGCTGATGGGCATCGGCGGCGGCATCGGCTTGGTCGGCACCTTGCTGGCCATTGTCGGTGCCGTTCTTTACGTGCTCGAGCGCACGGGCCATCCCGTGGTTTCGCGCCTGGGCAAGACGGGCGTGAGCCAAAATGTCATCGCCTACCACAAGGCCTCGGGCCCGCTCGCGTCTCCGCGCAACCGCCCGGTGGTCGTTGTCGCACACTACGACTCTCCCCGTGCTGAGCTGCTCGCCCGCGAGCCCTATGCTTCGTATCGTGCGCTCATCGCCAAGCTGTTGCCCGTTGCCACGGTTGCCCCTGCTGCCGTTGCCATCTTGCGTATCCTGCCGCTCCCCGGCGCGCTCAAGGTTCTGCTGTGGATTGTCGCGATCCTCGCTTCCCTCGTTGCGCTCGCCAACGCGGCAAACATCATTTCTAACCGTTTTGTGCTTCCCTATACGTCCGGCGCAGTGTGCAACAAGTCTTCTGTCGCCGCTATGCTCGGCGTTATGGACAACGTTGCTCCCTTCCAGGGCGAAAACGAGTTTCCCGACGATGTTCCGTTCGATACCTATTTTGGGGAGCAGAAGCGTCGTGCCGAGGAGATGGCGCGCGCAGCAGCGGAGTATGCCGCGGCCCAACAGCAAAACGACTACGGCAACACCATCGAGTATGAAGAGCCTACCTACGCCGAGGACGAGTTCGGTCAGCCGATTGCTCCCGACGCTCAGACCGAGCCCGAACAGGGCGAGGCTTTCGACGAGCAGATCGAGGGCTTTGAGGGTGCGTCTGCCGACGAGACGCTGATTGGCGCCATCGTGCCCGAGGATCAGAATCAGGCTGTCCAGGCCGAAGAGTTCAATGACGAGGTTTCCGCTGCCGAGCCGGCGGAGGAGCCTGTCGCGGCCGAGCCCGAGCCCAAGCTCTATCGCAATGCCGCCGGCAACATCCGCTTTGGTTCGGATGCCATCCGTGCGCTCGGGATGCTTCCCGAGTCCTGCACGCTCGATTACGAGGAGGGCGAGGAGCCGACGTTTGAGCCCGAGCCTGCCCCCGTCGTGACTGCACCTGCGCACGCCGTCACCGTGGATGATGAGTCTGCCGCGGTTACCGCTGCCGTTGCCGAGCCCGAGGCGGTGTCCGCGATCGATCCCGCGGCAGGACTGGACATTTTGGCCCCCGCCGCGCCGGCGCAAGACGTTGCGGACGAGCCTGACGACGATTACGTTGAACAGCCGAGGCGCGTGTCTTACGAGAGCGATACTGATTTTTCGGCCGAGATTCCCGCGGCAACGCCCCATGCCGATATTGCATCCGCGTTCTCTTCGATTGGCGCCAGTGCTTCCAACTTCTTTAAGGGCGCGCTTGCAAAGGGCAAGAAATTTGTCGACGATTTCGAGGAGAAGCGCGCTGCCGCACGCGAGGCTGCCGAGCAGGAGGCTATCGCTCAGCAGCAGGCAGCCGAGGCGGCACGTGAGCTCGCGGCGCAAGAGCTCGAGCAGAACGAGGCTATGCAGTCCGTGCCCGTCGACGCTGCCGAAGCTACAACGTCCTTTGAGTCCCAGCAACCGGCGTCCACGGATGTTGTTGAGGCGACGACGTCTTTCGAGGCTCAGCAGCACGTCGATAGCACCATGTCGTTTGATGCCGCGCAGTTCGATTCCACGATAACGTTTGAAAAGCAAGGCACCGCGATTGCCGAGCCCCTTCCTGTTTCCGATGAGCAGGGCGACGCGGCAGACGATGACGAGCCCATTGATGCTGCCGAAATTCAGGATGCCGCCGAGGACGAGTCCGTCGAGGCCAACTGTGACGAAGAGCAATACGCGGCAGCCGATCAAGGTGATTCGGCCGAGGTCGAGCAGGAGGAGGTGCCTGCGGTTTCCGAGACTCCCGAGACGGATGAGTCGAGGCCTTACTCCACGCAGATTTTCACCATGCCGACCCCGAGTGGTTCCGGTGCCACGGTTGCCAATGTCGCTCCCACCCAGGACGAAACGGTCGATTCCCTTATGGCCCAGATTTCCTCCCAAGCATCGCCGCGTCCGCAGATGAATGTTCCCGATCCGGCGTCGGCACCGTCGCCTGCACCCTCCTCGTCTCCGCTGGCTTCGGTCCCCGATCCGTCGCTGCCGTCGATGAAGCAGACAAACGTTGCGTCTCGCACGTCGCTGTTCGACCTTCCCGATCCCTCCGCACAGGTCAACGACCCCTTTGCTACCGCCCAGGGTCCCGAACCCACATCGGCACCCGTTGCGCCTCCTATGCCCGTTGCGTCGGGCGCACAGCCGATCGAGACCATTTCGGCTCCCGCCCCTGCGGCACCCAAGTCTCGCAAGCGCGGCCTGGGCGGCCTGTTCGGTCGTAAAAAGAAAAACGAACAGGACAGCATGAGTGACTGGCTGGGCGTCGAAGACGATTACGATGCCAAGAAGTCCGGTCGCGGCATCGGTTCGTGGGATAATTTCGAGGACGATAACGATGGCTGGAAGGGCGGCGCTACGTCTTCCGACGGCGCTTCTTCCGAAGATATGCTCTCGGCTGTCGCCTCTATGGGCGACGATGAGCTGCTCGGTCACGATATCTGGTTTGTGGCAACGGGCGCCTCGGATTGTGATGGCGCCGGTATGAAGGCCTTCTTGGCTTCGCATCGCGATAAGCTCCGCGGCGTCTTCTTCATCAATCTTGAATCCGTCGGCGCCGGTAGGCTTTCGGTGGTGACGGTTGAGGGCGAACAGCAGCTGCTCAAGGGCGATCGCCGCATCATGAACCTGGTCAGCAAGGTGTGCAAGTCGTTCCATGTCGATTGTGGCGCGCTCGAGATGCCCTATGCCAAGACCGATGCCTACGCCGCGCTCGAGGCGAGCCGCCGAGCCCTCACCATCGCCGGCGTGGACGGCACGCGTCTGGCTTGCGCTCGTACCGAGGACGACCTGCCCCACAATGTCAACCCGACGAACATTGCCACGGTATCCGAGGTCGTGACCGAGGTTATCCGCCGTTCGTAGACGGAGCTCTAAGGAGTCAACGTGTTTTCGTATATTAAGCGCCATTGGCCTGTCTACGTGATTTTGACCTTGATTGCCATTGCGTTGGGGTTTGGAGCCGCCTATATCGTGGGCGCGAAGGGCTCGACCCCCGCCTCCGCAATCAGCGAAGAGGTGGAGCAAGAACAGAGCACGGGTGCCGATGGGATTCCTGAGTCCGAGCAGGCAATCGTTGATGGTGGATCTTCGTCTGCAGAGTAGATACGGCGATTTAAATGATTGAAAGCGGGCGAGCCGGGGGACTGGCTCCCCCGCTTTTTTATCGCGCTAGCGCTTCTTTGGGATTGACCTAAGGCGAGCGAACCATAGGGCTGCGGCACCCGAGGTCAGGAGCGCGGTGATGCAAGCGGCGATGGGGGCTGATCCTGTTGCCGGTAGGTCCTGCGGTAGGGTACAGCGTTGAATGACACTGTCCTCGTCATGTGACTCAAGTTTATCGCCGCCGCCGTTGCGGCAAAGATCGACGCGTGCGCTGTTGGTGAGTGCAGTTTGGGGTGTATAAGCCGACGTTGCCTGCATGTGCACGACTGCGCCCCGAGCATCTGTGCCAAGGATTGCTCTGGCATCGTCAAGGTCGTCGTGCTCATCTTTGAGATCATCGCGGGTCCAAGAATCCGTATCGCTTCGAGTCGTAAAGTCGGCGGCTACCGCACCGTATTCAATGCGAATGCCCGTTACGACGGTATTGGATGCAAGGTCGAGTTCTTTCGCCTCGAGTGTGGCGGATTCCGTGGTCGAGACATCCGCCTTCCAGAGGTGCCAGCCGTCGTAATCGACGAGGCGGCAATCTTCACCCAGACTCTCTTTTACTTCGTCGGACTCAAGCCAAGGATTTTCGTGCCCATCGTCAAGCGTCGCGTTTGCCGGCTCATCGACGTCTGTCGAGTCCAACGGCGTCGTGCGATACCACACGTTGCACAGACCGTTGAGGTCGCCGATGGCGACGGGGGTTTCGATTGAGACGAATCTCGCCGTATCGTCCTCGGCGCACTCAAGATCATCGGTAATCGTAAACTCATCAACCCAAGTAGCGGAATCGTTTCGAGCATCGATGGTATAGGAGAAAAGTCCGTCCGTATTGGTTTGCATCGCGGCGCGGTTTTTTCCATCGCCGTTAGCCAACAGACCCTTCCCGATAGGTTGGACAAGTTCCTGACGCTTGTCGACCTGTCCTTTGATCTCGATGGGCGCATCCTTCATCGCGACGGATTGGACTTCTCCCGTATCCTTTATTTCAAACGTTATCTCCTCGGCAAGGTCATAGGTCCGCGGAGACATCGTTTCGCGCAACGAGTAGGTGCCGGGTGCAAGATGTTCGATGCGGTGCGGCTTGTCGGATGAGGTCCAGGAGTCTATTTCGGTTTTATCGGGACCATATAAGGTGAGCTGTGCGCCTTTCACTTCCTGCTCTCCGCTTGCATCGACCTTGGAGATATCAACCTTGGTGTAATCGTCGGATACGTTAAGCCGTGCTTCCACAACGGGTGTTTTCTGGTCGGCATAGGTAAGGTCGACGATATGGTGCGTCCGGTCGAGTAAGAAGCCGGTCGGCGCTTGAGTCTCGACAACCTCGTAGCGTGCGGTGCCAGATCCCAGCGGGAGGTCGTCCGCGCGTGCTTCTCCAGTTTCATCCGTCGTGACGGTAGCGACAGTCTCACCGTCGAGCGCGGCAATGCTACCGTCGGGGCGCACGATATCACCTGAGGCACGGATCTCAAAGATGGCGCCCGCGAGGCTGCTGCCGTCTACGGCATCGGTTTTAACGATCCTGATGTTTCCGGTCGCGGCGCGGTCATAATACGAGACGATTGCAACGGGCGTTAGGTTTATATCGGCGGGTATGTTTACCTCGATCTCTCCGCCGACAAGATAGGGCTCTTTGGCCGAGGTTTCGCGTACATAATAGGTGCCCGGCACGAGCGATTCGGGCAGTGTGACGGTGCCGGTCGCGTCAGTCGTAAAGGTGTCCATTACGTTATGTGCTGGATACCAGCATGTTTGTGAGACAGGTTTGTGATTGCTGTCGAGGAGTTGGAAGGTGAATCCGGCTAGGGGAACAGAAGCGCCTGTTTGGGCATCGCGTTTTACAATCTGGAGATGCGTCGACAGAGCGTGGTTGTCCACGATATATTGAAGCTCGGCGCCGTCGGAAATCTGATTGGCCTCGACGGTCCATTCCCCCGCACGTTTAAAACCCTCGGGGACGGTTTCCGGAACCTCACGAACCGTGTAGCCGGCGCGGTCGTATGGGACGGCTCCGTGGACACCGGCTGGTCGCTTGCCTGTGCCGAACCATGCTTCGGGCTGGTCTTTGGTGGAGGCAAAGCCATAGATGTTTGTAGTCAGTGTGCCAACAACCTGCTGAGAGCTGTTACTGACAACCTCAAAGACAACATCTCCTGCCGGCTGCTCCAGGCCGGATTGATCGCTATTGCCGTAGTCCTTGAATTTGGAAATCTCAAGGTCAAACGCAATGGGGATATCGGAAACGCGAGATTCGATCTCGACCACGCCTGAATCGCCGAGTTGGTCGGCTCCAACGGTGTAAGACCAACTGTCACCGGAGGGCAAATAGCCCTCGGGCGCCTTCGATTCATAGATGGTAAAGGTTCCCAGGGGGACATCGGTGAGGGTAGCTCGACCGCTTTCATCGGTCCTGAGAGTTTGTGTCCATCCAGGGGTTGATTGCGATACGCACACGAATTCTGCTCCTGCGAGCGAAGCCCCAACTTGGGGGCCTGCATTCGTTGCGGCGTCGAGCTTTACAATGCGCAAGGTAATGGTGCCGGGTTGTTCATCAATGGTGACGTATCCGCCGTTATTCGTCGTGGTAAAGGCAATGCGATCGTGCAGGGGGATATAACCAGCTGGCGCTGTTGTCTCAACTAGGTAGTATGCCGTGTTGGGCAGGAGTGTTGCCTGCGCTCGACCGTTGCTGTCCATCTGGACGGTGCCGACATGCGCGCCGCTGGCGCTCTCAAAAACATCGAATGTTGCCCCGTCAAACTGATAAGTATTGTTTCCGCTGGTAATGGCAGCGTTTGCAGACTGCTTTTGGAAGGAAACAGAGACCGCCGGCAGTACATAGAGCATGTCTTGACGTTTGCTGCCGCCCGATACGGTTCCTATATAGCGCCGCGCGCGGTGCGGAGCGGCTTTGATGCTTCCTGATTTTGCGCTGTCGTGGAGCCACCGCGCAGCCGCCACGACTTCATTGTCGGCGGTAAAGTGCCCGCTCTTGGTTTTGCCCTGAGCGGTCGTGTAGGAGTAGGTGCCGTCGACATGGGTAGTGCCGTTGAGCATCCATACGGCAAGCTGGGTGGCGGCGCGGGCGCGATCGGGTGAAAGATGGTAACCGCCAAACGACGTGGCGGTAGGATATCCGTGACAAACGATTGCCGCGAACTCGTCGTCGAGCCACACCCAGCCTTGATCAAAGTTGAGCCATGGGCCGCCCGGCTTGGTGGGGCCGGGGCGCTCCTGGTTCATGCAGTAGGCAATCGAGGCGTCTTGAGCTTCATACTTGCCGATGAAGAAGGGCCCACAATCATCGCTAATAGTGCGGAAGCCGAGCTGGTCGTAGCCATCGACGGCAAATGCGGCTCCCGGTGCCAGACAGCCGAAAAGCAGGAAGAGGAGCAGGAGCAGCGGACCTGTTGCGATTGCGCTGTGGACAGAGTGCGTGGGTGCGTTGGACATGGCAGCTCCTTATCCCTCGTGCGCCGCACGGGGAGGTTGCGACGCGTAGGATGAGGCTACCCCCGAGGTTCATGCGGGTAAGTACCGGAGCCTGACCAAAAGCTTGCCCAATTCCTGACAAATTGAGCTCAAATACAACAATCAAGCAAAAGCGCAGGTAGAAGATAAGGTGAACAGGAAGTCAAAGGTCCTCGTCTCCACAATTGACGCGATTTTCAAACGAATCTCCACAGCTAAAACAAGCATCGCCACCCTTGTATCGAACAAGACAACCGCGTTATACTATCCCCCACATATGCGGGCATCGCCAAGTGGTAAGGCATCAGCTTCCCAAGCTGACACTCGCGGGTTCGAGTCCCGTTGCCCGCTCCAGCAAAAAGCACAAGCACGGCAGCGTTACGTTGCCGTGCTTTTTACTACCAAGCGCCGGGGCTCGAACCCGCCAGGGTGCGAGCGTTAAGCAAACGCGAAGCGTTTGTAGCGAGCAGGCGAAGGCGCCGACAGGCGTCTGAAGCCGGTGCGGATTTGCGAAGCAAATACGCGGACGTCCCGTTGCCCGCTCCATGGAGCACAGAAGACCTCGGGACGGCCAATTCAACAAAGTCTTCCCCATCGTCTCCGTGAATCCGAGGAGATCGACCGCAGCCGGTGCGGATTTGCAAAGCAAATACGCGGACGTCCTCATGGCCGCTCTTGCGGCAAAATGTTAGGTTAATGCCTGCAGCCCATACTCGCACCCGCGCACGGTACAATGGTTGGGTTACGACCAACGTGCCAATAACCAAAAAGGAGCCGCTATGATCGATCGCTATACCCGCCCGGAGATGGGACACATCTTCTCCCTCGAGAACAAGTATGCCATTTGGCAGGAGATCGAGGTTCTGGCCTGCGAGGCCCAGGCGGAGCTCGGCAAGATCGGCATTTCTAAAGACGAAGCCCAGTGGATCCGCGACCATGCCAACTTTGAGAAGGCGAAGGTCGATGAGATCGAGGAGGTCACGCGCCACGATGTCATCGCCTTCCTGACCAACATGAAGGAATATATCGACGCCGATGTTCCCGAGGGCGAGCCCAAGCCTAGTCGCTGGGTTCACTACGGTATGACCAGCTCCGACCTGGGTGATACTGCTCTGTGCTATCAGCTTACTCAGGCGTGTGACCTGATTATCGAGGACGTCAAGAAGCTCGGCGTGATCTGCAAGCGCCGCGCCTTCGAGGAGCGCAATACGCTCTGCGCCGGACGCACCCATGGCATCCATGCTGAGCCGATGACCTTCGGCATGAAGTTTGGCTCTTGGGCATGGGAACTCAAGCGCGACCTTGATCGTCTTGAGGATGCTCGCAAGAACGTTGCCTTCGGTGCCATCTCCGGTGCCGTCGGCACCTACAGCTCCATCGAGCCGTTCGTCGAGGAGTACGTCTGTGAGCACCTGGGTCTGGTTCACGACCCGCTGTCCACGCAGGTCATCAGCCGCGATCACCACGCCTATCTTGCCGGCGTGCTTGCCACTACAGCGGCCACCTGCGAGCGCATCGCGACCGAGGTCCGCAACCTGCAGAAGACCGATACACTCGAGGCCGAGGAGCCCTTCCGCAAGGGCCAAAAGGGCAGCTCCGCCATGCCGCACAAGCGCAACCCCATCACCATGGAGAAGGTCTGCGGTCTGTCGCGCGTCGTGAAGTCCAACGCCCAGGTCGCCTTCGACAACGTCGCCCTGTGGCACGAGCGCGACATTTCGCACTCTTCCGCCGAGCGTGTCGCCCAGGCCGATAGCTTCATCGCGCTTGACCATATGTTCCAGTGCCTCATTCGCGTTATCGACGGCCTGCAGCTGTATCCGGCCCGCATGATGGCCAATCTCAACAAGACGCGCGGCCTCATCTTCTCCTCCAAGGTCCTGCTTGCCCTCGTCGATACGGGTATCACCCGCGAGGATGCGTACGCCATTGTGCAGGAGAACGCCATGGCCACCTGGCACGAGGTGCAGGATTGTGTCTCTGGCCCCACCTTTAAGGAGCGTCTCGAGGCCGATCCGCGCTGCACCGTCAGCCAGGAGAAGCTCGACGAGATTTTTGATCCGTGGGACTTCCTCACCCGCATCGATACGGTCTTCGATCGCCTGGAGCAGCTGAGCTTCGAGTAGGGTTAACCTAATTCGACCGCTTGCGGATGCATTTCAACCTTTGGCGCCTTGCCCGTCTTGGGCGAGGCGCTTTTTTTACTGTCGCATATGCGCCCGGGTAATAAAATGAACTCCGACTGCTGTTTCGATGAAAGGGGGCACGTGCCCAGACGCATCAAGCGGGCCACCATCGTCTCGTTTACGCTCATACTCCTTGTTGCCGTCTTTGCGGGCGCCCTGACGTATACCGTTCGAAGCAGTTCTTCCTCCTCGAATGAAGCCGATAGAGATCTCCCGGTGCTCAAAATCGGCGTTACGGATAACGACCCCTATGTGTATGTCGATACCACGGGCGATTACGCCGGTATCGATATCGACATCGCCCGCGAGGCCTGCAAGCGTGCGGGGCTCAAGCCACAGTTTGTCGATATTGACTGGAACGATCGCGACCGGCTGCTCAAAAACGGTGATATCGATTGCCTGTGGTGTGACTATTCTCCCTGTTATCGCGAGGATAAGTATTACTGGACCGAGCCGTATCTAACCGTGACGGTCTCGGTTGCCGCCAAGAAAACGAGTGGCATCAAGTCCTTGGCACATCTCGATGGAAGTAAGACCATTGCGGTGATTGCGGGTTCGGTGAGTGAACGCCGATTGCTTGCGGGGGATCTGGGGGTCTCGTCGGACGTTCAAATCAAATCATATGGCTCTGCCGAACTCTGCAAAGCCGCTCTAGTCAAAGGGTACGTTGACTGCTGGATGGCGGATGTCCAGTCGCTTGACCGACTCGTTGCTCAGTATCCCGGCGTTTACCGTGTGTTTGCCGACAATGTTATGACGGTTGACCTGGGCGTCGCGTTTGATGACAGCTATGAAGGATCGGTCGTAAAGGATCTCAATACCGCGCTGTTCGACATGGATCGAGATGGCACGATTGACCGTATTGTGGGCAATTACAAGACAGGAGCGACGACGGGCGGGCAAGGAGGAAATTCATGACAACTGATGAGCACCGCTTGAGTCGAAAGACTCTGAACGTCATAGCTGCCAGCGTTATTGTCAGCGCCGTCTTGTTAGGCCTGTTGTATACGGTTGGAACCCATCGCTGCCTCGAAAAAACGCTTGGGTTTGGCCAAGAAACCATGGTGTTTTTGGAGAACGCTTGCGAAAAATATGACCGCTACGAACAGGGGAGAAAAACCGAGGCGACGCACGATTTGCTCGCCGCGGTCGAATCGTTTGTGACGTTCCTGTCCTCTGATCGCGTTGAGGTTAACGACGATCTTATCGAGCAATTTGTCCATGCCGAGAACCTTTCGGGGCTGATGGTCATGGACTCCGATGGCCATATGGCTGCCCACTACGACATCGATGGTCGCGACCCGCTCATGTTGTGGCGAGATGAGTTGGCCTGTTCGCCGGTCGCATCGATGTATCAAGGTTCCAAAGTGACCTACTCAACTGTCGATGAGCGCCGTGGTGTCGTTTTTGCCGTCTGTGCTGTTCCGTATGGCGACGGCGTTGCCCTGGCATACCGCTCACTTGTTTCCGATACGGCGGACGACTATTCATATGCCATAGCCGACGTGCTTTCGAACAGTACCTTCCACCAGGGTCCCACGGTGCTTGTTATGGAGGATGCGGAGATTGTCTCATCCAACAGTGCCGATGCTGACGTGTCGCTCGCCCGACTCCTCACCAGCGTAGGAGTTGAGTGGAAAGACGACGGCCTGACGCGCATCGAATATCGAGGAGACGAATGGTATGCCGTGCGTGCGGCATATAAGGACTACCGCCTGTTTGCGCTATATCCCAAATCTGAGGTCATGTCTGACAGGATTTCATTTGTCGCCGTCGGCGTCTTGGTGTGTCTTGCGTTTTGGGTCGTGGTGCTGTTGGCTCGAAATATCGTTGACCACCGCAATTTGGTCGAAAAGGATAAACAGCTCGGCATTATCAATGCCATAAGCGCCATCTACGATTCGACCTTCCTTTTGCATCTCGACACCCTCGAGATCGAGGGGATCAATATGTCGCCGGCGATAGCGAAGATATTTGCCGAGCACAGCGAGGCATATGACTTTATGGACACGGTCTGCCGGGATATCGTGAGCCCCGAAAGCCGCGAAGCGGTTGTGGGACTCGTAGATATAAGTTCGCTTCGTGAACGTATGGAGGGCGTACCGTACTTGGCTGCCGAGGTGCGAGATTGTCGAGGCGCTTGGTACTCGCTACAGGTTGTCCCCCAGCATCGCGATGAGCAAGGCCGGCTGGAGTCGGTCGTCGTGGCGACGCACAACATATCGATGGTCAAGCATGCCGAGGAGCTGTCATATCAAGACAAACTGACGGGGCTTCGCAACCGCAACTATCTTGAATCGCGCGGAGATAGCCTGGTAAACGAGGACTTGCCCGTGAGCGTGATTATGTTGGACTGCAATTATCTCAAGCGGACCAACGACATCTATGGTCACGAGATGGGGGATGAACTGCTGCGACGGACGGCGTCCGTGCTGCGGCGGGTGGCTGGTGCGGATTATCTGCCGATGCGCCTTGGCGGCGACGAGTTTTTGCTGGTTTGCCCCCATACTGACAACGAGTCTGCGCTCGGGCTGGAACAGGATCTTCGTCTCGGTCTTGCCGCGGTAAGCGATGAGGCCCTGACGGTCAGCGCATCGATTGGCGTGGCGACCGTCGAGACGGCCGGAAATACGCTGGCCGATGTATATCGTGTCGCCGACCACAATATGTATCGGGAGAAGCGCACGGTCCACGCACAGGGTGCGGACTGCTAATCTTGCCCCCGCGAGTCCATGCATCGTAGGATGTTGAATCGGTGCTTGCGATAATAAGTCGGCCCAGGCGGGGATAATAGACGTCTGAAATTTCTTTCTGAGAGGGGATCTCAATGATTAGTTTTGACTACAAGCCGCAGGGTGTATGCTCTCGCAATATTCACCTCAATCTCTCTGACGATGGCAGCAAGGTGCTGGGCGTTGAGTTTACCGGCGGCTGTGACGGCAATCTCAAGGCAATCTCCAAGTTAGTCGAGGGTGCTCCTGCCGATCGCGTAATCGAGGTTCTCGCCGGTAATACCTGCGGTATGAAAAAGACCTCTTGCGCCGATCAGCTTACGCGCGCTATCGAGGCCGCTCGCGCCGAGATCGCCTAATGGGTATCGCCGACCACATCAAGAATGGAATATCGCGCCGTGGCTTTGTGCTCGGCGGTGCCGCCGCGGGCGCTGCCACGGTGCTTGCCGGTTGCTCGAAAAAAACGGGCACCAGCGACGATGCCGCCGGCGAGCCGCAGGTTATCAAGGACGATTCGAAGATTGTCTCGATCACTGATGAGTACGAAGCTGTTGATATCGATCTTGAGCCGGCGGCGTCGTGGACGCTGCCGCTGGGCACGCTGCTGTACTACTGCGATGGCGACTACGCCGCCGCGATGATGGCGCCTGCTTCTGCCCTGCATGCCAATACGCTTGGTGTGCTCAACCTGGGCGATGGCTCGCTTACCACATTAATCGAGGATCCTATCGAGGGCACGGGATATGCTTTTTACGATGTCCGTGCCGGCGATGGCGTGTTTGCGTGGGTTGAGATGAACTTTGCCAATTCATCGTGGAAGCTCTACGCTCAAAATCTGTCGGGCGCTTCGCTCTCTGGCGACGCGGTTGAGCTCGATCGGGGTGGCAAGGACTATGATCCGCCACTGTTTACGGCGTTCGGATCATCAGTCATCTGGTATAAAATGCCTTCGGCAGGCGGCAATAAAACGAGTAGTGATTCGTTTTGCTATCGTCGCTCGCTTGATGAATCCAAGGCCGAGACAATTTGGAAATCGACGGGCCGCTTTGCATCGGCCCCGCGTGCGAGCGACGGCATTTTGACCATCTCGCCGCGTGTCCGCAACGACGAGGGTGTCTACTACGGCATAACGGCAATCGATCTGACCGACGGCAACAACACCAAACGTGCCCAGCTAGTCCTTCCCTCGTCAGTCTCGCCTTTCGAGGCCGTATATATGGGCGATACCTTCGTGTTTTCTATCGAGGCGACCTATAGTGGCGTGGGCAGCTTGGGCAATATGGGCACGTATATCGGTAATGAGGGAGGGCCGTACCTCTTCCTGTCACGCGAGCCGCTCGCATGTGCGGCTGGCAAAAAGAATAAATACCTTGTTAAGGTGCAGGCGTCGCATTTCCTGATCGACACCTCTGCCAAGACCTATGGCTCGCTGCTGTCGCCCGACCGCGCTTTGGAGTATGGCGATTATCCAGCTACGGCGGGAAAATCGGACTCATTCCTTACGTACGCCACGGTGCGCAACAGCCAGGGTATACCAGAGACGGTCACTGCACGCCTATTCTCTCTTTAAGCTTAGAGGGGTTAAAAAGGCGCCAACAGGGGAATAAACGCGTTGTAATTGTGAGTACCGCCCGCCGAGCTGCCGCGTCATAGTGGCATCCGGCGGGTTCAGGTGCGTTAAAATGGGCTTGTTCTTAGCTAATTGAGACAGGGGGGCCGTGTTATGGCTTCAGATGCAAAAAAGATTCTGCTGGTCGAGGATGAGAAGGCAATCCGTGACGCCGTCGCTGCCTATCTCGAGCGCGAAGGCTACTGGGTTGTGGGCGTCGGCGACGGTCAGTCCGCGATCGAGGAGTTCGAGAAGCATCAGTTTGACCTGGTCGTGCTCGACCTTATGCTCCCCAAGATCCCCGGCGAGCGCGTTTGCCGCACCATTCGCGATACCTCGGATGTCCCTATCATCATGCTGACTGCCAAGGGCGAGATCGAGGACCGTATTATCGGTCTTGAGCTCGGCGCCGACGACTATCTGATTAAGCCGTTCTCGCCGCGCGAGCTTGTCGCCCGCGTACGCGCCCTGTTCCGTCGTGCCCACCAGGCCGACGAGCCCGCCGTCGAGGTACTCGACTTCGGCGATCTGGTCATCGATATCTCGGGCCACAAGATCTTGGTCGAAGGCAAGGAAGTCGATCTGACGGCTTCCGAGTTCAAGCTGCTCACCACGCTTGCTCGTCATCCCGGCCGTGTCTACAACCGTATGGAGCTGGTCGAGAAGGTGCTTGGGTACGACTTTGAGGGCTATGAGCGCACCATCGATAGCCACGTGAAGAACCTTCGCGCCAAGCTGGGCGATGATCCCAAGAAGCCCAAGTGGCTCTACACCGTCCACGGTGTCGGCTATCGCTTCGAGGCTCCGGCCAAGACCGATAAGTCGGACGAGAAATAGGGAAATCACATATGACACCTGCGCGCTTTGAAATCGGACAAAAGCACAAGCAGGAGAGCGAGGCGGGTTCCAAGGCTAGTTGGAACACGCCTCGTTCCGATTCACGGCCAACGATGAGCTATCCCTCGCGCATGGCACTTGCTTTTGCTCTGACATCGCTCATGACGGTATTGGTGCTGGTGGGCGTGGTCTCTGTTGTGTGGGGCACGGTCTTTTCGGATTACACGCGCTCCAATATCGTCGAAATCGCAAATTCCGCTGCCGAAAAGCTTGCGACGTCGTATGAGGAAAACGGCAATTGGACTGCGGGCGAGCTACGTACGGTCGCGACATCGAGTTTGGTATCCGACGATTTGGGTATGCAGGTCGTCAACAAGAAAGGCGTTGTCGTTTATGACGACTCATGGCCTTCGGCAAGCGCGACCGCCGATGTGCGCGAGAGCGAATCAGCGTCGAGCAGCTCGAGCGGTAAAAAAGCATCGCATAGTCCGGTCTCGTCGGCTCCCACCGACTCCGATAGCGTTGCAAACGTCGAAATCATAACGTCTTCCGGCGAGCATGTCGGACAAGTAAAGCTGTGGGCCATCGGCTCCGATGCCTTGCTCACCAAGGCAGATTCTGCGTTTAGGGAGAAGACCTTTAACGCCATGGCCCTTGCTGCGGTTGTTGCAGTTTGCATTTCGGTCGTTATCGGATCACTCGTGTCGCGCATGCTCACCAAGCCGATTCACCGTATTACCAGCACGGCCAAGCAAATTCGCGATGGCGATCTGTCTGCTCGTACGGGCTTGCGCGGCGATGACGAGATCGATCAACTGGGCGAGACATTCGATGAGATGGCCACTTCGCTCGAGAAGGATATGAAACACGAGAAACGTTTGACCTCGGACGTGGCTCACGAACTTCGTACTCCGCTTATGGCCATGCTCGCAACGGTCGAGGCCATGCAGGATGGCGTATATCCTACCGACGATGAGCACTTGGAGACTGTTGCTTCCGAGACGCGTCGCCTGGCTCGTCTGGTGCAGCAGATGCTCGACCTGTCGCGCATGGAAAACAGCACGGCTCCGCTCAACCTTGAGCCGGTGGACATGGTTCCTTTCGTGCGTTCCATCGTCAATGCCCAGGAGCGCCTGTTTGTCGACCGCGATCTGCGCTTGCGCTTTGCTGACGAGACCCAAGGTCACGACGATGTCGTCGAAGCCGATCCCGACATGATCACACAATGCGTCATCAATCTCATGAGCAACGCCATGCGCTACACCCCCGAGGGCGGTTGGGTCGTGGTGTCGGTGCTCAGTGACCGCAAACACGTCAGCATCGCCGTTTCTGATACCGGCATCGGTATTGCCAAGGATGACTTGTCGCGCATCTTCGGCCGTTTTTGGCGCGCCGATGCCAGCCGTGCCCGTGAGGCGGGCGGTCTGGGCGTGGGCCTCGCCGTGACTAAACAGATCGTCGAGCGCCATCACGGCTACATATCCGTGGAGTCGGAGCTTGGAAAGGGTACGACTTTTACGATTCATCTGCCTCGCGAGCACACGGCGGACGCGGCATCTACTACAATGGAGCACTAGCTTTTCGCTATTCGGTGAAGGAGGGGTTTCGTCCCTGCCGCTCCGAGTTTGCGAAAACGTGCGGGAAAGAACCCGCATTACTGTCGTATTTTGGTAAGGAGTGACTCACGTGACAACGATGGAGCGTCGTCCGGATTCCCGTGGCAAGGTTCGTGATATCTACGATGCCGGTGAAAACCTGCTGATGGTCGCCACCGACCGCATTTCTGCGTTCGACTTCATTCTTCCCGACGAGATTCCGTTTAAGGGAGAGGTGCTCAACCGCATCTCGGCATTCTGGTTCGATAAGTTTGCCGACATCGTTCCCAACCACCTCGTTTCCATCGACCCGGCGGATTTCCCTGAGGAGTTTGCTGAGTATCGTGACTACCTCGCCGGCCGCGCCATGCTGGTTAAGAAGGCCCAGACGATTCCTATCGAGTGCATCGTCCGCGGCTATCTGACCGGTTCGGGCAAGAAGACCTACGACGAGAACGGCACCGTCTGCGGCATCCAGCTGCCTGAGGGCCTGACCGAGGCTTCCAAGCTTCCCGAGCCGCTGTTTACGCCGTCCACGAAGGCCGAGATCGGTGACCACGACGAGAACATCTCGTTCGAGCGTTGCTGCGAGATCGTGGGCGAGGACATCGCCACGCAGATTCGCGACCTTTCCCTCAAGATCTACAAGGCTGCCGCCGAGTATGCAGCGACCCGTGGCATCATCATTGCCGACACCAAGTTCGAGTTTGGTGTCATCGATGGCAAGGTCACGCTGATCGACGAGTGCCTCACGCCCGACTCCAGCCGTTTCTGGCCTGCCGCCAGCTACGAGGAGGGCAAGATTCAGCCCAGCTACGACAAGCAATTCGTCCGCAATTGGCTCAAAGCCAACTGGGATATGACGGGGGAGACCCCGCACCTGCCCGCCGAGGTCATCGATGGCACGTCCGAGCGCTATCGCGAGGCCTTCCAGATCATCACGGGCTCCCAGTTCACAAGCATGAAGGAGAACGCATAAGTGAGTACCCGTAGCGCCACGAACAAGCGCACGCAATCCCACGAGGTTACCGGGGTTGCGCGCAAGTCCGCCGCATCCGCCAAGCCCGCCCGTCAGGCAGCGAGCTCTGTCCGCGTCGTGCCGGCTTCGTCTAAGGCACGCCGCAAAGAGCTCGAGAAGGGCGAGAACCTCGAGGGCCTCTCTAAAGAGGAGAAGCGCGCCCGCAAGGCTAAGCAGCGCGCCAAGGAGGATCGCATCTACACGGTGTCGAATATCCTTCTCAAGCAGGATGAGGACTACACCAAGCGCCGCCGTATCTGGTGGGCCGTGCTTACTATCGGCATGGTACTCGTCGTGGCAATTTGGGCTTCGCTCTACTTCGCTCCCGCTGGCATGGTGTCCAGCCCTGTCCAGATGGTCGGCATCGTTTTGTCCTACGTCGTCATTTTGGGTGACTTTATTTACGACTTCGTTCGTATTCGTCCCCTGCGCAACATGTACCGCACGCAGGCCGAGGGCATGTCCGAGAACAAGCTCAACGCTCTTATCGAGCGCGCAGCTGCCGAGGAGGACAAAAAGGACTCCAAGAAGAAGTAGCGTTTGCATTCACACTTATCGCTAAGATATAAGGCGTGTCGTTTTTGCGGCGCGCCTTATTATTGTCCTATAGATAGATGGAGTGGCACATGATTCGAGCTGCCCTGACGGTCGAAGAAGCTCTGGAGGGCATGAAGGCCCTGGAGCCCAAGATTAAAAACTATGCGCGCCTGGTTGTCCGCAAAGGCGTAAACGTCAAGCCCGGCCAGGAGGTTGTCGTTCAGTCTCCGGTCGAGTGCGCGCCTTTTGCCCGCGTGGTGGTCGCGGAGGCTTATGCCGCCGGCGCTGGCCACGTGACGGTCATTTGGGCCGATGATGCCGTGACGAGGCTCACGTACGAGCATGTCGATAAAAGCTATTTTGAGCAGACGCCCGAGTGGAAGCGCCTGCAGTTGGATTCCCTGGCCCAGGATGGCGCCTGCTTTATCTTTATTGAGGGTGCGGATCCTGCAGCCCTCAAGGGCATCGATCCAGCCAAGCCGGCCGCGGCATCCAAGGCGAGGAATACGCAGTGCAAAGTTTTCCGCCGTGGACTGGATTACAACATCAATCCGTGGTGCATCGCCGGCGCTCCGGTCGTGGCTTGGGCGCACGAGGTGTTCCCGGGAGACGCCGATGAGGTTGCAATCTATAAGCTATGGAATGCGATTCTGCACACCGCTCGTGCCGATGGCCAGGACCCGGAGAGCGACTGGGAGCTTCATGACGCGGCGTTCGAAAAGAACCTGCGTTTCCTGAACGACAATCGTTTTGACCGCCTGCATTACACCGCGGAAAATGGAACCGATCTGACGATTGGCATGACGAAGGGTCACGAGTGGGCCGGCGGCAAGGGCAAGACGCCCGATGGACACCCCTTCTTCCCCAACATTCCCACCGAGGAAGTCTTCACCTCGCCTGATCGTATGCGCGCCGACGGTATCGTGTACTCGGCCATGCCGCTCATTCACCACGGTAACAAGGTCGACGATTTTTGGATTAAGTTCGAGGCCGGCCGCGTAGCGGACTACGATGCCCGCGTGGGCAAGGCAACGCTCGCAAGCATCATCGATACTGACGAGGGCGCTGCTCACCTGGGAGAGGTCGCGCTCATCTCCAAGAACACGCCGATCCGCGAAAGTGGCGTACTGTTCTACGATACGCTCTATGACGAGAACGCTAGCTGCCATCTCGCGCTAGGTGTCGGTTTCCCCGAATGCATCGAGGGTGGGTATGACATGTCCAAGGAAGAGCTCCTGGAGCATGGCGTTAACGTATCGAGCACGCATGTCGACTTTATGATCGGCACGGACGACATCGATATTACGGGCATTACGCCTGATGGACGTGAAGTTGTGATTTTCCAGAACGGCCAATGGAGTTGGGAATAGTCCCAGACCGTGGTACAATGCCACCCGCGGGCCGTTAGCTCAGCTGGCAGAGCAGGGGACTTTTAATCCCAAGGTCCAGGGTTCGAACCCCTGACGGCCCACCATAGAATGGAAAAGCGACTGGCGGATGCCGGCCGCTTTTTTGTTGCCGCGACGCGGGTTCGAACCCGAAAGGGCGCGGAGCTGAGTAAACGCGTGAGCGTTTGCCAGCGCAGCGCGCAAGGCGCGAAGCGCCGCAGCGGCCGCCTGCGGAGCAGGCTGAACCCCTGACGGCCCACCCAAAGTAAGGAATACGAAATGAAAACAAATAGATACGGAATTAGCGGCAGCACATTAAAGATAATAGCAGCCATTTCGATGGTTCTCGATCATGTAAGCAGGATCGTCCTGACCAATGGAATCATGACTCACGCATCGTACAGTCAGATATCAGACGAACAGTGGGCGATTCTAAGCGAGGCTTCGGATGTGCTTCATGTTCTTGGCAGAATTGCATTTCCCTTATTTTGCTTTTTGATAGTTGAGGGATTTTTGCATACTCATGACTTAAAGAAGTACCTGCGAAATATGCTTGTCTTCGCAATCATTGCGGAGCCCATATACGATTTCGTCCAAACCGGGCAACTATTTGACCTTCGGCAACAAAATGTTAGGCTCTGTTAGACCAAGGTTGACATAAAAACGATGTCACCGCGAGGCGGTA
>NZ_QRYG01000018.1:0-46713 GCF_003462845.1 Collinsella sp. AF15-51 | reverse complement strand
CGCCGAATGCTCGCCATCGAAATTTATCGATGGCCTATTTCAGACTGTAATGGGTCTTCGACGCCGCATTAGCAAGGTTGCCGGACCTTATGCGTTCTGGAGCGTTATCTATCTTGCGGCGTTTCCCCGCCCTTCATGGGCGTCTGGGTTTCTGGCGTTCGCCGTGGGCTCCGTATCGGCTCAGATGTACTATCTATTGGTCTATTCACAGCTTGTGCTGCTTACTCCGGTACTGTTCAGGCTCCTTTCACGGTATAGGTTCTTTGTCTATTGTGTGACACCGGCTTGCTTGCTTCTAAGGGAGCTCGCTGCCGTTGCCGGTATCGCATTGCCTCTAATACAGGTTTTCTGCCCCATGTGGCTCATCTTTTATGTTTTCGGTCTCGACTGGAGGCGTTGGGCTGCGCTCATTGAAGGACGAACCACTCAGCTTGTTGCAGTGCTCTTTATATTTTTAATAATTCAGGAGGTCGCAGGCTTCTGGTGGTATTTGACTGGCGATTTCAATATGGCCACAACTCAGCTTAAGCTCGGTTTTGCCGCGACCTCTTTAGCTGTGATCGCGCTTCTTATGGCGGTTCCGGGATCATTCAAGTCGCGATTATCTTCTACTTTGCTTGTTGACCTTGGGAACGCCTCTTTTGGAATCTACCTCTGCCATATACTTGTTCTCAAGGCCGTTTGGAAACTGCTTGGATTATTCGTCATTCCACTTGGTGTTTCGACATTTGCTGTTTGGGCGCTAACTCTTGCCGGATCTTATTCGCTTGTATCACTTTGCGGTCGTTATTTGCCCGAACGAATTCACATCATTGTGGGATTATAAATTGATTTTCGATACTGGCGCTTTTCATAGCGTTGAAGCAAAGTGAGTCCATTACCAACATTTGGCACGCGATCATCGGTGAAGATACCGGACTTCCTGTTTTCGAACGAGAAGATGACTTTTTACTCAAAATGGCTGATTGGATTAACCAACCTGAAATAACCGGAATCAATCTCCCTTGGTCGAGCATTGAAAAATGGAAGGGGCAATTCAGGTAGCCATATTCCGCAGTCATTACCTTGCCTATTTCGTTAAGAATGAGGGGGTTTAGCAAAATAGGATACCCAAGTCTTATTTATCACTCGATCTAAAGCGCATTTCGATTGTAGAGGACAGATTAAATGAAAGGCATCATTCTCGCGGGCGGGTCCGGAACACGCCTGTACCCGCTCACGCTCGTGACCTCCAAGCAGCTGCTGCCGGTCTACGACAAGCCCATGATCTACTACCCGCTGTCCACCCTCATGCTGGCGGGCATCCGGGACATCCTGGTCATCTCCACGCCGACCGACCTGCCCAACTTCGAGCGCCTGCTCGGGGACGGCTCGCGCTACGGCGTGAACCTGTCCTACGCCGAGCAGCCGAGCCCGGACGGCCTGGCGCAGGCCTTCACCATCGGCGAGGACTTCATCGCCGGCGAGCCGTGCGCGCTGGTGCTCGGCGACAACATCTTCTACGGCAACGGCCTTTCCCGCCACCTGACGCGCGCCGTCCAGAACGCCGAGTCGGGCCGCGCCACGGTCTTCGGCTACCACGTGGACGACCCCGAGCGCTTCGGCGTCGTGGAGTTCGACGCGCTGGGGAGGGCCGTCTCCATCGAGGAGAAGCCCGCCGAGCCCAAGAGCTCCTACGCCGTCACCGGCCTGTACTTCTACCCGGGCGACGTGGCCGCCAAGGCTCATGAGGTCAGGCCCTCGGCCCGCGGCGAGCTGGAGATCACCACGCTCAACCAGATGTACCTGGAGGAGGGGACGCTGTCCGTCGTCACCCTGGGCCGCGGCTACGCATGGCTGGAAACCGGCACCATGGAGAGCCTCCACGAGGCCGCGGAGTTCGTCCGCGCCGTGGAACACTCACAGGACCTGCCCGTGTCCGTGCCCGAGGAGATCGCCTGGGAGAACGGCTGGATCACGACCGAGGGGCTCACGGAGGCCGCGAAGGCCTACGGCAAGTCGGTCTACGGCCAGCACCTGAAGAAGGTCGCCGCCGGCGAGATCGTCAACAGCCCGCGCGAGTACTAAACGATTCAATGGGAGATACAGATATGTCTGAAGAGCTCTTAGAGCCCAGGAACATCATCGTCACGGGCGGCTGCGGCTTCATCGGCAGCAACTTCGTGCACCACGTCGTGAACAACCACCCCGACGTGCACGTCACCGTCCTGGACAAGCTGACCTACGCCGGCAACCCCGAGAACATCGCGGGCCTTCCCGCCGACCGCGTCGAGCTCGTGGTGGGCGACATCTGCGACTCCGAGCTGCTGGATAGGCTCGTCCCCGGCCACGACGCGATCGTGCACTACGCCGCCGAGAGCCACAACGACAACTCCATCGCCGACCCGGAGCCCTTCCTGCGCACCAACGTCGAGGGCACCTTCCGCCTGCTGGAGGCCGTGAGGAAATACGGCGTCCGCTACCACCACGTCTCCACCGACGAGGTCTTACGGCGACCTGGCGCTCGACGACCCCGCGAAGTTCACCGAGGAGACGCCCTACAGGCCGAGCTCGCCGTACTCGAGCACCAAGGCGTCCTCCGACATGCTCGTGCGCGCCTGGACCCGCACCTACGGCCTGCGCACCACGATCTCCAACTGCTCCAACAACTACGGCCCCTACCAGCACGTGGAGAAGTTCATCCCCAGGCAGATCACCAACATCATCGACGGCGTGCGCCCCAAGCTCTACGGCCGCGGCGAGAACGTCCGCGACTGGATCCACACCGAGGACCACAGCTCGGCCGTCTGGGACATCCTCACCAGGGGACGCATGGGGGAGACCTACTTCATCGGCGCCGACGGGGAGAGGGACAACATCACCGTGCTGCGCATGATCCTTGCGGCCATGGGGCGCGACCCCGAGGACTTCGACTGGGTCGCCGACCGCCCCGGCCACGACCGCCGCTACGCCATCGACAGCTCCAAGCTCCAGCGGGAGCTGGGCTGGAGGCCGGCGCACACCGACTTCGCCGAGGGCCTCAGGGCCACCATCGACTGGTACGTCGCCAACGAGGCCTGGTGCCGCCCGGCCAAGGAGGCCACCGAGGCCCGCTACCGCGCGCAGGGGCAGTAGGGAGAGCAGAGACATGGCAGACATCGCATTCGAGAAGGACCTCTCCGTCACCGAGACGGGCATCGGGGGCCTGAAGGTCGTCGACCTGGCCGTCCACGGCGACAACCGCGGCTGGTTCAAGGAGAACTGGCAGCGCGCCAAGATGTGCGCGCTGGGCATCCCCGACTTCCGCATCGTCCAGAACAACATCTCCTACAACGACAGCCGCGGCGTCACCCGCGGCATCCACGCGGAGCCCTGGGACAAGTTCATCTCCGTGGCCCGCGGCTCGGTCTTCGGTGCCTGGGTGGACCTGCGCGAGGGCAGCGCCACCTACGGGAAGGTGTTCACCTGCACGCTCGACCCGTCCAGGGCCATCTACGTCCCGCGCGGCGTGGGCAACTCCTTCCAGGCGCTGGAGGACGGCACCGCCTACACCTACCTGGTGGACGCCCACTGGTCCCTCGAGCTGAAGAAGACCTACACCTTCGTGAACCTCGCCGACCCCGAGCTCGCCATCGAGTGGCCGATCCCGCTCGACCGGGCCACCGTCTCCGAGGCCGACCTCAGCCACCCGATGCTGAAGGACGTCGTCCCGATGGCGCCGAAGCGCACCCTCGTCACCGGCTGCAACGGCCAGCTGGGGCATGCGGTGCGCAAACTCGCCGAGGAGCGCGGCGTGGCGAAGGACTTCGACTTCTGCGACATCGACACCTTCGACATGTCCGACCCGGACGCCTACGCACAGTACGACTGGTCGCTCTACGGCACCGTCATCAACTGCGGCGCCTACACGGCGGTGGACAGGGCCGAGACCCCCGAGGGCCGCGCGACCGCATGGAAGGCCAACGCAACCGGCCCGGCGCTTCTCGCCCGCACCTGCGCCGGGCACGGCATCACCCTGGTCCACGTGTCCTCCGACTACGTCTTCGACGGCACGGCCGAGGTCCACACCGAGGAGGAGCCCTTCAGCCCGCTGTCCGTCTACGGCCAGACCAAGGCCGCCGGAGACATCGCCGTGGCCGGCTGCCCGCGCCACTACATCATGCGCAGCTCCTGGGTCATCGGCGAGGGGCACAACTTCGTCAAGACGATGAAGGCGCTGTCCGACCGAGTCGCCGACCCCGAAGACGGGCTCGAGCAGGTCACCGTGGTCGACGACCAGCTGGGCCGCCTGACCTTCACGCGCGACATGGCAGCGGCCATCTTCCACGTGCTGGACGCGAAGGCCCCCTACGGCACCTACGGCTGCACCGGCTCCGGCGCCGTCAAGTCCTGGGCCGACATCGCCCGCGCCGTCTTCGAGGCCGCCAACGGCAACGGGGACAAGGTGGTCCCCGTCAGCACCACCGACTACTACGCAAATGCCGCCGGCCCCATCGCCCCGCGCCCGGTCCACTCCGCGCTCGACCGGTCCAGGCTCGAGTCGGTCGGCTTCCGCATGCCCGACTGGGAGGAGGAGCTGGGGGAGTACCTCAAGACACTCTAGCCGCTCTTAAATATGCGAGAGTCAAAGCCGCCGTTTCTTAACGGCGGCTTTTCTTTTGCCTGGCATAAAGTCCAGCCGCGACAAAAACGGCGGCGGTCGCCAAGCTTATTGCGAGCCCTGCAGATCACTGCGGGCGGCAGAGTTGGCGTAGAGCTCGGTTCTCGAGGGTGGCTGCAGGCTGCCCGAGAAACCGAGATTCACCTGGAATGCCGTCATTCTGATCAATGTCAAGCCGCCTTCTTGCCGAGAATCGGGTTTTCGGCCACGCCGAGCGCGATGATTCCGACCGCGTGCTCCGCGGCGGTGCCCTCGCAGGCGGGCTCGGGCGCGTTGGCCTTGGCGCCCTCTTCGGCCCTGCCGATGGAGTCGTCGACGGACCGGCGGCGGCCGGCCCATTCCTCGTTCGTCTCGGCGTACACGGCGCCTATCATCCCGATGGGCGACTTCCCCCGCCAAGGAACGCCTGCACCGCGCGGCTGCGGCGCTTGAGCCCGCGGTTGGCGCGCTCCTGCAGGTTCGAGCGGAAGGAGGTGGAGTGAAGGGGAAGACGCGAAATGGGCGTTGGGCATTGCGGTCACGACGCTTGCACTTGCGGCGTTCCTGCCGCTCGTGTCGGTCGTCCTGGTGCTGAGGCCGTTGAAGACTAGTGGCGCGTCCGAGACAGAAGTCACCGCTGGAGGGGCCGTCCGTTTATTGTCCGGACGAGCTGAGATGCTTTTATCACGATAAGCGCAGATAGGAAGTAAATCACTGGTATGATTTGAAAAAGGAGGAAACAGATGAAAGTCCAAATTGGGACAGTGTACAGCGCGATGGAAATCGCCGAGTATGCTGTCAACAGGCGATATCGCCACGGCACGCCCATCAGCAATCTTCAGCTCCAGAAGATCCTCTACTTCCTGCAAGTCATATACGCGAGCGAGACCGGTGAGCTGCTATTCGCCGACCAGTTTGAGGCATGGCCCTACGGCCCTGTCATCAGAGATGTCTACGTTGAGTTCTCTGACTGCGGCGGCTTCCCGATAAAACGCGAGTTCGACACCGAGATAAATGATTCCATCCGCCCGTTCCTGGATGCGGGGGTGGACACGCTCGCCGAGAAATCCCCATGGGAGCTCGTCAGGATCTCACACGCCGAGGGGTCCCCGTGGGACATCATCTTCAATCGGAAGCGCCTACACAAAGGAATCATCCCAAATGAGCTGATCATGCAGTGCGCTAGCGAGGTCTCTGAGTGACCGAGCAAGACTATGCAAAGGCGGCCGAAAACTTCGGAAGGGTCCTCTCTCTGCTCACCAGCAAAATTGGGACTCTTTCGAAGCCGCCCCTGAAAGTTCCCCCAATAAACGCAGGCAGCGACGACGTAGAGAAACGCAAGGCTCTGCGCGACATGCTCGAATCCCTCGCCAGCACGGATGATGCCGCGGTGCTCTCTCAAGAGGACATCCGCCGAGCCTCGAACTTCTTCGCAAAGCTATATGGGGGGAGCGAGCCCTATCGCCATAGATATGCCGGCATCTGCGACCTGGTGTTCAACGCACTCGGGCATTCCTCTGGGGACCTGGACGAAGGGGTCCCCTATTCGGTCAATTGCCTCGCCGAGAACATTCGCATTATCCATGGGCACCTGACGAAGCAGGGACTTTGTAACCAGGCAAAAAGTGTCCTCAAACTCGCCGACCACATCGACCTGGAAAAGACGAGGCTGAGCCACGATATCGAACAGCAGCAGGCCATGCGCGCATTCAAAGCGGCAATCGCCGAAGTGAAAGCGGAAAGGGACGTGGCGGACCAGAAACGCGCGGAGCTGGAAAGGGAGTTCGACGAGCGCCTCGACAAGACGAGGATGGAGTACATCGCGATTCTCGGCGTCTTCGCCGCGGTCGTACTCGCGTTCAACGGCGGCGTCGGCTTCTCCACGTCTGCGATGGCCGCGTCGGCATCGACAGCGGCATGAAGGCCCTCGTGTTCCTGACCGCGCTGGTCGGATTCGTCCTCATCAACACAGTGTGCATCCTCCTCGTGTTCATCTGGAAGATGTCCTTCAACCATCGGAATGTCGAGCTGGGAAAATGGCCGAGGAACTGCCTGATCGCCGCAGACGTCATCCTCGTGGCCATCATGGCTGCGATGATGGCGCTCTCTCACCCTGGACTCAGGGCATTCATCGGGTTGTAGCCCAAACGTAGCGCCAAGGGCCGTCTCGGAGGACGGCCCTTCTCATGGCGACACATCTAGGAACATAGCCGTGCGGTCATCCTTCGCCGCATGGGGCACTGGGGAGCCGTCCTTCGAGGCGGCTTCCCGCTTTTCGCGGCGGGGCGCGATTGATTGAAGGTGGGCGCCTGTACGCTGACGAGCCACTGGCGAACCCGCACCACGAGAGATACTGCTCAGGAAGTTCGGCAGGTACGGCCTGCTCGTGATCGACGAGTGGCTGCTGAACAAGCCAGACAGCCTGTTCAGGGCGATGTTCCTCGAGCTCATGGAGCTGAGCTACGGTTCGTCCTCGACCGTCTTTTGTACACAGTACAGGCCGAAGAACAGGCACGCCAGGCTGGGCGGCGGGCTTCACGCCGAGGCGATCATGGACAGGATCGTGCACGGCACCGTCTGGCTGGAGACGGGGGACGTCAACATGCGCGACATATACGGCTGACGGTACTGAACGGACACCGGCGGTACCGATTCACGATACCGCCGGTACTGTCCCGCAATATTCACGGTACGGAAACGCGCAAATACTCATTACACTATTTTTCTCCCAGCAATCGCATTTTCACACGAGGAGAACAAGTCATGGAATTGAACGCCAGCAACCCCTCTAATACGATGGATAGACCATTAATTACATATTATTCTGAACTAGGAACAGTATCAAAAGGGACTTTGGACGATGAACCTGATGGCTTCTATGTGTACAGCCTGCCGTCGCAAGATCTTTTATACGATTCCTTTGACAGCATTCAGGAGCAAATCCATTCGAGATTGATCGACCTCGACAATCTCATCATCGAAAGATTGTTCGGAAACCAATCGACGTACTATTCCATCATCCACTTCTGTCCGATTGCAATATCAGAGGGCGGCTTCAGTCCCGAAATGACTTTCGATAGAGATTCGTTCGCTGGTTACGCCAAACGCTTCTCATTCGAGGAGGCGCGAAGGCTCATCTATTTAGACGATCTAAGGTATTTATCCGAAAGCTTTGGCAAAACGTACGATCAGGCCGTGGGCTCACTGAGGATGGCATTCTGCGCACTAGGGGAAATCGAGCCCATTGGAAACATCTCGGACGGAGTATTCAAGGTATCCTCTCCAAAGTCTCATTCAATGATGAGAGAAGTGGAGTCGTTCATAATTTGGCTGAATTCTTCATTGGATATTCTCAGCCATCTGCTATTTGAGCTGGACCGGATTCCCAATCGATTCGAATCCTTCAAGAAAATCCGATCAGACAAGTCGGCCCTATATTCCAAATTCAGGTCAAAGAGTCCGCACTCTGGCGACGAAGGCCATATATGCAACGACTTTCCCGAAGCCGTGTACTTAGAAGAACTGAGAAACGAGATCGTCCATAACAGAGCTTTCGAAAATTCAGCGACCTGCTACATTAGCCTCGAGAATGGCATCGTAAAAGAGCGCTTCTTCCTCCTGCCGGATTCAAATGAAAACGGCAGGTTGCCAAGGTGGAATGGAAGATGCCGATTCTACTCGCAAGAAAATAAAGGAACGGAGCGCCTTTCCTCGCTTTACCGAGAGATATCGATTCGAATATCGAATTCCCTGGATTACGCTATTGATGATCTTTCGGAAGAGATCAGCGAGATGCGCTCCAGCGGCGAGCTCAAGGTGATGAACCCCAATGCAATAGAGGAGGCCATCGAATCATTTCGTGTCGCAGCCATGCCAGCCACCAGCAAGTAATGGAAACCGCCGCATTGGGGTTCATCAGAGGAGGTTCATCTCGGCACATTCTGATATCAACGAAGACGATATCAGAAGCGTCTCGGAGAAATCGTAGAGGATGCTGGAGACTTCTCCCGTATCTATCCGTGCCAAAGATTGAAGAGATGTTCAACGCGGGATTCGGCTTCGCTGCCTGTGCATGCGCTGCCCCGCGTGGGATATCCGCCGCGCGACCGCCACGACTTCGACCCCGAGGTGCTTGGCCAGGTCAAGCGCGGGCACCGCGACGGCGCTCAGGAGGGGGTCGGATATTGTTAGTATACGCGGCTTGCCGACGTTTATGCGAGCAATATCAACCCGAAGAAGTCGGAGGGCTCTCTCCGGCAAATTTACTTGTTTGAGGCGCGGGACAGTGGCGCCCCGAGCTGCTGAAGCCATGCTTGATCCTTGTCCCCCTAGGGTCTTTTCAGGGGTTGTTCCTTTTTAACGGGAGCGTTGGAGGTAGCCGCTTTCATCAAGTACTTGTTCGTGGCACGCGAATTGCTGTGCGCTAGTCACTTCATACCGTCGTTCTTTTTTCGTTATTCGTACCGCTTGATGAACCGGTCGGTCTCGTCGTACGAGAGGTAATCGGGTTCGCCCGTTCCGATTCTCCAAGCGATCTCTCGGGCTTTCGCTATCATGGCCGCTGTTGCGGCATCGGCACCTTTCGGCATCTTTGCATGTTTGATTTCTATGCAGCCGCCCGTGACCTCGGGGACGCTCCTGTACATCCAAGTTTCGCCTATGGGTACATGGACGTCGAAGAAGTTCCACTCGAACTCGGTGTCCTCAACCGTCCTTGAGGGGAAGTTCGGATGCAAATCCCAATGCTCGGAGAGAGCCTTCTTGGCACGATTGAGGACGACACCCATTGCCCAATTGCCTGTTCTTTTGTAGGCAGGACCCTCCTCTGCGTGCTTTTCGGCAGTCGCCATCGCGTTCCAGATGAGCGAGGTGATCTGTGCGGGCGAGTATTCTAGGAGCATGGTGTCGAGCAGAGTTTCAAACTCTTCGCGCTTCGGCCCCTCATACTCGTAGCACGCATCGTCAAGCTGGACATCGAGGTAGGCTAGAACGAGACCTTTTGCGGTTCGCAGCCAGTACTCGCGCTCACCCTGACCAAGCGCGACGTATTCGCGATCACCTTCGACGATGATGGGGTTTCTCTCGTGGGCAGTGTAGCCTTTCAACTTGATTGCAAAGGGCACCTTGTACCAATAGAAGCTGAAGCCGTCTTCCTCTTCCTCAAACCCGCTCAACCATTTGTCGAATGCTGCGGTTGGTTGAATGTACCCCTCGCCCCTGAGCGCCTTACAGGCGTCGATGAAGCCAAACAAGAGCGGTTGGTCTGCGATGGGCCCAAGGTAGGTATTGCCACCCCCGCCTCTTACTTCGATCAGGACCTCGAATACTGTGCTCGTGAGGCTATCAGGATTGCGCTTGGCCCATTCGAACTCTTTCGGCTCAATTGAGAAAGCACGACGCAGCCTGTGCTTCCGCTCAAACTCTTCGAGCTCTCGCATTGCTTGCTGTCTAGTTTTACCGCAATTTGGGCAGAAGACCTGATCCTTATAGTACGAGTCCGCCGAGACGTCCTTGATGCCCCTGCTGATTCTAGGCGCAAAGAGCGCACCGCCGCAAAGGGGGCAGCCATCGTCCAGCTCGATCATAGGGAACAGCTCAACGATCTTCTTGTCTGTGAAGCTCTTCGGGAGGTCATAGAGCTCCCTCAGATCATTCAGTGAGAGGCCAGAGGTGTAGTAGGCGTCCATAAGCTCGTTGACGTTGTCCTCGCCCAGCTCTGCTCTAACTTCGTCAACTCTTGACATATGCTCGACTTTCTTTCGATCAACGGAGGTTTATACGTGCCATTTTATGATATAGCCATGCGTCTTACGGTGGCGCTTTGATAAGAGGAAGGTCTCGGGCAGCGTTAGATCGTCCGAGACCGGGATGTCGCCGCTAGGCTGTGGGCAGCTGCTCTGTATTTGTTGACACTAAGGCCTCAAGCATCTGATGCCAATGTAAGTTTCGATAACTCTCTTTCAGGTAGGCTATATTTCTGATCTGATGCGATCGCGTGATTCAAGATAGCATTTCGGGTACAAATAAATTGCTTTACGCATTGGCGTAAAGGTGCGTTATCGCCGTCAATAGCGCAAACGACGAAATTCCGACGTTCGCACTATTGATGCCGACGTTGCCTGCGCATAGCTGGGCAAGGGCGCTGATGATCATATCGGTTATCTCCGCATCTCCATCTAGTATGCCATAGGCAAGCATTGGAATGGGCGGCCGCATTGCGTTGGTGAACTCGCTTCACCTCATGTTAGCCTGCTCGGTTTGGGTGAGCCGCTCCTATATACCGAGCAGGTTGATTAAAGGCGGTGAGCCCGTGAACGATTTCGACCCGTCTCGTATTCCAGGGTATGCGACAAAGAAGAGCTACGCGCATTTCGATTACCGTGTTGCATTCAAGGATGTCGAGGCGAGGGTTTGTGATGCAGATTTTATTCAGCGTCACGCATTTCTTCCCTTAATTGCGAATAAGCTTTGCCATGTGAGATTCTGGGACGGCAAGAAAACCCTGAAGACGAGAGATATCGCATATGCATCTCACTTGGATCACAGGATTTTTCAGTATTATGCGCTGCAATGGGGCAAGTTATATGACCGTCGTGCCTTAGAAACGGGCATCGGCGGCGTTGCTGCAGCTTATCGAAGCGGATTTCACCTCACTAATTACTCTGTTGCTGCAGATGCAATCGATGCCATTCGCAGGCAGGGGGATTCGCTAGTTATCACGGGAGACTTCACCCATTTTTTCGATAACCTCGATCATAGTTACATACGCAAGGCCGTTAGAGGGTTCTTTAACGAGGGCATGCTTCCACCGGACCATTACCAAGTCCTGAAAAACAGTATTGCATTACTGCTATTGGCCTGTTGGCGATTTGGCGAGAAGGAACGGGCTTTGCTGGATTGATCTTCAGCCAGACGACCCGTTCACGTTTGGCAATTCTGCGTCCAAAGTTCGATTCAAGGCGTTAAGGAGCCTTAACAGGCTACCGCGCATCTTGACACCTGCGGAGTTTTCGGCTTGCAAGGATTCTTCGATTGTTGTGCCCTGGAAAGAAAGGCATGATGCGAGGGGCATTCCCCAAGGACTGGCAACAAGTGGCGTGTTGGCGAATATGTATATGTTTGATATCGATGCCCAGATTAACGCGTGTGTTGCCAGCGTAAATGGCAGGTATATACGATATTGCGATGATTTAATCATTGTCGTCCCAGCCAAGGATCTCAAAACAGCAAGCAAAGCTCTTGCTTTGGCACAGGGAGTTCCTGCAGTTGAACTACAAGATGAAAAAACCAAAATCCACCGTGTAAACGATGGGAAGGTCGAGCAACTTTCATTTGATGCATTGCTCGCAGGAGAAATGGAAGTTGTGCGAACCGCGCATCATGCTGGAAATCATGTTTCGTTTTTGGGATTTGATTTTGACGGTAAAGATGTCCGAATTCGCCAATCTACGGTCGGCAGGTTTTACAGCAGGTTTTATCGTGCTGCTAAATCAATCGGCAGGCTGGCTGACAATCCGGACAAGCATCCGAGTAAGAAACGCGTAAGCGCATTGTATGAGCATTACTCTCCGAAGGGGAGCAGATCGAGTGACAAGCGAGGTGCTTCGGACCCAAGCTGCTACGGAAACTATCTTTCATATGTGGCAAGAGCTCAGAAGGCATTTCCGAATGACCCCATTAGCGGCCATGTTTCCAAGATGTATAGGAAAATTAACAAGGCAACGGGTAGGGGCTGATGCTAGCTTAGGTGCCGTAAGTGACAGTAAAGCTGTAGCTAAATCAAGGACTTCGAAGCTGTCTTTGGAGTGGGCTGCATCTGATTTCATTTTATTGGATAGATTTAAGGATGAGCCAGTCGCGTCTTCTTCGCTGTGCTCACGGTCTTCAGTCCGTCTCGGCTGCATGGTGAGGCTCGACGGTGTAGAAGCGCGTGAACGAGATCCTGACCTTCACGCGCGACATGGCCGCGGCCATCTTCCACGTGCTGGACGCGAAGGCCCCCTACGGCACCTACGGCTGCACCGGCTCCGGCGCCGTCAAGTCCTGGGCCGACATCGCCCGCGCCGTCTTCGAGGCCGCCAACGGCAACGGGGACAAGGTGGTCCCCGTCAGCACCACCGACTACTACGCAAATGCCGCCGGCCCCATCGCCCCGCGTCCGGCCCACTCCGCGCTCGACCTGTCCAAGCTGAGTCCGTCGGCTTCCTCATGCCCGACTGGGAGGAAGAGCTGGGGGAGTACCTCAAGACGCTCTAGTCGCTCTTAAATATGCGAGAGTCAAAGCCGCCGTTCTTTAACGGCGGCTTTTCTTTTGCCTGGCATAAAGTCCAGCCGCGACAAAAGCGGCGGCGGTCGCCAAGCTTTTTGCGAGCCATGCAGATACTGTCGAGGGCAGCCTCACGTGGTGCTCGTGGGGGAAGTCGAGGTAGGCAGGGGGTCGGAATTCGACAACGCGACGCTCGACGAGCCCTTTAAGGTCTTCGGCAGAACCAGGCCGCGCTCGAAGATGGGCTGCCCTTTCGACAGCGCCGTCGACGAGTCTGCCAACAAGACGTTGAAAGCTGAGTTCCTGTGCCGGGAGCAGTTCGCGAGCCTGCGCGATCTCCAGTTGAAGTTGAACGACTACGTGTGGTGGCACAACAAGGAGCGGATGCACTCGACGCCGGGATACATGAGCCCGGTCGAGTTCCGGAAGGCAGGCCTTAGTCTCTGAGAAAAATGTCCTAAAAATGGTCGCCAATCCACCCTTTCACCTCGCGAGACATGGTGGAGACGTCGCGCGAGATCGTTCGCGCTATCTCGCGGAGCAAATCCGCCCGGTCGAGCCCCTCCTCGATCCTCTGCCTGTCCAAAAACGTCAATTGCCTGTATGGTTGCGCCATGGCCTTCCTTCCTTTCTTTTGCGGCTTGCAGGTGTGGCAATCGGCAACCATGGGGGAAGGAAGGCCGTTCGTGCAATCGTGCCGCATGCTCAAGCCAGAAGGCTTTCAAGTACGGCATTGGACGTACGAGGGACTTCAAGACCAAGCGCAACTGTTGCAGCAAGTCTTGTTGGTTGCAGTTAGTATTGCGGCTAGAATAAAAATTTAGGTTCAAGAAATGGGGTGCGGTTCACTCTTGGCTTCTGTGTGGTTTTCGGCGGGATTCGGAGTTTGTTGCATTTAATGCGACACCGGTGTATCGCGCCGACGTGGTATTTCAATGCAACGACAATGGCATAACATTTAGCAAGGAGGGCATGGTGGATTTAGCTGAGAAGCTCATGTATGTTACGGTGCAGGTGCGGTGCGAGCTTGAAGGCGGAGGTTTATCCCAGGGAACCGGTTTCATCTTTACGTATTCCAAAGGGAATCGTTCGCTTCCGGTACTTATTACCAACAAGCACGTTGTTTGCGGTGCCTCGAAGACGCGCCTTGCGATTCCTTACGTTCATACCGAGAACGGTATCGACGAGAGGCGATCGTTCTGCATCACCGTTGATGGTGGCGAAGCGGTCTGGGTCAAGCACCCGGATGACTCTATCGACTTATGCGCTCTTCCGCTCCAAAGCGTTTTCGACCTTATGTTGCGGCACGATTCTGAAGCGCACCATGTTGCGCTCGACGAAAGCATCATCCCGTCGCAGGCGCAGCTTGATAAGCTGAGTCCTTTTGAAAACGTAATTATGATTGGTTATCCAATCGGGTTGATTGACGAGGTTCACAATGCCCCACTTATGCGAAAAGGCATGACCGCAACGCATCCACGATACGATTACAATGGGCAGTCGATTTTTCTGATTGACTGTGCCTGCTTTCCGGGTTCGAGTGGCTCGCCTGTTTTTCTGCTTGACAATGGGCCTTATGTCGAGGATGGAGTCCTTACCTTCGGGATGCAAAGGTTCAAGTTCCTTGGTGTGATGTTCTCTGGGCCCGTGCAGCGTGCCACCGGTGAGGTTGACGTGATTGCTATTCCGACGACACAGCGCTTGATTGCAACTACGGGCATTCCCACAAATCTCGGAAACGTTATCAAGGCCAGAAAGCTCACCGAGCTTGGCGATGTTTTTTGGAAGATGGCCGAATCGGAGCTTGCGGAATGAGGTGTGGCCGGGAATATCCGGCCCTTGTTATCTCCGGTTTAACCTTCATCCTCCCATGGTTCTGGCGAGATTAGTGATTGTTTCGCAAAATGCTTCACCGCACGCCTTGGGAGACAATGAGCGAGTAGTTCCTTACTGTAACATCTCCCGTGTCGTGCCCATGCGCGTGCTGGTGGGTCGTACTGAACGTATTCGTGCAAGGCGCTGTTTAATTGTCTATTTCCGCGATAACGTTCTCGGGGAATGTCAAGGTTCGCAGCGTCTTCTTGTCGAGCGAACCCCATATACTAAGTATCTCTCTGCTTCGTTTAAGCCTCGGGTCATCATAGTTGTCGAGGAAGATTTCCGCGCATAAGTCTTCGATGTATGATTTTCGAATGCCATCAGTCGGCTCAGCACCTTTCTCGATGTATTTGCGCTCTCCTTGTATGGCGCGGTCTAGATACTCCATGAATTTGTCGTTCTCTTTTGCGAACTCAAATACACGATCGAAGCATTTTCCGGTTTTGACCTGCTCCCATTGTTCGGGCGCGTATTCCGCCATTGCTAGGAAGGTCGGCAAAAGCGCATTCCTTGAGAACGCGATTGGCCAGTCCCCTTGGCAGTCGGCGTCGTTCCTTATGTAGGTCGCACCTTGTTTGAGCTTGTCGATGAATCGGTTGCAATCGCGAAGGCTTCCTCTGTTTTGCTCAATAAACCGTCGGGATATTTTCGTGAAACAGTATCCGCTATGGATGTCGACTCGCTTCGCTTCGAGGTACGTAATTGGATTGATTCGGGGCAAATCGAATCGGTAGTCACAGAAGCGTTGAAGGTATCGCTGACAGTCGTAATTCTGGCCATAGACCCCTTGGAGTGAGTAGGCAAGTTGCGTTCTGTCCGTTGAATAAACGACCACGATGTTATCTTGAAGGAAAAGAGACTTTGTTTGCTCGAGTAGCTGCATGGCGAATTCCGGCCGACACCTGTCGAGCTCGTCTATGAAGAGCACAGCCTTGTTGGCGACTTCCGGCAGAAGCGCTGACACGAGTTCCTCGGTTTTTGCCCTCAGCTCCTGCCTCTTTCTGAACGCTTCAAGGAAATCGCTCCCGCTGATTGCCTCGAGGAGCTTTCCTGCATTCAGGCCCTTTAAAGACAAAGCGCACTCTATTGCCCCTGCTGCGATATCGGAAACGTTTCTCTCCTGATTAACCTTTGTCTTGTCGGCCATAGTTGCTATGGTTGCCAATAATGGGGCAATCGGGTCGTTGAAATGGTCGTTTTCCCAGGCATTGAAGTATATTGGCAGAAAAGGATCTTCATTCATCTTGGTTATGAGATTGCTGTCGAAAATCGATGTGTCCGATGGGGCATTTGCGTCGATGTGCGGGTTTCCGAAGCGCAAGGTTTCGATGATTTGCTTGACGAAGAAGGTTTTGCCTGTTCCCCAAGGGGCGTCTATGAAAATAGAATAGGGCCCGTTCACGCTGTAAAGTAGATGGATAAATTGGGCGACAATTTCGCGGCGACCGAGTTGGTCGTTTTTTAGCAATTCCCTGGCGAGCTCGCATGTGGGCTCTTCGTCTAATCGTTTCATATGTGCTCTCTTTTCCGTGGTGTTGCTGGAGGAGGTGCTCATTTCATTGCTAGTATTATCGCACAAGCGTTCGTTACGATTGTAAGCGGCTTTATTAATAAACGAGGCGGCGATGGCTCTTGACCTTAGTTTGCATTGGCGGGGACCGTGGAGGCTGTCTCTCGTTGCCGAGACCGTTGGGACGATTCCTTCCGCAATCATTACGGCGGCGGCCGAAGGTGCTACGAACTCGTTTCTCAAACAATACGGTATGCAATAGGCTCGGCTCTTGCCCTTGTGTAAGAAGTGGCATGTCAGAGGTTTCTCAAGTCCTTTGAACAATCGCGTGGCACAAGCGTTTCAGAGCTCCGGAGTATCATCTTCGGAGCCCCTTTGTTTTTCTGAGCTTGGCTCGTTCGAATGTCGTGTGTTAGGAGCTAACTTTGTCTGATGAACAACAGAGCGGTGTTTGCTCAGAGTCTAGCGATTACAAGCTTGCCAAAGCCGCCGCCCGCCCTGGCGCCATCGTGAAGCTTCCTCTTGGCACGCCGGATGCCATCTGGGTCGCGAGCGCCCCGCACCTCGAATTGCTCGCGCAGATCCAGGAATCCGTGCGCGCCATGACCGAGCAGTTCACCAAAAACCTCGAAGGCCTCTTTAGCCATGCCGCCCAGATTAGCTCGCTACTGAGCTCCCAGCTCGGCGTCCTTGACGAGTTCCGGGAGTCCGTGTGCTCGAACCTAGTCCCCTTGATGGAGCGGCTAGCGGAGATAGGCGCTTCGCTCGACTGGGAGGCCATCCTTGAGGATTCGCGGCGTTGGGGCTCGTATGGCTGGGCAATCACGAACGACCAGTTCACCTACAACGCCCCGCCGCGCTGTCCCTCGTCGCTGGAGGAGGCCGATGCCGTCTACCTCTCATTTCTCGATGTTGATGCCCTTATTGCTGGCCTTGAGGGCAGCGTTGCCAAGAAAGTCGACTTTCGCGAGGCCGTCGAGCTCTTCCGCGAAAGGCACTATAAGCCCTGTGCAATGATGCTTTGCTCGCTCATAGACCGAGAGCTATTTCGCGCATGCTGTGGGCCAAGACGAGATGAGGGGGGCAAGCATAAACAAAGGTCTTGGTCTCGCGAGCTGAAAAAGCTGAAAGGTTCGCTTTCAGATGGAAGTGACGCTGAGCTCTCCGCCATGGCCATTTCGATAATCGACTTCGCCAACATATGCGAGGCCGTGGACTACTTCTTCAGGGCGGGAGATGACTTCAACCGCGAGCGAGAGGGCGAGCTTAACCGAAACTTCCTCCAGCACGGCATGATGTACAAGCCGGTCCGACGCAAGACTTGCATCAAACTCTTCGTACTGCTGGATGCCGTGAGCTCGTCGCTTCCTGACGCGTTGGGATATGTCTCTGACTTGGCCAAGGGTTAGACCGGCAATTTCATGAGGCTTGGACGCCTCGGCTCTCTTACCGATGAGTATCCATCAAGCTCAACGGACCAATGACGTTTGAAATAAGCGGCGCTACTATTAGGCTCCGCCTGCGCGGCGGCCATCGCCTTCGTCAGTGTCTCGGCTGTCTCGCGCTTGGAGTCAATGTTCACGTGGGTGTAGATATCCATGGTGTCGGCGGAGGTGGGGTGATGCTCGGCGAGATCTTAAGTCTAGATTAAACATGGCTAAGGAGGGGGCTCGATTGATCATCAGTGGAGTCCAATGGGTGGCTGCAACTCTCATCGGGCAAATGGATAACCGTGAATATGCATCAATTATATTGATAGGTCTTCTTGCGATTTATCTTCTGGCTAAGGGTAAGTTATTAAGTGTTATTAAATCGCTTACTGTTGTTATCAAGCTTGCGCTAAATCCCAAAATACTGATTCCTGCGCTCATTCTTATGACGTACTCTGCTTTTTTGATATACATCGCGTTTGAATGCGGGTTTTGGAATACAGGCATCTTGCTGGATACGATTCTTGAGGTTGTATTTGTTGGGTTTCCCTCCATATATATATTGCTTCTAAGGCAACATCGGTCACTTCAATTAAAAACGAATTGATTGTGCCCGAGGTCAGCTTTGGCGCACTAATGTCTTTCTATATCAACTTGGTCTGTTTCCCGATTCTATTTGAAGTTGCTCTTCAAACAGTCTTTTTGTTTTTTGGTATTGGCTATGCCCTATTTTCATCCAGACGTGATGTATCCAATCTACGCTTATTTGAAAACATGAGGGCTTTTTTGGGCATCATTGTTTTTGTCGCAGCAACGGTACTGCTCTCAAATGCTTGGTCCTCTATGGACTGGGGCGATGAATTAAGCTCGCTATTTCTTTCAATCTGGTACCCAATATTCATCGTGCCCTATGTTCTCGCGCTTGCCTATTATGCCTCGCTTGAATCGATGCGCATGCGTATTAACGTTTTGGAAGAAAACCTGCCTACAAAGGAGTTTATTAATATCGCAATAGCGTTGTTTCCAAACTTTCGATACATCAGACATTTCAACGGATGGAATGCCCATGAGTATCTTGAATGTTTAAAACCGTCTGAAAAAGCTTCCTACTTGGCTGATTTTAAGCATGAGGTCGACACGGTCGCAGCCAACGCTGACGCTAAAGTTAAACGGTTTGAATCGGGTAAAGGGAGGAGCGGGTTCGATGAAGATGGGATATGGTTTGACTGGACATATCTGGAAGAGATGAAGTCCTTTCTTTGGACAATTGCAAGTTTGGAGAATCAGCGCTGGATGGAATCCGGTGCCTATTCGTCCTTGGACGAGGCGTTTAACCGCTTCCTGCCTAACGGTTGCAACGGATCGTTGTTGCTTTCCCGTGGAAAGGATGCATACGTCTGTTGGGCAATCAATCCATCAGGTTTTGTGTTTGCTACCGGTTCCAGAGATGGTGCTTTTCCTTCCATGAAATACGAGGGCGATCGCTGCCCAATTACTGAGGGTGCGGATATACTCTCCGAGTTTGTTGATGACAACGGGGATGCTGATTCGCAACTTAAAAACTGGCACTTCAGCTTTTATATCGATAGATCGTACTTGTGATTACGCTTGAGGATGGATTATTTAACGATGCTATTCTCTGAGCTAACAAATTTTTTTTTCGCAAATTGACAACCCTATGACGGAACACGATCTGCGCTCCGCCATAGGGTTTTTGCTGCTAAACATCAAATCATTGACGAGGGGGTGTTCCTATAGTTTTGTCAACGGTTTTCTCCGTTGAGCTACCTAGATTCTCTCCATGCTGGCGCCAGCCCATCGGCGCGGCAGCTCTCTTTCATTTTTGCGGGGCTAGGCCGCGTAGGGGGCCTTGTCTCGCATGACCGCGTAGATCACCTTCAGCCTCTTCCTCGCGACCGCCTTCAGCGCCTCGCCGTGGCACATCCCGCGGCCCCTGCACGCGCGGTAGTACTCGCCGAACCTGTTCGCGCTTCTCGTCAGCGAGTTGCATGAGAATATGAGCAGGTTCTTCAGCCTCCTGTTCCCCCGCCTCGATGCAGCCACCGACGCTATCGAGGTCCCGGACCTGCGGTTCCTCGGGGCGATGCCGCAGTACGAAGCCAGGTGGTCGTGGTCGGGGAACGACGATATGTCGATCGCTATCGTCAGCTCCGACGCCGTCCTCGGCCCGATGCCCGGGAACGTCAGCAGGCACGCGTAGGTGTCGTCCGACTCGAGCAGGGACGCGATCTCGGCGTCGAGGCGCGACGCCTCCTCCATCGCCTCCGATATGCGCCTCGCAAGCATCCTCACCTGCGGATTCTCGGCCCTCACCATGACCTCGGAGGGCCTGGTCGACGAGGCTATCGCGGTCCAGGCGTCCGCGCGCGCCGATCCGCCCGCGCCCCGCATGAGCGCGGAGAGCGACGCCCTCCCCGCGTCCGCCACGCCCCAGGCGCCGCCGAGGCGGGCGAGGACGCGCAGCCACCTCGGGTCCGAGGGGTCCACCAGGGCCTCGAACGCCGGGCAGGATTCCAAGAGGATGGAGCGCAGCCGGCCGTACGCGGGCGCCCGATCGGCGGCCCTTTCGGGCTTGCTTGAATCGTATCCGACACCGGGGAAATACATCAACGGGGTATCGAATAGCTCATTTCTGACTGTAATGGGGCACAGGCCGATATTAACGTCGACCTAATTTAGCCCCTACTATTGAACGGACAATTTTAATTACTAAAGATATGACTGGACTACAGAATCGGTTGGACAGGTCCGGTGCACATCGCGTACTTCCGTAGTTTTTCTTCGGAATACCCGTAGTAAAATTACGGGCAAATTGACCGATTTGCTCAGCTGCTTTATCCTGTGTTTCAAATAGCCTTAGAAAGCAGAGGAGCTGTGCCATGCTCAAGAAGTTTTCGGTTTCAAATTTCAAGTGCTTCGATAAGCGAATTACATTTGATCTATCCGATCCCGCTAACTATTCATTCAATCAACAGGTGATTCAGGATGGCGTTAAGGCAAAGGGCATCATTTATGGCGCGAATGGCAGCGGAAAGTCCAATTTCGCCCTCGCGATATTCGACATCGTTCTGCATCTGACCGACAAGGAAAAGCTGCTCAAAAAATACTCGCCATACCGGTGCCTTGATTCAAAGAGCTCAATCACAGAGTTTCAATACGATTTTGTCTTCGACAATATCGAGGTCGTATACCGTTACGGGAAAACCGATCCACAGACGCTTGTATACGAGAGCCTGTGTATTGCTGGCGTGGAGGTCTTGAGCTACAGGTTCGACGCTCAAACGGGCCATGTTGACCTGCCGGGCGCCGAGTCCCTCTCGCTTTCTACAGATCTCCCCGCTGAGTCCGACAGGCTGTCGCGTGTCAAATACGTCAAGAGCAATGCAATGCTGCGAGATGAGCCGTCTGCCAGGGCGTTTAGAGCCTTCACCTCCTTTGTCGACAACATGCTGATGTTCTACTCGCTCGATGAGCGTGGATATCAGGGGCTTTCGGTTGGCTCGGATATCTTTACCCAGGGCATTATTCGCGAGGGAAAGATGGAGGACTTCCAAGAATTCTTGCGCCAGCAGGGAATCTCCCTGAACCTCGTATCCGTGGACGTGAATGGAGTTCCCGAGCTTTATTGCAGGTTCGAAGGCGGCACCGTTCCGTTTGCGTCGGTTGCCTCGACGGGCACCATGTCACTTGCTCTGTACTACTACTGGTATATCAAGATGAGCAAGGCTTCCTTGGTCTTTATCGATGAATTCGATGCCTTTTATCACTTTGAATTGTCCCGGTCGATCGTGGAAATGCTGCGGGACCTCGAGGGTGTCCAGGTTTTCATTACGACGCACAACACGGACCTTTTGACGAACGACCTCATGCGGCCCGATGTCTATTTCATTCTCAAGGAGGGGGAGATTCGCTCGCTGGAGAAGCTAACGCCCAAGGAGCTCAGATTGGCCCATAACCTCCAGAAGATGTTTAAAGCCGGTGCTTTCGATGGCTAGCCCGGTCACGCTTTTCATCGTTGAAGGGGAGTCGCGCGACCTGCGCTTTGCGGAGAAGATGAAAGAGCTTTTTCTGAAAGGGAGAGATGACCTGAGGGTGATCTGTCTGCCAGCGGCGCAGAACATCTATATGCTCTACGAACGGCTTGCAGAGGAGGACTTCGATCTGGATGTTGTGGAGGTGCTGAGGGAAACGGTGCCTTCTGCTGCAAAATGTCTAGAGGGCGTGGAGCGGGATTCTGTTGATGAGGTCTTTCTCTTCTTTGACTACGACTCCCATCAAAACAATGCGCCTGGATGCGAGTCCGATGCCCTTGTGGAGGCAATGCTCCTCGCATTCGATAACGAACACGAGAGCGGAAAGCTCTATATAAGCTACCCGATGGTCGAGGCGCTGTACGATTATCGCGCGGGGCAGTGCCAGGCGCATTCAGGCTGTTTTGTTGACAACTCTGAAATCGCTCAATATAAAAAGATCTCGGGGGAGGGAAACGTTAACGTGGGGAAGCACATGGAGCTTCTCCAATGGAAAGACGCAATCGCTGCCTTCGTATTGAGATGCAAATGCCTGCTTGATCTCGATGAGGTTTCATTTGGGACTTATCGGGAGCTGGTTACGGTCGATGCGATTTTTCGAGAGGAGAAAAGGATGCGGAGCGAGGACGGTTCGGTGTTTGTGTTGTCGGCTTTTCCAGAGTTTCTACTCGACTACTTTGACGATAAGTTCTTTAATTCCATGGCCCCGATGCGCCACCTTAAGTTCGATGATTGCCCCCGAGAAAAAGGATGAGGCGCAATTAATCTCGCGCGCAACCGATTAAAAGCAAGTTTTATGTTTCCCAAAGCAGGGGAAGTGGTCGCGGCTCGCTTTTGTTATGCCCGCCCGGACGGAACGCAAAGTGGGCAATTGCCTCAGAGACACATCGTTACGCCAATTCGTATCGCAATGTGCGACCCCGCTGTGCGTTGCGATTTGCCCCCTATCCACCATCTCTTTCAGTATGCGGCCGGCCGTGGACTGGCCGATCCCGAGCAACGCCCGCGCTTCCCTTCGGGTAATTGAGGGGTGCTCTGCCAAGAACCGCAGGATCTCGTCCTCTCGGGAATGGGAAGCAGCGGGCGCCTGCTTGCTGTTTGACGCGGGCGTTTCCGCTGCCGTTGCTGCGAAGTTCATGTTGGGCAGAACGATTTTGAATGCGTTGTTCGTGGCCATGATTTGCGGCTGAGAGGCCGCATCCGCGTAGGCCCCCATGATCTTCCTCATCCCCGTGCCGTATGCCTCGATGAGCTGCAGGCGATAGAAGACGTTGGCGAGATGCGAGTTCCGGCAGGCAGAGATGCCCATCATCAAATCCTCCAGCTCCAAGCCGGGCAGAAGGCCGCCGACTGACACGAACTCGATCCTGTCGTCGTAGACGCTGATCAGCGTGCTGGCGCGGAAGGAGTAGTCCCTGTGCACGAGCGAGTTCAGCAAGGCCTCGCGCACGGCGACCTCCGGGTAGTCCCTGGTGTCGACGCGCAGCAGCTTTTGGAAAGTGGCATGGGTCCGGTTGTGGAAGTCGATGTAGTCGTAGGCCTCGTCGAGCTGCCGCATGAGGGACCCGGAGAACTCCCGGCGATCCTTGAACACACTCTGGTCCGTCCCCTCGAAAACGGCCGCTTTGACGGTGTGCAGGCACTGGTCGGACAGGAGCAGGCCGAGGTTTGTGTAGAGACCGTCCGATGAGGTTATCTTCAGGGTCTGTATCTGCGGCGCGCCGAAGGGGATCTTTCGTGTCTCCTACCCATATTCTGACCATTTTTCTAACCATGGTGGTTAGTAAAATGGTCAGAAATGACGACTTTACCGCGCCGCTCGTTGGGATTGTGCCAAGGATGTTCGCCATACCGGACAAAAGCGCGTCCAGTTCTCTGGCCGAACGAGACGAGCTCAAGGAGAACCTACTTCTTGCAATGTAGATTTTGAGCGTTGCACCCTGTTGCATGGTGCCCGAGGGCACCTCAGATCGCTGCTAAAATGCCTATATTCCGGAAGTGCGGGGGTAGACCAGACCGCGCCGTCCAACCTGCCGCTGGTGTTCGACGACGACCGTTGCCTGTTCAACACCGGCCTGTATACGCGCCGTTACGAGACCATCTACGGCCTGTTTGAGCCCAACACCAGGCCCGACGCGCGCCAGCGCTGGTTTTTGAAGGGCTTTTTAAGGAAAGCGACCCCATGCTGGTCTCGTTTGAGTACCTGCCGTGCCGCGTGCGCTTTGCCGAGGACCCCTCCGAGCTGGTCTTTGACTACCGCTTGCCGATCCGCTCCAACATCGACCACATCCTGGGCGACGAGGAAAACCTCACGCGTATCCCCGCCAGCCTGATGGGGGAGGGTAACTCACTGCTGCTGCGCCGCGCCTTTGAGGGCGCCGTCGTCGAGGCCGCCCGCCGCGCCGCCGCAAACTACACGCTCGCCGTGCCGCAGTTCTACGGTGGACGGATTCAACTGCTGCTTCCACTGTGCACAACCGGCGACAAGCCCGAACTGGCGCTGACCATCCAACGCGAGGACGGCTTCTACGCCGCGCGCACCTGCCTCACGCTCGATATGGCCTACAACAAAGCACGACTCATCTGCCGCCCCGAGACCTCGTGGATCAAGCGGTAAGGGCTCGTTAAGCTGCGGGTTTGCTGTTTATTTGGACTCCGCCAGAGCAGCCAGCGCCCACGAATTTAAAATCGGGGGCAAAAAGTTCTTGGTAAACCACGCGCGGCTATGATAGTATCTCTTTTGCCGAAAGGCGACGGGCGATTGGCTCAGGGGTAGAGCATATCCTTCACACGGATGGGGTCACAAGTTCGAATCTTGTATCGCCCACCATCTAAAGCACAGGTTAGAGGTGTTAAGCCTCTGGCCTTTTTCTTTTTAACACCAAGGGTGACACCAAAAGTGACACCAAATTTTGTAACTTTATTAAACTGGGGTCTCCTTTTTTATTGAATATGACCCCTTCACAATTCCTACAAATGTATATAATCGCCTAATGTCTTCGGCCGATCTTTGCCTTGCTATGTATATGTCAATGACTTAACGCCGCTTACCGCAGCTGCGAAAACCATAGCGGGGCAAAAGGTCTGCTACGGGGATATCGTGATTGTGAATCCGGTCATAATGAAGGTGGGCGGTATCGCCGCGGGAAGTTTTTCCAAAATTGTCCTTGCATCGCCGTCCGAGTTCCCGTATAGTACTTGTTCGCACGGGGGCGTAGCTCAGCTGGGAGAGCGCTTGACTGGCAGTCAAGAGGTCAGGGGTTCGATCCCCCTCGTCTCCACCCGAGCATTGAATGAGGCTCCAACGCAAGTTGGGGCCTTTTTTCATATAGGCACACAAGGTCAAAGGCGGCGCCATGATCCTCCTGGTCGACAAGATCGTGCGTTGAACGACCGTCGCGTGCATGGTAGTATTCTTCCTCGTGGTGTGAAACTAATGCAAATGGATAGCCGCCATTACTATCACAGCCACTAACTAAAAGGGCTCTTGGCGCAACGGTTAGCGCAGGGGACTCATAATCCCTGGGTTCTGGGTTCGAATCCCGGAGGGCCCACCAGCATCTACCAGCGGTTTCTCTGATTTCCAGTCAATCGGGGAAACCGCTTTCGTATTTGTTTTTCCTTCTCGAATCCTCGTGTTTCTTCTGTCTATCCACAACTATCCACAACTATCCACAACTGCAAAATGCAAAAAAACTTCATTGCTAGGAACTGCACAGCATCATATTGGATAGCCGGATTCAACTTAAATGGAAAGGTATTGATTTAACGTTAAGATAATTCTAATACATACACATTTTGGGACTGTACCCGAAACGAACGGGTATAATTGACGTATTACATCGTATTACGTTGATTGGAGTAACCATGGCCATGAGTGCGACCGCCATTAGGTTCGACGAGGGAGAGAAGGACTGGATCCAGTCCTATGCGAGCGTCCTCGGCATGTCCTTTTCTGAATTCGTGAGGAGTGCCGCCCTCGAGAAGGTCGAAGAGGCAGCTGATATCAAGGCATACAACGAGGCGTTGGTAGAAGATGACGGCACCCGCTACTCGATGGATGACGTCATGCGCATGGCCATGGAGGCCGAATGAGCTTCAGTGTCGAGTGGTCCAAGGCTGCGGCCAAGCAACTTGTCAAGATCCCGAAAAAGCAAAGGCTCATCGTCCTGTCCTGGGTCCAAGAACATCTTAATGGATGCGAAGACCCACGTCTCGCACCGAACGGAAAACAGCTTCAGGGCACCGACTCCGGTTGGCGCTGGCGCGTCGGGGTCTACCGTATCCTGGGGAGGATCGAGGATGGGAAGGCCGTCGTCGAGGTCGTGAGGGTCGGCCACCGCCAGGGCGTCTACAAAAACATGCCGCGGATATAGCCTTCGCAGAGTCTGGCTGCCCGTCACGGCGTGGGCCGGTTTCGTGGCGGACGGCCCATGGGACGCGCCCGCGGGGCGCCGCCGCCCGCAAAATATTTTCCAAAATTGTCCTTGCATCGCCGTCCGAGTTCCCGTATAGTACCTCTTCGCACGGGGGCGTAGCTCAGCTGGGAGAGCGCTTGACTGGCAGTCAAGAGGTCAGGGGTTCGATCCCCCTCGTCTCCACCCGAGCATTGAATGAGGCTCCAACGCAAGTTGGGGCCTTTTTTCATATAGGCACACAAGGTCAAAGGCGGCACCATGATCCTCCTGGTCGACAAGATCGAAAAAAGCTTCGGCGCGCGCGTCCTCTTTAGCGGCGCGTCCTTCCAGATCAACCCCGGCGAGCGCTTCGCGCTCGTGGGACCCAACGGCGCCGGCAAAACCACCATGCTCAAAATCATCATGGGCATCGACAGCCCCGACGCCGGCCAGGTCCAGTACGCAAAGGACTGCCAGGTGGGCTACCTAGAGCAGGAAACCAACCTGGAGCAAAAGGACACCACCATCCTCGCCGAGGTCATGGCCGCCGCTAAAGAAATCCGCCGCATGGGCGAGCGTGCCAACGAACTGCAGGCCCAGATCACCGAGCTATCCGAGCAGGGCAAGGACGTCGACGCGCTCCTTAACGAGTACGGCCAGGTCCAAGACCGCTTTGAGCACCTGGGCGGCTACGAGCTCGAGAGCAACGCCCGCAAGATCCTGTCCGGCCTGGGCTTTAAGGTCACCGACTTTGAGCGCCCGTGTTCTGAGTTCTCGGGCGGCTGGCAGATGCGCATCGCGCTCGCCAAGCTCTTCCTGCGCCATCCCGACTTGCTGCTTCTGGACGAGCCCACCAACCACCTGGACCTCGAAAGCGTCCAGTGGCTGCGCGGCTTTATCGCCAACTACGACGGCGCCGTCCTCATCGTCAGTCACGACCGCGCCTTCATGGACGCCTGCGTCGACCACGTCGCCGCGCTCGAGAACCGCCGTGTAACCACCTACACCGGCAACTACAGCAGCTACCTCAAGCAGCGTGAGGACAACCTGGAGCAGATGCGCGCCAAGCGCGCCGCGCAGGAGCGCGACATCGCCCACATGCAGGTCTTCGTTGACAAGTTCCGCTACAAGCCCACCAAGGCCGCCCAGGCGCAGGAGCGCATCCGCAAGATCGAGCAAATCAAAAAGGAGCTCGTCATCCTGCCCGAGGGCCACAAGCACATTGACTTTAAGTTCCCCGACCCGCCGCGCTCCGGCGACATGGTCGTGGGCCTGGAGGGCGTCTCCAAATCCTACGGCAATAAGCACATCTACAGCGATATCGACCTCAAGCTCTACCGCGGTGAGCATGTGGCGCTCGTCGGCCCCAACGGTGCCGGCAAGTCCACCCTCATGAAGATCCTCGCCGGCCTGGAGCCGCCCACCACCGGCACCCGCGATCTGGGCACCAACGTGGGCGTGGCCTACTATGCCCAGCACGCGCTCGAAGGCATGACCGAGTCCAACACCGTCCTGCAAGAGATCGACACCGTCACGCCCAAGTGGACGGTGCCGCAGCAGCGTAGCCTGCTGGGCGCCTTCCTGTTTAGCGACAACGATGCAATCGAAAAGCAGGTCCGTGTCCTCTCCGGCGGCGAAAAGGCGCGCCTGGCCCTGGCCAAAATGCTCGTGGCGCCCGAGGCGCTCCTGTGCCTGGACGAGCCCACCAACCACCTGGACATCGACTCGGTGGATATGCTCGAGAGCGCCCTGCAAAACTTCCCCGGCACCATCGTGCTGATCAGCCATGACGAGCACCTGGTGCGCGCCGTTGCCAACCGCGTCATCGACATCCGCGACGGCAAGGTCACGGTCTACGACGGCGACTATGACTACTACCTCTACAAGCGCGAGGACCTCGCAGCCCGCGCCGCCGCCGAGGCAGCAGGGGAGAGCACACCGGCCGCGACCAAGGCAGCCAAGTCGACTAGTTCCACCCAGCCCAGCGCCGCCGCCCCCAAGCCCGCCGAAGGTAAAAAGAGCAAGGAGCAAAAGCGCGCCGAGGCCCAGGCCCGCGCCGCGCTCAACAAAAAGCTCAAGGGCGTGCGCAATCAGCTCAAGAAGATCGAGGCGGAGCTCGATAAAAAGCGTGCCCGCTATGACGAGCTTATGGAATTGATGGCAAGCGAAGAGCTTTACGCCGATCAGGACAAGTTCAACGCCGCGCTGGGGGAATATAACGGGCTTAAGCAAGAGCTGCCCAAGATCGAGGACGAATGGCTGGAGCTTTCCACCCAGATCGAAGAGGAGACCGCGCGTGAACTCTCGTAAAGCCACCGCCGTGGCGATGAGCATCATCGCCATCGCCTGTCGCATCTGCGGCATCTTTATGAGCGCGATGACCGTGCTGCTGTGCTTTAGCGGCCTCACCGCCAAGCTGCAGATCGTGGGCTTTGTCGTCGAGCTTTCGCGCGCGCTGCCGAGCGCCATCGCCGGCTACGGCGTCATCACGTCGCCCTTTGGCGGCGTGTTCCGCCTGGATTACGCCATCGTGGCCGTCATTCTGTTTGTGGCCGACTACCTGCTCACGCGCGCCTCGCGCCGCGTCCGCTAGGGGAGCGCCATGTCCAGCAGCTACCTCATGAACCTGCTCGCCAGCGCTGTCGCCGTCATCGTGGGCATCGTCATCCACGAGAGTGCACACGCCGCCGCGGCCTGGGCGCTCGGCGACAAAACGGCGCGCTCGCGCGGCCGCGTCTCGCTCAACCCGCTCAACCACATCGACCCGTTCGGCACCGTCATCTTGCCGCTGCTGATGCTTGCCGCCGGCGGTCCGGTGTTCGCCTTCGCCAAGCCCGTGCCCGTCTACCTCAACAACCTCAAGCACCCCAAGCGCGACGAGGTCCTGGTGAGCGCGGCCGGTCCTGTATCGAACATCGCGCTCGCGTGTCTTGCAGCCGCCCTCATGCACGCGACATACGGCAACCTCTACACCAGCATGTCCTTTGCCGTAGCCTCCCAAATCATGAACTTCGGTGCCACGTTTATCGTGGTCAACTTGTCGCTCGCGTTCTTTAACCTCATCCCGATTCCGCCGCTCGATGGCTCGTCGATCATCGTGCCCTTCCTCAAGGGCAAGGCACTCAACAACTATTACCGTCTGCAGCAATACGCTATGCCCATCCTCATCCTGGTTCTGTACCTGTTGCCCATGTGGACCGGCATCGATGTGATCGGCCGCTATTTCGACGTTACCGTGTATCCGCTTGCTGAGCAGATGCTCAACTTCGCAATCGCCGGCATCTAAGGTAAACTTACAGGTCGCCGTGTAAAACGGTCGCAACATGCACCCAAACCGCGCCGCGAAGGCGCCGTCAAAGGAGGTCGAAGATGTCGTATCGCGTGTCGACGCAGGTCTACAGCGGACCGTTCGACCTGCTGCTGCAGCTGGTAACCCGCCAAAAAGTTGATATCGGCGCCATCTCGATCAGCGAGGTGGCCGAGCAATACCTTGCCGAGGCCGAGCGCATCGAGGCGTTGGACCTGGACGTGGCGAGCGACTTTTTGCTAGTCGCGGCAACCCTTTTGGACATCAAGGCCGCCTCGCTGGTGCCCCAGGAGGCCCCGCGCAAGTCAGACGACGATGACGAGGACGACGAAGACCTTGAGGAACTCAGCGCGCTCGACGGAGACGCCCTGCGCGAAGTCCTGATTCAGCGCCTGATCGCCTACAAGCAGTTTAAGGGCGCGGCGGCGGCTCTCGGCGCGCGTATGCAGGCCGAGAGCCGCATGCATCCGCGCGTGGCCGGCCCCGACCCCGAGTTTCTGGGCCTTATGCCCGACTACCTGGCCGGCATTACCCTGCGCGGCCTCGCCGTCATCTGCGCCGACCTGGACGGTAAGCGCCAGACCTTCCTGCTGGAGGCCGAGCATGTGGCACCGCATCGTGTGCCGCTCGACCTGACGGTGGCATCGGTCGACCGCTTTACCATGGCGCACCAAACCTGCACCTTCCGCGAGCTGTTGGACGGCGGCGCCACCACCGAGCAGTTCGTCGTTACCTTCCTGGCCATGCTCGAGCTCGCCAAGCGCGGCTCTCTTACGCTGAGCCAGGACGAGATCTTTGGAACCATTCAAATCAACCGCGTCGAGGGCGCCGAGGCATACGTGCCCGGCGAGGGCCCCGAGCTCACCGAATAGGAGCGACCAACCATGTCAACCCTTTCCACGCTGGAGGCAAACAGCCTCAAAGGCGCCCTCGAGGCGCTGCTGCTGGTGTCGAGCGACCCCGTGAGCGCACCAGCGCTGGCAGGTGCGCTGGATATCGCCCCGGGCGAATGCGCGTCGCTTTTGGCCGAGCTCAAGGTTGAGTATGAGGAGGCCAACCGCGGCTTTCAGCTGCGCGAGGTCGCCGGAGGCTGGCGCCTGTTTACGCACCCAGCCTACCACGACGTGGTCGAGGCCTACGTGCTGAGCTGGGACACGCAAAAGCTGTCGCAGGCGGCGCTTGAGACCCTGGCCGTCATCGCCTACCACCAGCCCGTTACGCGCGAGGTTGTTAAGGGCATCCGCGGCGTCAACTCCGACGGCGTCATCGCGTCGCTCGTGGATAAGGGCCTGGTGCGCGAGCTCGGCCGCGACCCCGAGCGCGGTCAGGCCATCATCTACGGCACGACCAACGCCTTCTTGGAAAAGTTCGGCCTGCGTTCCACCCGAGACCTGCCCGATCTGGAGCAGTTTGCCCCCGACGAGCAGTCGCGCCAGTTTATCCGCGAGCGCCTGAGCGGCCGCAGCATTCAGTCCACGCTCGAGGAACAGGCCGAGGATCTGGACGAAGAGCGCGAACTGATCGATACCGATGTTGAGGACACCGCCGACGAGGAGCTGCTGGCCACCGTCGATACCTCGGAGGATATACATGACGAGGACTAACGGAGCAGGGGAGACGCGCATCGCAAGCGCCGAGGGCGCCACAACGCCCACAGGCGGCGCCCAGCCCGTCTACCCGCACACCATGCGCCTGCAGCGCTTTTTGGCGCGCGCGGGCGTGGCGAGCCGCCGCGGCTCGGAGGACCTGATGACCGCCGGCCGCGTGACCGTCAACGGCCAGATCGCGACCGAGCTGGGCACCAAGGTCGATGTCGACCGCGACCATATCGAGGTCGACGGCATGCCCGTCAAGCTCAACCAGGGCGCCGTGTACCTGATGCTCTACAAGCCGACCGGCTACCTCACCACCATGAGCGACCCGCAGGAACGCCCCTGCGTGGCCGATCTGGTCCCGCGTGACCGCTTTCCAGGGCTCTTCCCGGTGGGTCGTCTGGACCGTGACACCACGGGCCTTTTGCTTTTTACCACCGACGGCGACCTATCGCAGGACCTGCTGCACCCCAGCAAGCACGTCTACAAGACCTACCAGGCGCTCGTGGACGGCCACCTGACCGACCGCGACTTGGAACCACTCCGCCGCGGCATCGAGCTCGACGACGGCCTGTGCCAGCCGGCTATCTGCCGCGTCATTAACGCGCGCGAGGCCGAGGCCGTGGCTCCGCAAGGTGTTAAACCCGGCACCACCGCCGTGGAGGTCATCATCCGCGAAGGCCGCAAGAACCAGGTCAAGCGCATGCTGAGCAAGATTCACCACCCGGTGATTCGCCTGCACCGCTGCAACTTTGCTGGCCTGGAGCTCAAGGACGTGGCCAAGGGCTCGTGGCGCGAGCTCACCGATCGCGAGGTGCAGATCCTCAATGCCGGCGGTATTCCGCCCAAGCAGGCCAGCTCCAAGCGCGGCGCCGCGCCGGCGACCAACACCGCGACCCGCACGCGTCACCACGGCAGCCACGGCTCCGCGCCCAGGCGCAACACCTACCGCGAGCGCTACACGAGCTAGGCAACCCGCCGAGCCGCAGCGTCCGCGTCCCATACCAGCACGTCAACCACCGAAAGGAAGCATTGCATGATCGTCGCCATCGACGGCCCCGCCGGTTCCGGCAAGTCCACCATCGCCAAGGAGATTGCCCGCCAGCTGGGCTTTAACAAGCTCGACACGGGTGCCATGTATCGCGCCGTCACCTTCGCCGCACTCGACCGCGGCATCGATCTGGACGACGAGGCTGCCATTGATGCCCTCGCCGAGCAGATCGAGATTCGCTTTACTAACGGCACCGGCGAGGACACGCGTCTGACCATCGACGGCCAGGACGCCTCGGCTGCCATTCGCACCCCGCAGGTGGACGCCAACGTCTCCAAGGTCTCGGCCTACCCGGGCGTGCGCGCCGCCATGCTCATCCACCAGCGTCGTGCCGCCGAGGACCGCGATATCGTGGCCGAGGGTCGCGACATCGGCACCGTCGTGTTCCCCAACGCGCAGGTCAAGGTCTTCCTGACCGCCGACCCGCGCGAGCGCGCCCGTCGCCGCGTGCTGCAGCGCCACCAAAACGACGCCCAGCCGCTCAGCGACGCACAGCTCGAGACCGAGATCGACGAGACCCTCGACGCCCTCAAGCAGCGCGATAAGCTCGATAGCAGCCGCGAGGTCGCGCCGCTCGTGCCCGCCGAGGACGCGGTGCACGTCGACTCCACCGCCCACACCATCGATGAGGTCGTCCGCATTATCGAGGACCTCATCAACCAAAGGAGGTAGCCCATGCGCCTGTTTAAGCAGACGCCCGAGGATTACTACAACGCCCCCTACGCCGAGTTCCCCGCGCTCATCCGCGGCACCGTCGCCGTGGTCATGGGCATCCTGTGGGTCTTCTCCAAGCTCATGTGGCGCTGGAAGGTAGAGGACGCCGATCTGCTGTTTGAGCGCCAGGAAGGCCGCGGCAGCGTGGTCATCTGCAACCACACCTCGATGGCCGAGCTCCTGGCTGTAGAGACGGCGCTGTTCTTTGGCGGCCGCCGCATTCGCCCCATCTTTAAGTACGAGTTTGCCAAGAGCAAAATCGTACGCTGGGCCTTTAGCCGCGTGGGCGGTATTCCCGTCGAGCGCGGCACCGCTGACATGAAGTGCCTGCGCGCCGCCCAGCATGCGCTGCAGCGCGGCGAGGACGTTCTGATCTTCCCCGAGGGCACGCGCATCCGCTCGCGCGAGATCAAACCCGAGGTCCACGGCGGTTTTGCGCTCATCGCCCAGATGGGTAAGGCGCCCGTCAACCCGCTCGCCATCTGCGGCTGGTCCGATATCACGCCTGCGGGCAAAAAGCTCATGCGCCCCAAAAAGTGCTGGATCCGCGCTGGCAAGGCCATTTCGCTTTCCGATGCACCAGCCGAGCTCAAGCGCAAGGAGCGCCTGGCATGGTTTGAGTCCGAGGCCATGAATCGTGTGTACGCCATGCGCGATGAACTGTGCGCCGAGCATCCGGGTAGGTTCTAGCCATGGGCGAGGATGTCATGAATACTGCCAAGGCTGTGTCCGGCAAGGCAGACGCCCCAACCATCGAAATCGCTGCCTACGCCGGCACCTGCTACGGCGTGCAGCGCGCGCTCGATATGGCCCTGGCGGCCGCCCCGCAGGCGGGGGAGACCGCTCAGGTCCACACCCTGGGTCCGCTCATCCATAACCCCATCGTGGTGCGCGAGCTTGCCGAGGCAGGCGTCGGTCTGGCCGACACCCTGGACGATGCCGCATCGGGCACCGTGATCATTCGCGCGCACGGTGTGGTGCCGCAGGTGATTGAGGCAGCTCGCGAGCGCGGCCTCGACGTGGTCGATGCCACCTGCCCCTACGTCAAGAAGGTCCATGTGGCGGCCGAGCGCCTGGTTCGCGAGGGCTATCGCGTGCTCGTCGTGGGCGAGCCGGGCCACCCCGAGGTGGAGGGCATCCTGGGCCACGCCGGCGATGACGCACAGGTCGTGAGTTGCGCTGCCGATGCGGACGCGCTGCCGCTCAAGGGCAAGGTGGGGCTCGTCGTGCAGACCACCCAAACCGCGCAGAACCTGGCCGAGGTCGTTGCTGCCATCACCCCGCGCGTGCAGGAACTGCGCGTGATCAACACCATCTGCGCCGCTACGAGCGAGCGACAGCAGGCAGCAGCCGCACTTGCCAACCGCTGCGACTGCATGGTCGTGGTGGGCGGCAAGAACTCGGGCAACACCCGCCGCCTGGCGCAGATTTGCGCAAACGCCTGCGAGCGTACGTATCACATCGAGGAAGCTTCCGAGCTTCAGGCCGCGTGGTTTACCGACGCTCACCACATCGGCATCACCGCCGGAGCCTCCACCCCGCAAGAACACATCGAACGCGCCGTCGAGCGCATCAAGGAGCTTTGCCGCTAATCATGGACCAGACCGTACCCGCATATGCCGCTGAGGTGGCCGATTACGGGCGCAGCCGCGACCCCGAGCCGGGTGAGGGCGCGCTCGTTAAAAACGTGCGCCCCGAATCGCCCGCATGGGATGTGGGTATCGAGCCGGGCATGCGCGTGCTCACGGTCAACGGCGAGCAACTGACCGATATGATCGTGTGGCTCTGGGAGGCCGACGACGACACCGTCGAGTTGGAGGTTTTCGATCCACGCGACGGCACCGTCACACCCGTTGAGCTCGATCGCTTTCCCGGCGAGGACTGGGGCTTGGAGTTCGATGGCCCCATCTTCGACGGCATGCGCACCTGTGTAAACGCCTGCGTGTTCTGCTTTATGACGATGCTGCCCAAGGGCGGCCGCTCCACGCTCTATATTCGCGATGACGACTACCGCCTGAGCTTTTTGCAGGGCAACTTTGTCACGCTCACGAACCTCACCGACGATGATGTTCAAAACGTCATCGCCCGCAACATGAGCCCCATGAACGTGTCGGTCCATGCCGTAAGCCCCGACGTCCGCCGCCGCATGATGGGCCGCAACGCCCAGCGCGGCATGGACGTGCTCGAGACCATCATGGCCGCCGGCATCGAGATCCACGCCCAGATTGTGTTGTGCCCCGGCATGAACGACGGCGAGGAGCTGCAAAAGACTCTGCGCTTTTGCGAGGAGCACGAGCAGATCACGAGCCTGGGCATCGTGCCGCTGGGCTTTACCAAGCACCAGAATCGCTTTACCTGGTCCTACAGCGACAAGCCCGAGCTCGCACGCGAGACCATTGCTATGATCCGGCCCTACCAGGACCGCGCCTTCGAGCGCTTTGGCCGCCACACGTTCCAGATGAGCGACGAGTTCTACCTGGATGCCGGCATCGAGCCACCCGAGGCCGACTTTTACGACGGCTACCCGCAGTACTACGACGGCATCGGCATGATCCGATCCTATCTGGACGAGACCGACAACGTGCTCGCCGCCGATACCGAGCGTCTGCGCCGCGTTCGCGAGGTCATCGCCGCCCGTAGCCAGCACCTGCTGTGCCTCTCGGGCGCCAGCGCGCGCGATACGGTGGCGCGTTTTGTGGAATCGCCGCACGGCCTTGCAGGCTCCGTCATGGCCATCAAAAACCGCTACTTTGGCGGCAACGTGGATGTGACCGGCCTCATCGTCGCCTGCGACATCTTGGAGCAGCTGCCGCAGGACCTATCGGGGGTTATGCTCTTTGTGCCTAAGCTCATGTTCAACGCCGACGGTATGACGCTTGACGAGTATCATCGTGACGAATTACTCGCAAGCCTTACCGGTCGCGGCGCCGAGGTTCATGTGGTATCGACCATGCCGCATGAGCTGCTCGATACCCTGGAGCACATCCTTGGCATAACGCCCGCCAATTCAACTATTCCCGCTGACCCTACCCATTAAAGGAGAGCAGATGAAACCTATCGTCGCCGTCGTCGGACGCCCCAACGTGGGCAAGTCCACGCTCGTTAACCGCCTGGCCCAGACCTCGGACGCCATCGTCCACGAGTCCCGCGGCGTCACGCGCGACCGCTCGTATCACACAGCCGATTGGAACGGCCGCGAGTTCACCATCGTCGACACGGGCGGTATCGAGCCGCTCAAGAGCGATGACGTCTTTGCCACGTCCATCCGTGACCAGGCTCTTGCCGCCGCCGAGGAAGCGGCCGTCATCCTGTTTGTGGTCGACGGCCGTACCGGCGTCACCGAGGAGGACGAGTCGGTCGCCCGCATGCTCAAGCGCTGCGACAAGCCTGTCTTTTTGCTGGTGAACAAGCTCGACAACCCCGATCGCGAGAATGACAACATCTGGGAGTTCTATTCCCTCGGCATCGGTGAGCCCACGCCGCTCTCGGCCCTGCACGGCCACGGCACGGGCGACCTGCTCGACGACATCGTGGCCCTGTTGCCCGAGGAGGAGGACGAGGTCGCCGACGAGTTCCCCGATGCGCTCAACGTGGCCATCATCGGCCGCCCCAACGCCGGTAAGTCCTCGCTGTTCAACCGCATCCTGGGCGCCGACCGTTCCATCGTGTCTAACATCGCCGGCACCACGCGCGATGCCATCGACACCGTCGTCGAGCGCAACGGCAAGCACTACCGCATGGTCGACACCGCGGGCATTCGCAAGAAGAGCACCGTGTACGAGAACATCGAGTACTACTCCATGGTCCGCGGCCTGCGCGCCATCGACCGTGCCGACGTGGCACTGCTCGTCGTCGACGCCTCCGTGGGCGTCACCGAGCAGGATCAGAAGGTCATGGGCCTTGCCATCGAGCGCGGCTGCGCCATCGTGGTGCTGCTCAACAAGTGGGATCTGCTCGACGACGACCGCAAGCGCGAGGCCTGCATGGAGACCATCGACCGCCGTCTGGGCGTTATGGCTCCCTGGGCCCAATACCTGCGCATTTCGGCCCTGACCGGCCGCAGCGTCGAGAAGATCTGGGCGATGGTCGACGCCGCCGAGAAGACGCGCTCGCAAAAGATTACCACCTCGCGTCTCAACACCTTCCTCACCGACCTGCGCGAGTTCGGCCACACCGTGGTGGACGGCAAGCGTCGTCTGCGCATGCACTACGTGACCCAGACGGGCGTCAACCCGCCGACGTTTACGTTCTTCGTCAACCACAGCGACCTGGTCAACGACACCTACCAGCGCTACGTGGAGAACCGTATGCGCTCGACCTTCGATTTTTCCGGCACGCCCATTCGACTCTTCTTTAGGAAGAAGGAGCAAAAGGATGCATAATCCGATCCTGCTGACCGCCATCTGCGCCGTAGTCTCGTTCTTTATCGGAGCGATTCCGTTTGGCTTGATCCTGGGCCGCGTGTTCAACCACACGGACATTCGCAAGGCGGGCTCCGGCAACATCGGTACCACCAACGCCCTGCGCGTGGCCGGCCCCAAGGTGGCCGCGCTCACGCTGCTGCTCGACTGTCTTAAGGGCGCCATCTGCGTCCTTATCTCGCGTCCGCTTATCGCGGGCGTGGGCTATGGCTTTCCTCCGAGCATTATGGCTCCCGGAGCCCCCGGCGACTGGATGCTCGGCGTCATCTGCCTGGCAGCGGTGTGGGGCCACATCTTCTCGCCGTACCTCAACTTCCATGGCGGCAAGGGCATCGCCGTGGGCTTGGGCGTCATCCTCGCCTGGTACTGGCCCATCGGACTTTCGCTGCTGGGCATGTTTATCGTGGCCGTCGCCATCACCAAGTTTGTATCGGTGGGCTCGCTTGCCGCGGCCATCGGTCTTCCCATCGCCGCCTGCGCGGTCTTTCCGTACAGCAGCCTAGGACTTAAGTTTTGCATGGCGATGATCGGCATCACCGTGGTTTGGGCCCATCGCGCGAACATCAAAAAGCTCATGTGCGGTAAGGAGTCCAAGCTCTCGTTTACCAAGCGCGTCACCGAACCCGACGATAAGTAGGAGAGAGTCATGAATGTTGCGCTGATTGGCTCCGGCTCCTGGGGAACCGCCGTCGCCGGCCTTGCCGCCGCTCGAGCCGAGCGCGTGAACATGTGGGCCCATAGCGAGCAGACGGCCGCTGGCATTAACGGGGGGCATCGCAATCCCCGGTATCTGGTGGACTACGAGCTGCCCGGCAACGTCGTCGCCACGACGGATCTGACGCAGGCGCTCGACGGCGCCGACGCCATCATCTTTGCGGTGCCTTCAACGCACCTGCGCGACGTCTGCCACCAAGCGGCGCCGTTCATCGCGGACGAGACGCCGGTTCTGTGCCTCACCAAGGGCATCGAGCCCGAGTCCGGCCTGCTCATGAGCGAGGTCATTGCCAGCGAGATCGGCAACGAGGCACGCGTGGCGGCGCTCTCCGGCCCCAACCATGCCGAAGAGATCTGCCGCGGCGGACTTTCTGCCGCCGTCATCGCCAGCAAAGATCCTCAGATAGGGGAGACCTTTAAGGACCTGCTCCTATCCACGGGCTTCCGCATCTATCTGTCGCAGGACATGACCGGCGTCGAGGTATGCGGCGCCATGAAGAACGTTATCGCCATCGTGTGCGGCATCTCCGCCGGTACCGGTGCGGGCGACAACACACTCGCCCTTATCATGACGCGCGGCCTGGCCGAGATCAGCCGACTGGTGCATGCCCGCGGCGGGCAGGCCATGACTTGCATGGGCCTTGCCGGCATGGGCGACCTCATCGCCACCTGTACCTCGGAGCATTCGCGCAACCGCACCTTTGGCTACGAGTTTGCCCACGGCGTTTCGCTCGACGAGTACCAGGCACGCACGCACATGGTGGTCGAGGGCGCCGTTGCGGCCCGCAGTGTCAGCGAGCTCGCCCATTCACTGGGTGTAGACATTCCGCTCACCTTTGCCGTAGAGCAAACGCTCTACAACGGTGTTACTTTGGATAGGGCGCTCGAGATTCTCACCGACCGCATCCCATCGCAGGAGTTCTACGGACTCACCGATTAGCGCAGAAAGGCTACTAACATGGGTTCCATTAAAATCGCTCCGTCCGTCCTTTCGGCCGATATGGCCAACCTCAAGGGCGACCTCGACAAGATCGCCGGTGCCGACTTTGTGCACTTCGACGTCATGGACGGCCACTTTACCGGCAACCTCACTTTTGGCGTTGACATCCTCAAGGCCGTCAAGCGCTCCACCGACGTGCCGGTCGACGCACACCTCATGGTGTCGAACCCCGACGAGACGGTCGATTGGTACGCCGACGCCGGCGCCGATATGATCACCGTGCACTACGAGGCCTCCACGCACCTGCACCGCACGCTCACTCATCTGCAGCAGCGCGGGGTCAAGGCCGGCGTGGTGCTCAATCCATCTACGCCCGTGTGCGTGCTCGAGAGCATCATTGATGTCGTCGATATGGTGCTGCTGATGAGCGTGAACCCCGGCTTTGGCGGCCAGAGCTTTATCCCCGGTACCATCGCCAAACTGCACGAGCTCAAGGCCATGTGCGAGCGTCACGACGTTTCGCCCCTCATCGAGGTCGACGGCGGTATCTCTTCCAAGAATATCGCCGAGGTCGTCAAGGCTGGCGCCAATGTCCTGGTGGCAGGTTCCGCCGTATTTAAGTCCGAAGATCCCGCTGCCGAGGTTGCGCTGCTGCAGAAGCTGGGCAACGAGGCCGCACAGGAGGCATAAACCCTTATGACCGCAGGTCAAAACCGCATACCCGTGAATCTTGACTATGCCGCCTCGACGCCCATGCGCGCCGAGGCGCTCCTTGCGCAGCGCGAGTACGACGATAGCGAGCTTGCCGGCGTCAACCCCAACTCGCTGCATTCGCTCGGCCGCAAGGCAGCTGCGCGTCTGGAGGTTGCTCGCCGCGAGATTGCCCGCAGCTTTGGCGCGCGCGTCCGACCGTCCGAGATTATCTTGACCAACGGCGGTACCGAGGCAAACCAGCTGGCGCTCCTCGGACTTGCCGAGGGCGCTCGTCAGCGCGATCGCAAGCGCGATCGTGTCATCGTTTCGGCCATCGAGCACGATTCGATTCTGGACAACCTGCCGCTGCTGCGTGCCGCCGGTTTTACCGTCGACCTGGTGCAGCCCTGCCGCGCGGGCTACATTGAGCCCGCAGCGCTCACGGAGCTTCTCGGCAACGATGTTGCGCTCGTGAGCATTATGGTCGCCAACAACGAGACCGGCGTGGTGCAGCCCATCCGCGAGCTGGCCGCGGCCGCACATGCCGCCGGCGCCCTGTTCCACACCGATGCCATTCAGGGCTACTTGCATATTCCCCTCGATGTCACCGAGTTGGGCGTCGACGCCATGACCGTTGCCGCACACAAGATTGGCGGCCCCGTGGCCTCCGGCGCGCTCTACCTTAAGAACCGCGCGCCGTTGCGCCCCCGCATCTTCGGCGGCGGACAGGAGGCCGGCCGTCGCGCCGGCACGCAGGACCTGCGCACGCAGCTGGCTTTTGCCGCTGCCGCCTCAGCGCTGTTGCCGACCGTGGCCCAAGAGCGTGCGACGCTGCGGGCCTTGTCCGACAAACTCTACGCCACGCTCACGGCCCATCCGCGCATTCACGCCACCATGGGCGACTACGCGCAGGCCAATCGCCTGCCCGGCATTGTTTCGATCTACGTTGACGGCATGGACTCCGAAGAGCTCATCATCAAGCTCGACGCCGCCGGTTTTGAGGTTTCGGCCGGCTCTGCCTGCTCGAGCGGCAGCATGGACCCGAGCCACGTTTTGAGCGCCATGGGTATTGGCCGCGAGCAGGCTCTCGGCGCCCTTCGCATCTCGTTCGATGACCGCGTAAACCCGGGCGATCTGGACGACTTTGCCCGGGCGCTGCTGTCGATCGTGGGTGCCGCATGATCGTCGCCGAGCTCGAGCGCGCCCTGCTGGCGCGCTATCCCAAGACGGACGCCGAACCTTGGGACCATGTAGGCTTATCCGTAGGCGACCCCGATGACGAGATCCGCGGCGTGGCCTGCGCACTCGACGCCACCAGGGCCAACGTGCACCTCGCCTTGGAGGCCGGTGCTAACGTGTTGCTCACGCATCATCCCGTCTACATCAAGGCGCCCGAGGCGTTTTGCCCGCCCAGTGCGATGCGTCCCCAGTGCAGCGCGGCGCTCTACGGGGCGGCCCGCTGCGGGATGAGCATTATTTCGCTCCATACCAATCTGGACCGCTCGCACGAGGCGCGCGTCTGCCTGAGCGAGTTGCTGGGCGCCGCGCCCGTGAGCTCGCTAGAGCACGTGGACGACCCCGAGGCCACCGGCCTGGGCGCGCTTGCGACGCTCAACGACCCGTGCACGCTGCGCGATCTTGCCGCCCGTGCTGCTACGGCCTTCGGCAGCGACCCGCGTGTGTGGGGCAAAGCCGAGCACGCATGCCGTACCGTCGCTATTTTGGGCGGCTCCCTGGGAGACTTTGGAGAGCTCGCCATCGCCGCGGGCGCAGATGTCATCGTAACCGGCGAGGCGGGCTACCACGTGGCGCAAGACCTTGCCTTGCGCGGGCTGCCGGTGATCTTGCTCGGCCACGACCGCTCCGAAGAGCCGTTCGTTGATATATTGATGAACTCTGCAGTTGACGCCGGGGTCGACCCCCGTCATGCGATTAAAATACTGAACCCTTGCCAATGGTGGACTGTGACAAAAGGAGAGAACTTATGAGCGCCGGCGCTACGCTACTCAAGCTGCAACAGATCGATTTGGAGCTCGCCCGCAACAAGAGCGAACTTGCCAATATGCCGGAGCTCAAGGAGCTCGCTTCCAAGCGCAAGACCTATGTGAAGCTCAAGTCCGAGATGACCAAGCTCTACGCCCAGCGCAAGGATCTGGACATTGAGCTCGACGATCTCAACACCACCGAGATTCAGACCAACAACGCCATCGAGGCCGCCAAGAAGCGCCACGTGGACGGCTCCGACTACCGCGAGGTTCAGGACCTGGAGAACGAGCTCGCCACCCTGGCCAAGCGCTTGGACAAGATCGAGCACACCCGCAAGGACGTCGTCGTCGCCCATAAGGAAGCGCTTGACCGAGAGGCTCGCGCGCAGGCCATCATCGCCAAGTTCGAGGAGGGCGTGAAGGCCGATACCAAGGCTGCCCGCGCCAAGGCTGCCAATCTGCAGGCTCAGATCGATGCCGCCACCAAGGAGCGCACCGCGCTTGCCGCCACGCTGCCGACCGACGTGCTCACCGATTACGAACGTCTGCTCAAGCAGTTCCGCGGCCTAGCCGTCGAGACCATCAAGGGCAACATCCCCACGGTCTGCCACACCGCGCTGCAAGCATCGTCCATGAGCGACCTCAACCACGACGGTAGCGAGATTACGCACTGCCCGTACTGCCACCGCCTGCTGGTGCTCCCGAACAAGGAAGCTTAAACGATGGCGGCACCCAACAATTCAATGCAACTTGAGGGAAAAACGATCCTGCTGGGCATTACCGGCGGGATCGCCGCCTATAAGTCGTGCAATATCGTGCGCCTGCTCCAAAAGCGCGGCGCGTACGTCAAGGTCGTCATGAGCGAGCATGCCACTGAGTTTGTGGGGCCGCTCACCTTCCGCGCGCTCACCAATGAGCCGGTCGCGGTTGGGCTATTCGACGACCCGTCTGACCCCATCCACCATATCTCGCTGGCGCAGGAGCCCGACTTGGTGGTCGTGGCGCCCGCGACGGCCAATATCATCGCCAAGATGGCCAACGGCATCGCCGATGACCTCATCTCCACAACGTTGCTTGCGACACCGCGGCCCGTCGTTATCGCGCCGGCCATGAACAATGGCATGTGGAAGGCGTCGGCCACGCAGGCCAATATGGCCACGCTGTGCGAGCGCGGCGTCCACGTGGTGGGACCCGGCAGTGGCTACCTTGCCTGCGGCGACGTGGACACGGGGCGCATGAGCGAACCCGAGGACATCGTCGAGGCCGTCTGCGAGGTGCTCAATCCCGTGCAACAAGACCTGGCGGGCAAGCGCATCGTCATTACCGCCGGCCCCACGCATGAGCCGATTGACCCCGTGCGCTTCATTGGCAACCGTTCTTCGGGCAAGATGGGTATCGCCCTGGCGGGGGAGGCCGCACGTCGCGGTGCCGCCGTCACGCTCGTGCTGGGACCGACATCGCTCGACGTTCCCCACGGCGTGGAGTGCGTGCGCGTGCAGACCGCCGCTGAAATGCTGAAGGCAGCGCTCAGCGCCTTTCAGACGGCCGATGTGGCCATTTGTGCGGCCGCTGTCGCCGACTACACCCCCGTATCCCCTGCGGACCATAAGCTCAAAAAGGCCAACGAGCGCTTGGATCGCATCAAACTGGTCGAGACGGTCGATATTTTGGCTGAGCTTTCGCGCCAGAAGGGGGAGCGGTGCGTGATCGGCTTTGCGGCCGAGACCGATAACGTCCTGGAGTACGCACAGCGAAAGCTCGACCGCAAGGGTTGCGATGCCATTATCGCCAACGATGTCTCACGCGCCGATTCGGGCTTTGGAACCGATACCAACAAGGCCTGGATTGTGAGCACAACGGGTACGCAAGAACTTCCCGTTCTAACAAAACCCCAGCTCGCAGATACAATTTTGGACTTGCTTCAAAATTTGTAAAAAAGTTCTTGCACAAGTCTAAAGTTTCGGGTTAATATACTCCCTGTTGCGAGCGAGAGCAGAGCAACAAACAAAAGCTTCGGGACGTGGCGCAGCTTGGTAGCGCACTTGACTGGGGGTCAAGGGGTCGCTGGTTCGAATCCAGTCGTCCCGACCAGAAGTTTGCAGGTCAGGCATCTAGTGCCTGACCTTTTTTGTTTTAAGCAATTGCTTAATTTTGATTAAGCAACGGGGTGCCAAAAATCTACCTGAGCGATAATCGCCTTTTGCGGTTACTTGCGCGTTTTGCACACGCTTGAGTCGATTTATTAACGCGATATGAATCTACATACGCGTAGTTGGTATACAGCCGAGTACAGGCTGTATTTATCGCGGCGATTTACACAGATATAGCGACTGTAACGGACAAGCGTGTCGCTGTATTTATTCCAGTAGTTCACTTGACCGGTGGACAAGTGGGCGATTGCAACGATATGCCAAACGGTATGGGCTCTATACGAGGACGCCGCAGAGGTAATGGCGGGGGAGTGCGGCAAGCGCTCTGAGAGCTGCTGTATGACCCCATTTCTCCTTAACTCGATAATTTGTGTTTCAAGCCACGAATCGGTCGAGCAATTGCCAAAAGTAAGGCCCATGCAGGATTGCACGGGCCTTACATCAGATCAAATTTGAGCTAGAAGCACCAAACGGGGCAGACGCAACACCATCTCGTCGCGGCCTCGGCGAGCGACATATCGCAGTCGAGGTAGACATCGAGGAAATCGTCAGATCCCGCACAGGGGGACCGCGATGGTGGCCACCGCACCGCCCGAGGGGCCGTTGGCGAGCGAGACGGATCCCCCGTGGGCGCTCGCGGCCTCGGAGGCGACGTGGAGGCCGAGCCCGTAGTGGCGGCCTTCGTCACGCGAGGAGCGGGAGGAGTCGTCTGTGAAGAGGCGCTCGCAGCCGCGTTCGAGGGCGGCGGGAGAAAAGCCCGGTCCGTCGTCGGCAACCTCGATGACGAGGTGCCCGCCCGCGACGTCGCAGGAGACAGCCACGCGCGAGCGTGCGTGCTCGGCGGCGTTGGCCACGAGGTTCGCGGCGGCTCGCGCCAGGGCGGTTCGGTCGAGCGCGGCCTCGGGCGCGCCCGCGACAGCGGGGCCCGTGGCCGCGTCGAGCGTCACGCCTCGCGCCCGGGCGATCTGGGCGGCCTCGGCGAGGACCTGCTCGCAAAGCTCGGCCGGCCGCATGGGGGCCCTCTCCGCCCCGCCGGACCCGCGCGAGGCCTCGATGAGCAGGCGCACGTAGCCGTCGAGCCTTTCGACACTGCCGGCTATGTCGCGCGCGGCGGCCGCGAGGTCGGCGTCTTTCTCGTCTTCCAGCTCCTCCGCTACGAAGTCGGCGTTGGCGCGCAGCACGGTGAGCGGCGTCTTGAGGTCGTGGGCGAGCGACGTCATCTGCTCGCGCTGCCCCCGCTCCGCGGCCCAGCGGGCCTCGAGCGACTCGGCGAGGGAGGCCCGCATGGCGTCCATCGCGGCGAGGACGTCGTTCACCTCGCGCACGTTGGTGCTGCCGACCGCGAAGTCGAGCTCCCCCGCGCCGACGCGCCCCGCCGCCTCCGCGAGCGGCGCCATCTTACGCGAGATCACGCGGCTCGCGCGGCGCGCGACGAGCGCAAGCGCAAGTGCGCTTCCCGCCGTGGCGCCGACGAGCATGAGGTTCTGCGGGTTGGGAAGCAGGCCGGCGAGGTCGCGCGAGACCCACTGCGGCAGATACTCGCTGACGAGCGCGCAGGCCCCGCCACCTTTGAGCGGGAACGCGGCGTAGGTAACGCCCGAACCCCCGCCCTCGATCTCCACTGTGCCCGGATCCGCGGCGAGTGCCGTACGAGCCATTTCCTTCGCGTCCTCGAGCCGCGTGCTCTCGAGGTCTGTCATCAGCACGTTTCCGTCCTTGTTCAGGATGAGGTAGCGGTACGCCGTCGGCACGTCCTGCTGCCCGCAGACGCCGTCGCGTGCCAGGCCCTCCGCGACCTCGCGCGCATTGGCCGGCCCCCAGCTTGCCTCGTAGACGAAGCCCGCGTTGATCGCCACAGAGAGCATCATGAACGAGGCGAGCCACGCCGTGGCGACTGCCGCGAACGCGTAGGCGAAGTAGCGCGCGATGACGAAGGAGAGCGGCATGCCCCCGCGACCTCGCGCCCCGATCCTCAGAGCTGCCACTTGTACCCCATCCCCCAGACGGTCGCGATCGGATCGGCGCCGGCCTCGGAGAGTTTCCTCCGGGCGCGACTGACCTGCATGGATATGGCCGCGTCGTCGGCGTCGCTCTCCCAGCCGAGCACCGCCTCGCGTATCTGCGCGCGGCTCATGACCTGCCCGGGGTGGCGGGCGAGGTACTCGCAGATGGCGTACTCGGTGGGCGTGAGCGGCACGGCCTCGCCGCCCACGGCGAGGCCGCGCGCCCTGAGGTCGATCCGCACCTCCCCGAAGGAGAGGGCGTGCGAGCGCGGCCGGCGCTCACGGCGTAGATGGGCCGCGACCTTGGCGCGCAGCTCCGCGGCCCCGAAGGGCTTGCGGACGTAGTCGTCGGCGCCCAGGCCGTAGGCGGCCACGGCATCCTCCTCGGCCACGCGAGCGGTCAGGAAGACGATGGGGCCGTCGAAGTCCGGGCGGATCTGCCGCACGAGCTCGAAGCCGTCGAGCCCCGGCATCATGACGTCGCAGAGCACGAGGTCGAAGCGCGAGAGGTCCATCCCCGGGACCGCCGTCGGGTCCTCCGCCTTGACGATCTCATGGCCGTCGCGGCCGAGGACGCGCGCAAGCGCGTCGAGGATCGCCCGTTCATCATCCACTGCCAGTATCCTCGCCATGTTCGACCTCCTGAAACTCTCGTCGGAATTGTACTAACGCCGCGCTCAGCGGTCCAGAGCCCTGCGCGCAGCCACGGGTGTCTCGGCCGCGTCGCACGCGCGGTAGCGCACGCCCGAGCCGCCGCGCGCCTCGATCTCGAGCCAGCCCTCGCCGTCCGACTCCCGCCCGAAGAAGATGAGCTGGAGCTCTCGGACATTGCCTCTGTCGTCCGCCGCGTCCACCAGGTAGACGTAGTTTGCCCCCGCCCCGGTGGCGTCGGCGTAGGAGCTCGCGTGGCTGCCGGGCTCGGGCGCGGGCGCCCACATGTGTTAGCGCTACTGTAAAAACAACCATTTTGACCAACGCTCAACAACCAATCA
>NZ_QRYG01000017.1:0-47229 GCF_003462845.1 Collinsella sp. AF15-51 | reverse complement strand
ACCGCCTCGCGGTGACATCGTTTTTATGTCAACCTTGGTCTAACAGAGCCATTATTAAAGCAGACGAAAATGCATGGGCTAGAGCCCCATAAAAGCGGTTGAGACCTCTTGCCGAAGAAATTCGGTGCCCCTCTTTATAGCCATGCTCCTGTAAAATCACCAAACAAACGATGAGTGGAACGAACAGGGATGTACCGGCAAAAGCGCTGCGCGCAAGGGACTCATCAGGCGCAGAAGGATCGATTGCATTCCAGAGGAAACCAATATCCTCCCCACAAACGCCATAGCCAAAGGCTAGCAACGTTGCTCCGTTATTTAGAAAGACACCGAAGAGAAGGCCGAACGCCAGCATAAGCGCAAGACCAAACTTCGCTGGAAACATCCCGTGCAAACGCATCATATCTGCCTTTATGGAATGGATCGCCCGCTTCATAGCGAGACCGCCTTCATCAAGCGCCTGTAATACTCTTTTAGGGACGACGCCTCATCCCTTATGACGTCCATCGATTCCTTTTTTAGCAGTTCGCCGTCATGAATAAACACGCAACTTGTTGCAACCGATGCCAACTCATTCAAATCATGGCTAGAGATGAGCATGGTCTTACCCTGTTCTCGATTCAATCGGCCGATAAGGGCCCATATACTCTCGATGCCCAGCGGGTCCAACCCATTTGCCGGCTCATCGAAAATTAGTACGTCGGTGTCGCCCAACAAAGCCGTAGCTATATCCAGTCGCCGTTTCATTCCCAGAGAAAAACTGCTCACGCTCTTTTTCTCATCGACGTCCAGCCCGACTAGGCCCAAGACGCGAGGAACCTCACGTTTCTCATCGAGCCCCCATTCCGCACATCGGATTTGAAGATTCTCAACCGCACTGAGAGATTGGTATGCTCCACTGGAATCTGGTACATAGCCGACACGCGTCCGCATCAGGCTAAGCTCTCTTTTTGACTTGCCTCCGAAGAGTTCCACGCTTCCCGACGATGGCTCACAGATACCCAAGACGATTTTAATGAGCGTGCTTTTGCCCGCCCCGTTTGCACCGACAAGGGCACAGAGCTCAGACTGATGCACCTCGAAGGAAACGTCATGCAAAACGTGCCGTTTCCCGTAGCGTTTTGAAACTTTTGATAGCTTTATCGCTGATGCGTTCACTGTCCTCCTGTTCCGCTTGATAACAAAACCGCTCATATCGTTCCTTCTTTCCTTTATCGTTTTTCATAGTTGTTATTGTTTTTCGATAACTCATATTTGTCAAGATAATCTATAAGAAGGAACCCGTGTTAGACACGGGTTCCCTCACGCTGATATTTCGTTTTAGTTGTTCACCTTAAGCTACTCGTCACTCAAATCGACAGCAAAGACTGATGTCGGAAGCGACGCCTCGTTGCCTCCGACATCCCGCATCTGTCTCACGACATTTTTCGCGCGCTCGACAATAAGCTCCTCAAGCTCTTTCTCGCTCACGCGCTGAATAATATCTCCCGGTTGACAATCAAGCTCATCACAGATATCGAGAAGCGTCTTTAGGCGAATAGCTTTTATCTTTCCGTTTCTAAGCTTTGAAATATTAGCCGGAGTATGCCCCGTCGCCCGAATCAGATCAGCGCTGGTCTTTCCGGTCTTAAGCAGCTGCGTCTCAAGCTCGATGATGAGATAGCTCATGTTTCCTCCTACACAAGCTCGTCAGACTGCTCTTGGAGCAGCGAAGCATAACTCCAGATCGCCGAGATAAACAAACAGACAACTGCGCCGATAAACGACCCCGCATCAAAGGTAGCGCCTTGGCAAATCTCAATAACGAAGGAATGGGGCACGATGTAAAGCTCCAGACCGCCAATGGTGAGATTGACCGATCCATAGGCATCAACAAGCGAAACCGCGGCGTTAACAGCAAAGGCAAGCGCGAGAACACGGATAAGCCGCACATGCGTCTTGGTAAAGGGCGAGACGCCCCGAGAGATGTTACGGCTGATCCCGCACAAAACGACAAGCGAAATACCCACGACGAGTGCCAGGCACAATCCGCTTGGGATAACGATGCTCCCGCCATCGAGAAGCGTCACGACACCGAAAGAATCGACAGAAACAACGTTTGCAACCGCATACCAGATCACGTAAACAACCAACGCGGCAAAAGCGACGAGCATTCCCGCAAAAACGACCGCCATGCAAAAGCCAAGCTTCCTTACAGTCTCGCCCGCCTTGGCCATACGCTGAACGCTGTTGGACATACACTCACCCTCATCGAATCTATCGTTATCCGAATAGTTTATCGAACAACGATATGGATTGCATGCGGAAAGCCCCGCCAGTGCGCATAGCCCATTCACTAATCAGAAGGGGTGAGAGTGGATTTTTGGACACGTATCGAACGAGAGTGGATAATCTCCCACTTTGAGGCCGCCACCGGGCCTAAAACGGGAGATTATCCACTCTCATAGTCATCAAGGCTCACAGCCTCTTATTCAGCCGCCTCGCGCAGGGCCGACATCGTAGCTGCATATTGCTGCTGCAGCGCATGCATTCCCTCGCGAGCGCCGTCAACGGCATCGGCGCCGCGCAGCTCCTCGGTCACCACGACCGCCGGCTCGTAGAGATTGTTGAATCCCAGGTTCTGGCTCACGCCCTTGAGCGTGTGCGCTGCCATAAACGCACTCTCGGCGTCTCCTGCCGCCATGGCGGCCTCCAGTTTGTCCATGCTCTCGTCATCCAAAAACTTGAGGGCAAAGCGGGCAAGCATCTCATCGCCCATCAGCCGAGCGCACGCGTCATCATAATTGGCGCCAATCTTCTCATACGCCTCACGCATGGAAATCATGGGTTAAAACTCCTTTTGTCAAACTAAATCGTGGGAAACGCGACGACGTCAGCGGGGCGTGCCAACGTCTCGGCAATTTGGTCTTGCACCTCGAGCAGGCAGTCGAGCAGCAGCGGGTTAAAGGTACCGCACTTACCGTCCAGGATCATCTGGATCGCTTCCTCGTGCGGGATAGCATCCTTGTACACGCGCACGCTCGTCAGCGCATCGTACACGTCGGCCACCGAAACCACCTGCGCGGCGATGGGGATATCGTCGCCCTTAAGGCCGTCGGGATAACCCCTGCCATCCCAACGCTCGTGGTGCCAGCGCGCAATCTGGTACGCATATTCCATAAGCGCATTGCCGGCGTGATGGCGGCCCAGTTCGAGCAGCATGTCGGCGCCGATCGTGGTATGCGTCTTCATAATCTCGAATTCCTCGGACGTGAGGCGCCCGGGCTTGTTGAGAATCGCATCGTCAATCGACATCTTGCCGATATCGTGCAGCGCCGAAGCCAGAGCAATCGTGGAGCGTTCCTCATTGTCGAGGAAGATATTGTCACTACGCTGGACCAGGCAGCCAAGCAGCAGCTCGGTCAGCTTCTCGATATTCGTAACGTGCCTGCCGCTCTCGCCATTGCGAAGCTCCATGACACCGGCCATGATGTCGATGAGCATGCGACTGTTCTTGACACGCTCGTTGTACTGCTGGGACAGCAGGCTCGTCAGACGGCGCTGTTTGGCGTATAGGCGGATGGTGTTGCTTACACGGCGGCGCACGACACGGGAGTCAAACGGGCGGTTGATATAGTCCGAGGCGCCCAGCTCATACGCGCGCAGCACCATATCATCGGAATCTTCGCTCGAGATCATGATGACAGGCAGATTGTCGATACCCGTTCGGCGCGACAGATCGGCCAGCACCTCAAAGCCGCTTATGCCCGGCATGACAATGTCCAGCAGCACGAGCGACAACTCATCGCCATAGCGGTCGACCATGTCGAGCGCCATACGACCGTTATCGGCCTCGAGGATGCAGTACTCGTCCCTGAGCATCTCGTTGAGAATGACTCGGTTCATCTCGGAGTCATCGACAATAAGCACCAAAGGCTTTTCGCTTTGGAAGGCCTCGATGGAATCGGCATCGGTCACGACCGTACCGGCTTTTGCCTTAGCGCGGCTCAATAACTGGACAGCGCGGCCAACGCCCTCATCGACCGTCTCGCCATGAATGCGAACGCCACCAACACATGCCGTCAAGCTCATGTACTCATGGCCCGGAATAATCGTGGCACGAACGGCATCGGACACCTGATGCAGGCGACGGGCGAAGTCATCGGAGGGAATATTGGGCATGACAACCACAAACTTGTCGCAGCCATAGCGCACAAGCTCGTCAGTCGAACGAATTCCGCTGCGTATGGCTGTCGCCACAGCACCGAGCGCAAGGTCGCCGGCATGACGGCCACACGTATCGTTGAAGACCCTAAAATCATCAAGGTCGATCATCGCAACGCCGGCATTCATACGGGCGCCGCGAAGCTTTTCCTCGTAATACCGGCGATTGTGCACACTCGTCAGCACATCGGTGTAGACAAGGTCCTCTTCTGCAGCCTCTTGCTCATCGATCGGACGCACCATCAGCAGGACATGAGGCTCGCCCTCGACCTTCAGGGGGCGCAGATGGGCGCGGTACTCAACGCCATCGTTGAGCAGTTGCTCCGACACCTCATCGGAATCTCTCAAGGCCTCAAGGCTCGACTGACGCAGACAAGGGCACCGATCGCCGGCGAGTAGGCAGTTAGGCTCGCTCTTAATCTGATCGGCCGACAGCAAACGTACCACGGGGTAGGTCTTCGCGACACGGGCGACCTCGGCGGCAGCCTCCTCGTCGGTTAGATTGGCCTCGTGATTATTGAGCATATGGGGCCCTTTCGATAGTTTCGCATGGTAGCGGTGGGTTCCAAATGTTACAAGAGTAACACCTTGCCGATGCAGGTAGGCACGTGAATGCTGTTACATTTTTATGAGTTGGCAGACGGCGCGATTGAAGCCGCAGACGTGAGGTTTTGAGCACATTTGTTAACACGGCCGAAACGTTTGCGGATGGAGCCTGTTTTGACTATTGCGGGTGCTAGAACCCCAGGATGCCACGGACAGCCCGGGCAGCCGCTGCCGGACGATCGCGCAGGCCGTTGTGCGCCCCGGGAATCGTTACGAGCGGACAGTCCAAAAGCTCAGCCGCCATCCTCGTGCCCGCCTCGCGGGGCGTGCCAATCGAGAGCTCGCCCAGGAGCACAGCGGCCACCGTTTTTGACGCGCGAACGCTATTCCAATCGGGAACGCAGGTCATAGTAATCCCGTATTCGTTCGCCATGAAACTGCGGCCGTTGCGCAGGGCATGTTTGGCTTCCGCCTCGGTTAACTTGGGGGCCTCAGGGTCCGAATCGCCGATGGCGCCCAGGAAGGCCCGCAATGCCCTGGAGACCTTTCCCGCGGCGATCATCTCGAGCAAAACCGGGGCCGCGCCCAGGCCGGCACCCTCATCCGTCACGGCGGGTTCATGCAGAATCGCACGCGAGATTATGGCGGGGTTTGCACGGAGAAGCTCCAGGGTCACCAGCGTACCGGCACTGTGCGCGAGCACGTTTGCCGGAGCGCCAATATGCTCGATAACGGCCTGCAGGTCGGCAGCCTGGACGGCGAGGTCGTAGCGTCCGTCTACAGCGTCGCCGCTCTCGCCGCAACCGCGGCGGTCGTAGGCAATGACGCGGTAGTCACAGGCGAGCTCGCGGGCGATACCGTCAAAAAAGGCACCGTCGACGCAGGCGCCGTGCACGCACACCAAGGCGGGTGTATCGGACGATACAACCGGGCCGGCATACTCGCGGCAGGCAATCGTGGTGCCCGCATTCTCGACCGCAAAATCCATACTGTGTTCCCATCGTCAATGCCCATCCAGTTGCACGTCAGTACGGTTGGATAGACCCGCATTGCCTTACGCCTTGTTAACAGATTAACTGTACCCGACCTGAGGCTTTTCATGGCACGGCATCATGAGCGACGTGAAAAAACGAAACTTGTAAAGCAAGAGCCCGCGCCTTGCTTTGGAGCCGATGCTATGCTTAGGCACAATTGTCTTGAGGAGCATATGCCTATGTCTACGTTTTTGAATGCCAGCCCCATCTTTGGGCCCGTTCGCAGTCGTCGCCTTGGCCTCTCGCTCGGCGTCAACATGATGCCCGCCAGCGGCAAAATCTGCACGTTCGACTGCATCTACTGCGAGAACGGCCTCAACGCCGAGCGCCCCTGCCACGAGCCGTATAACACGGCTGCCGTGGTGCTCGATGCACTCGAGGCAAAGCTGCGCGAGATGGCAACCGAGGGAGAGCTCCCCGATGTGATCACGTTTGCCGGCAACGGTGAGCCCACCGCCGCACCGGAGTTTCCGCAGGCCATCGCCGGTGCCGTCGCGCTGCGCGACGAGCTTGCCCCGAACTCCAAGATCGCCGTGCTCTCCAACGGCACGCGCGCCGACCGCCCCGAGGTACACGATGCGCTCATGATGGTCGACGACAACATTCTTAAGCTCGATACGGTCGACCCGGCGTTTATCCAGCTGCTCGACCAGCCTGTTGGCCCCTACGACGTCGAGCACCAGATCGAGACGTTCGCGAGCTTTGACGGTCACGTTATTATCCAGACGATCTTTTTGAGCGGCGAGCACCGGGGCAAGCTCATCGACAACACCGGCGAGGAGTACGTCGGCCCTTGGCTCGCGGCGCTCAAGCGCATTCGTCCGCAGGAAGCGACCATCTACACGGTGGCGCGCGAGACACCGGTCGCCGGCCTTGCTAAAGCGGCGCCCGAGGTGCTCGACAAGATTGCCGCACGTGTACGCGCCCTCGGCATCCCCTGCCAGGTGAGCTACTAGCGGAACCGCACAGCCGCCCAGGGCAGTCTTTTTGGGACGGGGCTGCGGGTGGGCTATACTAGCTGCGAATGAAAGGAAGTTAGCCATGTTTGACAATGGACCCGTGCCCGGCCGCAACGACGCTTGCTGGTGCGGCAGCGGCAAAAAATATAAGAAATGCCACAGCGCCTTCGACGAGCGCCTCGAGCGCCTGTGGGAAGAGGGCTGGGAGGTTCTGCCCCGCACGCTCTACAAGACGCCCGCCGATATCGAGGGCATCAAGCGCTCGGCCGCCATCAACGTAGGCGTGCTCGACTACGTGGGCGAGCACATCGCCGCGGGCATGACCACCAACCAGATCGACCAGATGATCTACGACTACACCGTCGAGCATGGCGGCACGCCGGCCGACCTCAACTACGAAGGCTACCCCAAGAGCGTGTGTACCTCGATCAACGACGTGGTCTGCCACGGCATCCCCTGCGATACGGACGTGCTGCACGAGGGCGACATCATCAACGTGGACTGCTCTACGATCTTGGACGGCTACTTTAGCGACTCGAGCCGTATGTTCTGCATCGGCGAGGTCTCGGCCGAGCGCCAGCGCCTGGTCGACGTCACTCGCGCCAGCGTGGAGGCGGGCCTGGCCGCCGTCAAGCCGTGGCTGCCGCTCTCTGTTATGGCCGAGGCCGTGCAAAAGACGGTCGAGGACGCTGGCTTTAGCGTGGTGCGCGAGTACGGCGGACACGGCATTGGCAAGGAGTTCCACGAGGACCCGTTTGTGGGCTTTACCACCGAGGCGCCCGATGTGGACACCATCATGGCCCCGGGCATGGTCTTTACCATCGAGCCCATGGTCAACGCCGGAGCGCCCGATATCAAGATTAGCAAGGGCGATGGCTGGTGCGTGCGCACCAAGGACGGCGGCGACTCGGCGCAGTGCGAGGTACAGCTCGTGGTGACCGAGGACGGTTACGAGCTGCTGAGCTGGTAACCATGGATGCGCCGGATGCTGACGGGCACGCTCGTCTTGCATCCGGCGTTTTTGTTTGAACGTTTTGTCTGATAAAACCTGCCAAAATAAACCTGTCCCTTTTTGGCAGGTTGAGCGGAGAGGAATTCTCTTGAACATCTTGGTTTTGCTGCCCGCCAACGATCGTCACCGCGCAATCCTCGAGTCGAGCGCTCCGGGCGAGGACTTTATCTACACGAGCGCCGACGCCGTCACGCGCGAGCAGGTTGCCGACGCCGACGTGATCCTGGGCAACATCGACCCTGCCCTGCTTGCCGCATGCGAGCACCTCCAGCTGCTGCAATTGCAGACCGCCGGCTATGACGACTACCTTGCCGCCGGCACCGTACCGGCTGAAGCCAAGCTGTCTTGCTCAATCGGCGCCTACGGTCAGGCCGTGAGCGAGCACATGTTTGCCATGGTCCTTTCCATGATGAAGCGCCTGCCCGGCTATCACGACTTGCAGTGCGAGCATCGCTGGGAGGATTTGGGGCAGGTTACCTCGCTCAAAAATGCCAACGTGCTGGTGCTGGGCGCGGGCGATATCGGCGGCCACTTTGCCACGCTCTGCCGCAGCATGGGCGCACACGTCCGCGGCATCAAGCGCCATCCGCTCGTTTACCCCATTGTGTTTGAGGACATGGACGGCATGGATGCCCTGCCCGAACGCCTGGCCGAGGCTGATATCGTCGCGTCCTTTTTGCCCAGCACGCCCGAGACCCGGGGTCTTGCGAATGCCAAGTTTTTCGCCGCGATGAAACCGGGCGCCTTCTTTGCCAACGGCGGCCGCGGCGATCTTGTGGTCGCCGACGACTTGGTTGCCGCCCTGGAGTCGGGACATCTTGCCGGCGCCGCGGTCGACGTCACCGATCCCGAGCCGCTGCCTGCGACAAGCCCCCTGTGGGACGCGCCCAACATGCTCATCACGCCGCATGTCTCCGGCTGGTTCCACCTAGAGGCCACGCTCAATAACGTGGTCGACATCGCCGCGGAGAATCTGCGTCACCTGCAGGCGGGCGAGACGCTACGTTGTTGGATCGAACACTAAGTATTACGCCGTTCTAACGAACGGCGTAATGAGCCGACGCTGCGAGCCCGTCTGGACGGCAATCTGCCTTTCAACTTCGGCGGCATGACCAGAAGGTCAATGCCGCCTTGTTTCAAGGCACCTTGCTCGCCCAGACGGGCTCTCGCTGACTTTTGTTCAACCTGTAGGGACTGGCTGGCGCGGCCCTGCCTGGGGGCATTCGCTGACTTTTATTCGACCTGCAGGGTCTTCAAATTGCTAGAGCGTTGCTAAGTAATTCTTTGCGTCTTCTACGCTCATTGCTGCGACGGGTGCGTGTGAACAGAGTTTGACATCGTTGGTGACCAGTAGATCCGCCTGAGCACGTATCGCTGCCGCAATGATTAAATCGTCTTCGTAATCGCTATGGAGCTCACGCTGTCTGCTCGCCATCCATATGTCACTCAGGTCGCAGGGTACCGACGTGGCAAGTTGCGACAACACGTCGAGGCAATCCCATGCAAGTGATGTCGACGCCACGGCAGCATCTTGAGAAAGCGAGCCGTGCTCTCGCCGATACCATGCCTTATGTTCGCTTGAAATCAAATGAAACAGGTCTTTGGACGATGTCGCCGCATACAGCAAATCAACCTGCGCCGTGCATGCATCGCGTAAAAACTCAATCGCCACCGAACGACCACGTCGTGAGGGAATGAAGTAATCGAGCCACACGTTGGTGTCAACCAAGATGCGCTTTGGAGTCTCACTCATAGAGCCAGCTCATCTCCTCGCCATAGCGATCCGCATAGGCATTCCGTTTGAGCTCTTCGTCGTCCGATGGCTGAGCCTTGACCATATCGATTCCCGACTCACAGCAAGCGGCAGCGAACAGCTTCGACCCCTGATCCATAAGCTCGAGCTTACGTTTGGCGGCCTTTTCGCGCTCGCGCTGTTCCGCCCGGGCACGACTGGGCAGCAGGATATCCTCGAGCGCACCGGGGCGATCGGCCAGCGATGCTGCAAGCTGCCAGAGCGCTCGCACCGCTTGGCTCGGCGTCATACCGGCCTTGGAGAGAGCGGCGTCCCCACTCCTTTTAAGATCGGCATCGAGACGTACGTTGATCTGAGCGGCTGTTGTGGTCATGACCCCTCCTTAATACTTCAAAATATCATAAAGCTCTATGGTAGATACGTAAAGCATGTATAGCATTTATAAGCATTAGCCGTACTCTGTACACAAAAAGCCGCCGAGGCGCACTGCACCTCGGCGGCCACGTATCGCAGATCTAGTTCGGTTTCACCCTTTGCATTCGCCCAGATAAAACCTGCCAAAATAAACCTGTCCCTTTTTGGCAGGTTTTAGAGTTCCACGCTTTCGGCGCCGTTGATGGTCAGGTCACGCTCGTAGAAGGCGGTGAGGGCGCGGATGGCGTACATTACGTCGCGCACGCCGCCGGTCTCGTAGCTCGAGTGCATGGCAAGCTGCGGCAGGTCCACGTCCACGGCATGCATGCTCGCCTGCATATTGGACAGATTGCCCAGGGTAGAACCGCCGGCCATATCGCTCTTGTTGGCAAAGGCCTGCGTGGGCACGTCGGCGTCATCGCAAATGGCCTGGAACACCGCGCGGCTAAAGGCGTCGGTGCAGTAGTGCTGGTTGGCGGCCTCCTTGATGACGATGCCGCCGTTAAGCACAACCTGGTTGCGGGCGTCGCACTTCTCGGCGTGGTTGGGGTGCACGGCATGCGCGTTGTCGCAGCTCACGAGCATCGAAGCGGCAAGTGCGCGGTGGTACGACTCGTCATCGAAGCCCAGCGACCCGTTGATGCGGCGCAGCGCGTCGGCCAAGAACGTCGACATGGCGCCCTGCTTGGTCTCGGAGCCAACCTCCTCGTTATCAAAGCAGCAAAAGACCGAAACGTCGTGCGCATTCTCGGCACCCAAAAATGCCTGCAGCGAGGTGTAGGCGCAGGCCAGGTCGTCGAGCTTGGGCGTCGAGATAAACTCGTCGGCCCAGCCCCAAATGCGTGCATCCTGACGATTGACCAGGAACAGGTCGCGACCCAAAATTTGCTCGGGCTCAACGTCCAGTTCGTCGGCGATCAGGGCGTCAAAATCTCCCTGCTTAAGGTCGCCGGCGCTGATGAGCGGGCACAGGTCGACAGCTCGGTTGGGCGCAAAGCCCTCGTTAACGCCACGATTCATATGGATGGCAAGGCTCGGGATAATGGCAACTTCGCGCTCGGTAGCGAGCAAGCGGCTCTCGATACGGTCGCCCTCGCGCACCAGCACGCGGCCCGCAAGTGCCAGCGGGCGATCGAACCAGGTGTAGTCGATCATGCCGCCGTAGGCCTCGGTGTTCAGGCGCAGCGTCTCGCCCGCGCCGTCGAGCTCGGGCACGGCCTTAACCTTAAACGTCGGCGAATCGCTGTGTGACGCCGTGAGTTGAAAATGATAGTCGCCGGCAACGCCGTCCTCGCCCCACGTAGCGGCCAGGTCTTCGCCCACCTTAAAGGCAACGACGCTCGAGGTGTTGCGCTGCGTGTAATAACGCCCGCCCGGCTCGATGTCCCACGCTGCGTTCTCGGGCAGGTAGGTAAAGCCCGCCTCGTCGAGTTCGGCCATAATGGTCGCTGCCGTATGGAACATGCTGGGGCATGCCTCGATAAAGTCGATAAGGTCGTTGGAGGCCTCGATATCGTCGGCCGTCACGTGCACGCGCTCGATCGTTTCCTGATCCGTCATGCTCTCCCCTTTCGCTGGGTTGATGGTCCCCTCCAGCATACCCCGCCACGCCAGCGCCGCACTCTTCATTCCGTGCTTAATTCCGCGCCGCTCACCAAGTTGAGCCATCATGCCCGCGCTCCTTTTGCGACAATTGCGCTAACAGGACGAGAGGAGCCGTCATGAAGCCACGTAACATTGCCATCGCCTGCGGTGTCGCGGGTGTCGCCGTCGGCCTTGCCGCTGCCACCGGTATCGTTTATCACAAGCAAATCAAGTCCGCCGCGTCGCTCAAACGCTTGACCGGCTACGCGGATGGCTATGACCTGTACGCAATCGACATCGCCTACGACTACGATCTTGATCGCATCATCGCCGCCGGCGTACGCGACGACCAGGCCTACATCGATGCCGTGGTGGCGCAGGTGCTGCCCGGTGTGCCGGCACATGTCCAGGCGCCCCAGTTTGCCTGCAGCGCTTTTGTCGCCGTAGATGCCGAAGGCCGCGTGCGTACCGGTCGCAATTACGACTTTAAGGACGACACCTCGGCGCTGCTGGTGCGCAATCACCCACGCGGCGGCTATGCCTCCATCGGGTTTGCCGCCCTTAACAACCTGGGCGATAACACTCCGCTTGACTCCGTCGCCGGACGCGCCGCCGCACTCATGGGCCCGTTTGCCCAGTTCGACGGCGTCAACGAATGTGGCGTGTCCATTGCCGTGCTCACCCTGGATTCCAAACCCTGTGACCAGGACACGCAGCGCCCCGTCATCAATACCTCGCTCGCCATCCGTCTGGTGCTCGACCGTGCCGCCACCACGCAAGAAGCTGTCGACCTGCTTTCCGCCTACGACATGCACGCCATGGCAGGACGCGATTACCACTTCTTTATAAACGACGCCGCCGGTGACGCGCGCGTAGTAGAGTGGGATCCGCGCGATCCGGACCGCGCTTTCAAAGCGACTCCTGTAACCCAGGTTACGAACTTCTACGCCTGCTATGGCGACGAAGTGCTGCCTAACCAAAAGAATGGCGAGCTAGGCCATGGTAAAGAGCGCGCCGCCGCAATCGCCGATGTCCTCGACGCCCATACCGGCGCCCAAGACGAGGCAGTCGCTTGGAAGGCCCTACGCGCTGCAGCGCAAGAGCCCAATCCGGAAGACATCACCAGCAACACGCAGTGGTCGGTCGTCTTTGACAACACCGAGCCTGCTGCCGCCATCACGCTGCGCCGCCACTGGGGCGACATCGACGCATTCGCACTGTAAGGAGCCAGGCCCGTCGACTTTACGCTCGCCTGGCGTTGTTTACATTTCTATACGCTTGAGCTAACACGTTTTACCCCCGTATCAACAGTGTGCGGGGGTAAACTTATGCGCATGTTATAACTTGCCCGGAAGGATTCATCATGCTTAGGATCGGTCTTCTTACCAGTGGCGGCGACTGTCAAGCGCTCAACGCCACCATGCGCGGCATTGTCAAAACGCTTATGACCAATAGCGAAGAGCCTATTGAGATCTATGGTTTTGAGGACGGCTACCAGGGCCTTATCTACAGCGGGTTCCGCGTCATGACGCCCGCCGATTTTAGCGGCATCCTCACCCGCGGCGGCACCATCCTGGGCACGAGCCGCACGCCGTTCAAGCGCCTGGACATTCCCGAGGCCGACGGCGTCGAGAAGGTGCCCGCAATGGTCCACACCTATCATAAGCTGCAGCTCGACTGCCTGTTTATGCTGGGCGGTAACGGCTCCACCAAGACCGCCAACCGCCTGCGCGAAGAGGGCCTCAACGTTATCGCCCTGCCCAAGACCATCGATAACGACACCTGGGGCACCGAGCTGACGTTTGGCTTTACGAGCGCCATCGACGTCGCCACCAAGTGCATCGACGACATCCACACCACTGCCTCGAGTCACGGCCGCGTGTTTGTCATCGAGATCATGGGCCACAAGGTCGGTTGGATTCCGCTGTATGCCGGCGTCGCGGGCGGCGCGGACGTCATCCTGATTCCCGAGATCCCCTACGACATGGATAACGTCATCAAGACCATCGAGCATCGCATGGAGACCGGCAGCCGCTTTACCATCGTAGCCGTCGCCGAGGGCGCCATCTCCAAGGAGGACGCGGCACTGTCCAAGAAGGAGTACAAGAAGAAGCTCGCCGAGCGCACGAGCCCGTCAATCGTGTACGACATCGCCAAGGAGATCGAGGCCAAGACCGGTCGCGAGACCCGCGTCGCCATCCCCGGTCACACGCAGCGCGGCGGCCAGCCCGACGCCCAGGACCGCATCTTTGCGACCCAGTGCGGCGTCGAGGCAGCGCTTGGCTGCCTACGCGGCGAGTTTGGCTACATGATTGCCCTGCGTGACGGCAAGATGTGCCACATGCCGCTCGAGGAGGTCGCCGGCAAGCTCAAGTTTGTCGACCCCCAGAGCGATCTGGTACGCGAGGCCAAGGCGTTGGGCATCAGCTTCGGCGACGAATAGCCTCGGCTGGAACTGCTCTCATCGGAGGCCCCAGGGCTTTCCTCCCAAATCGTCCTCGGACATGTCAGGACCCCGCTGCGCGCTTCGCGCGGCGGGGTCCTTCCGTCCTGCGGAAAGATTTGGGAGGAAAGCCCTGGGGCCTCCTGCGGTAACTAGGGAGGCCGAGGCTATTCGTCTTCTTGCTGCAAGTGCGTGGGCTGAGATTTTGGGATGTTGCAGGCTCTTAGCTGAGAGTAGCACTGACATTTGTCCTGAAATGGCTGGTCGTTAGGGATTGCTACCGGTAGTTGCGGTAGGGTTGGGGCAGATTCTAACTAGAAATGGTGGTCGCTACCGGTTGTTCTCGGCATACTCGGCTCATTCGATTCGACCATCAAACGAAAGGAACCACCATGGATCTTGCGATGGCGCAGCGGCTCGTTGATCGCCGCAAGGCTGCCGGGCTTTCTCAGGAGGCGCTTGCCGCCCAGCTGGGTGTGAGTCGTCAGGCTGTCAGTAAATGGGAGCGCAGCGAATCCTCGCCCGATACCGATAACCTTATTGCGCTCGCCGCGCTGTATGGCGTGTCGCTGGATGAGCTGCTGTATGGGGAGGCGGTGGCTAGCGCTGATGACTCACAGGCTGATGATGAGGCGCAGAACAGCAACGCCGGCACCAAAGCTTCAGATAAGGCTGAAGAGGCTGAGGCTTCTACTGAGCACGCTGATTGCAGCGATAAGCCACTTGTCGATATTTCCCTCGCGCGCGGTATCCACGTCATTGATCCCAATAAAGGCGAGGAAGTCCATGTTGGTTGGAGCGGCATCCATGTGACCAACGAGCGCAAGGGCGAAGAGGTGCATGTGGGGCCGGACGGCGTGCATATCGATACGCTTGAGGACGATGGACATAGCGTACGCACCAATGACGACGGCACCGTCACCATCGACGGCGAGACGTTTTCCAGCTGGAAGGAAGCACACGACAAGCTCGACCATCATGGCAAGCATTTCCACACCAAGGTCGGACGTGCATGGAACAAATTCCCCTTCCCCGCACTTGTCACTCTCGCCTATCTGGTGCTCGGCATTGTCTACGGCACATGGGGCATGGGGCTTTTCCTCGTCTTTCTGGTTCCCGTCTACTACGCGATTGGCGACTTCATCGATCGGCGCCACCTGTCTAAGCTGATCGAGGCCATCTACCCGGCAGCCGCCATCGCTTGGTTCCTCTACATGTGGCTCTGTTTGGGACAGCCCCATCCTGCATGGATCATCCTCATCACGATTCCCGTCATAAAGGCGCTCATGCGCTGGTGCCGCAAACAATGGAAGCACCGCAAACAGGCCTAAACCACCCATTCAGGCCCAATCTCGAAGGCTAAAGAGAGCCTCTCATCCACGCCTGTGAGCGAAAGCCAAATAGAATGAAAGGCAAATGGAAAGCCCGTTTGACGAGCGGAGGACATATGCGCGACGTAGCCGAAAGCGACTGGAAGCTGTTCAAGAAAATGCTTCCTCAATGGCAAGAACGTTATATGGAAAAGCTCATCGGCCAGTATGTTGAGATACTGAACGGCGACAGTGAAGCGTCCAGTAGATTTTGGGCACTAGAAGAGCGCCTCAATAGAGACAAGCTGTCCTCAGGCGTAATTGCAAACGACATTCGCCGCAGCACAATGCACCGCGAGATAGCCAATTTGCTTATCGACAGCGTGATCACCCTTGACGACCTTGACGGTTTTACCGAGGACATTAAGAGCTATGCGCAACACTGGATTGGCCAGTAAGAGCACTGAACGACAGACATCCCCAGCAAAACGGGGCAAACGCCGGGCCACCTAATGGTTGTCCGGCGTTTGCGCAGATAAAACCTGCCAAAATAAACCTGTCCCTTTTTGGCAGGTCACTCGGCGCTCTTGAGGGCGCCGACCATGTCGATCTTGTTGAGGGTACGATTGGTGGCTAGGTTGACGATAAACGTAAAGCCAAAGGAAAGCACCACGGCGAGCACGTAGCTTAGCGGCTCGACTTCGACGTCAAAGTACAGCGACGGCATCTGCAAAATGTACGTAAAACTCTCGGCCAGCAAGCCGCCCAGTGGCACGCCCAGCGCGGCGCCAATTGCCGTGAGGATCAACGTCTCCTTGTTGACGTAATGGTGCACCTCGCCACGGCGGAAGCCCAGCACCTTGATGGTCGCCAGCTCGCGTTCGCGCTCGGAGATATTCGTGTTGGACAGCGTAAACACCACCACAAACGACAGGCATGCCGCCATAAAAGTCACGAGCACCACGACCGAATTGATGATCGCAAAGTTCGCCTCGTAGTTCTGCCAATGTTCGGCCGTGCTCGAGATGGTGAGCCAACCGTCGCTCTTAAGCTTCTTGCTAAACGCAATCTGGTCGGCCGACGAGCCCTTAAGCAGCACAAAGACGCCGTTGAGGCGTGCGCTTCGACCGAACGCGCGCTCATAGGTGCCCTGCGTCATGTAAAGCGTGTTGCCAAGATAGTTAAGCGAAATGTCACTGACTTTGACCTTGGCAACATTGAGCGACGAATCCTGGACGTATGCCGTATCGCCCGGCTGAATCCCCAGCACCAGCTGTGAACTCTTACTCAGATACACGTCTCCGTCACGCAAAGACAGCGGCTCTTTGGACTCGTCCTCGAGGCGCACATAGTCGTCCAGGTCGTTCGTGCGGTCATCGGGCACCACGATCAGCTGCACGGTCTCGCTCTTGCCGCCAAACGTAAAGGTGACGTTGTCGGTCATAATCGGCAGCGTCGAAGTCACGGTCACGTTGGAATCATTGGCCGCGCTGCGCTCATCCAACGCCGCGCACGTCTGCGTAAAGTCATCGGGGTTGGCGACCGCCAGCAAGTCATAACGCGTGATATGCCCGTACTGTTTGGGCGAAAGCGCCACCGACGTATCGCGAATACCCATACCGCAGATCACAAGCGCGGTGCAACCCGCGATGCCAAAGATGGTCATAAAGGCACGCTTTTTGTAACGGAACAGGTTGCGCGCAGCCACCTTGTTCAAAAAGCCCATGCGGCGCCAGATAAAGCCGATGCGCTCAAGTAGGATGCGCGAGCCGGCGCGCGGGGCCTTGGGGCGCATGAGCGAGGCCGGGGTCTCGGCCATCTCGTGGCGGCAGGCGATAATTGTGGCGCCCACCACGCCCACGGCAAACAGCGCCACCGAGACGATCGAGGACACGATGTCGTACGAAAGCAGCATCTGGGGCAGCGAGTACATGTCGTCGAACACCGTAAACAGGAACAGCGGCAGGCCCACAAAGCCGATGATATTGCCGAGCACGCCGCCAATCAGGCACGCCCACAGCGCATAGTCCACGTATTTGGACAGGATGCGCTCGCGCGAGTAGCCGAGCGCCTTGTACAGGCCAATGAGCGTGCGCTCCTCCTCGACCATACGCGTGGCGGTGGTGAGGCTGATGAGCACGGCGACGATAAAGAAGATGAACGGGAACACCGTCGCAATAGCCTCAATTGACGAGCTATCGCTCTCCACGCTTGAGTAGCTTGCGATATTGTCGCGGTCCTGGATGTACCACGTGCATTCACCCAAATCGGAAAGCTCGGCGCGGGCATCGGCAAACTGCTGGTCGGCGGCGGCGCGGCGCTGATCCAGGTCGACCTGAGCCTGGACGCGTTCCTCGCTGCCCTGGGCCATGCGATTGATGTTGTCCTGCTCAATCCCAAAGAGCATATTCGCCTGGCGCTCGGCCGCATCCAAGCTTGCCGGCGTGTCGACTGTCAGCTCCTGAGCGCGCGCCTTCTCACGCTCCTCGCGGATCTTCTCTATATTGCCCTTGACCTTGTTGATCTTTGCCGCGTAGGCATCCGAATAGGAGTTGAGGCTCTTGGCTCCTTCGACGACTACGTGGACTGCGGAATAGGACGACGACGTCGCGGCGTCCTCGCTCACATAGAACTTATAGTCCGCCGCCGAAGCAGCGCGAAAGGCGTTGACTGTCGAGTCGGAGCTCACATCAGTGGGATCGAGGACCTCGGCCGTAATGGTGTAATCGCCCGCGGCAAACTGATCCTTGGCGCTTTGGTTCGACGAGCTCGCGTCATTGGCGGCAAAACTCACCGTATCGCCGAGCTTTTTGCCCGAAGACTTCAGGAACTTCGAAGTCACCGCGACTTCATCGGCGCTCTCGGGCAAATCGCCGTTCACGAGCACCGGCTGATCGATGTTCTCCTTGGAGAGACTTTGCACGACCACGCGCTCGCGCGTTGTGCCCACGGCGGTGTAGGCGGTCTCGGCGTAGATGCCCTCGGCCGTTTCGACGCCATCGACCTCTTGGATGGCGTCGAGATCATCGTCAGTCAGGCCATAGGTCGACTGCACGTTAATGTCATAGACATTTTGCTGGTCGAAGTAGGCGTCGACCGAATCGCACAGATCCTCGCAACCCGCCTTGAGGCCGCACATCACGCTCACGCCGAGCGCGGTGATGACCACGATAGATAGGAAGCGCTTAAGACTGCCGCGGATTGTGCGGTAGATGCCACGGCGAAATACCGTCGGCACCATATCGTTTGAGCTTTGGGCGGTACGGTAGGTCGCGAACTCCCGGTCGCGGCCCGCGTGCTCCGTATCGTGGTTTTGGCTGTTTTGGCGGTCCTGGTCCATGGGCGCTACCACTCGATTGTCTCGATAGACACGGGATTTTGCTGGACCGTCTCGCTCTCCACGCGGCCGCTCTTAAAGCGGATCAGGCGATCGGCCATGGGCGCCAGCGCGGAGTTATGGGTGATGATAATGACCGTGATGCCCTGCTTGCGGCAGGTGTCCTGCAGCAACTGCAAAATCTGCTTGCCGGTTTTGTAGTCGAGTGCACCCGTGGGCTCGTCGCACAAAAGCAGCTTGGGGTTCTTGGCCAGCGCGCGGGCAATGGACACGCGCTGCTGCTCGCCGCCCGATAGCTGCGCGGGGAAGTTGGCGAGGCGCTCGCCCAGGCCAACCTGGCAAAGCGTTTGCTCGGCATCGAGTGAATCGGGGCAGATTTGCGCCGCGAGCTCGACGTTTTCGAGCGCCGTCAGGTTGGGGACCAGATTGTAGAACTGGAAGACAAAGCCGACGTCGGCGCGGCGGTATTCCACGAGCTGCGCCTCGTTAGCGGAGCTCACATCGCGCCCGTCCACCGTCACGGTGCCGGAAGTCGCCGTATCCATGCCACCCAGAATGTTGAGCGCCGTGGTTTTACCGGCGCCCGAAGCGCCCAGGATAATGGCAAGCTCGCCACGCTCAACGGTAAAGCTCGCGCCGTCGAGCGCGTGAATGCGGGCATCGCCCTCGCCGTATGCTTTGATGACGTCTTTAAATTCGATATAGGCCATCGATCGGTTCCCATCTGGTCGGATAACTCTTTAGTATTACCCATTTCGCACCTATCAAAAAGAGACAGGTTTATTTTGGCAGGTTTTATACTGGGAAACGGCAGCTATAGATAGGGCGCCGGGGAGGCCGAGAAATCATCAACGGGGTCAGGCCGACCGCCAAACACAACGCACGCATCTCAATCTGTCAGCCAAATCATTCGAACAGCTGTTCGTTTCTATGATATGATTCAACTATCTAAGCAGGCCAATACGCAGAAAGGCGGCCAACATGGCGTTCGACTTTAAGAAGGAATGCAAGGAGCTCTACAAACCCGCAAGCAAGCCGAGCATCGTAACAGTCCCGCCTATGAGCTACGTTGCCGTTCGCGGAAAGGGCGACCCAAATACCGAAGGTGGCGAGTATCAAAACGCCCTGCCGCTACTTTACGGCATCGCCTATACCGTCAAGATGTCGAAGAAAGGCTCAAGGAGTATCGAGGGCTATTTCGACTTTGTGGTACCGCCGCTCGAGGGTTTCTGGTGGCAAGAGTCCCCGAGCGGCGGCATCGATTATGTACGCAAGGACAATTTCAACTTTATCTCGTGCATCCGCCTGCCCGATTTCGTCACCCGAGATGACTTTGACTGGGCAGTCGCGGAAGCCACGACCAAAAAGAAACTGGACTTTTCCGCCGTCGAACTGCTTAAAGTTGACGAGGGTCTCTGCGTTCAATGCATGCACACCGGGCCCTACGACAACGAACCGGCGACCGTAGACGCTATGCATGAATACACGACCGAGCTGGGCTATGTTCCCGACTTCTCAGACACCCGTTTACATCACGAAATCTATCTCTCCGATCCACGCAAATGCGCACCGGAGAAACTTAAGACCGTGGTTCGTCATCCTATCAAGCGCGCTGAATAGCGTGGGGCGTCATTTCACGCGCTAGGTTTTAAGCCGGCCAACCAGCCGCCTCCTAGGCCGTCCGGTAATTATCTTGACGCGGCCCGTCGCATCTTATAAGTTTGTTTTGCTAAAGCTGGAAAGCCTCTCAACGATGCGCAACTCCAGCTCTTTTTCTATCAAGAGAGCAAGTGTCGGAAAGCAAAATGTCAGAAAGCAGCGCTTCGAGCAGAATCAAACGCCTGGTCAACACCTATAGCGGTCTCGTGCTCATGGGCGCCGTCGGAATCCCTATCGGCGTTATCGTTGGCGCCATCTGTGCCCTTTTTGGTCGTGTGCTCCTGGCAATCGGCGCCTTCCGTGACGAGCACATCGTACTGCTCCTTCCCTTCCTCGCCCTCATGGGCTTGGCCATCGTATTTGCCTACCTCACCTGGGGCAAAGGCACCGATCGGGGCATGAGCTTAGTATTCGACGTAGGTCACGGACGCGAGGACGCCATCTCCCCGCGTCTGGTGCCGCTCATTATGCTGAGCACGTGGGCCACGCATCTCTTTGGCGGCAGCGCGGGACGCGAAGGCGTAGCCGTGCAGATCGGCGCAACCGTCTCGCATTGGATCGGCCGACGTCTACCTTTCCGAGAACCCGGCAACACGTTTTTGCTTATCGGCATGGCCGCCGGCTTTGCCGGACTCTTCCGAACGCCCCTCGCCGCCACGGTCTTTGCGATCGAAGTACTGGTCGCAGGACGCATGGAATACCGCGCGCTGTTTCCCGCGCTTACAGCCTCGCTCGCCGCAAGCATGTCCTCCGGCGCTCTGGGGCTCGAGAAGTTTGAGGTCGCCGTTACCGCCTCGTATGCGCTCGACCTCCCCGGTCTTGGACGACTGGCGTTGTTGGGTATCGCGTTTGGTATGGTAGGTGGAGCTTTTGCCTGGTGCCTTGCCCATGCCAAGACCCTTGCAGCGCGGCTGCTCCCCAGCCCTTACATACGCGTTGCCGTTATGGGCCTTGCGCTGTCGGCGATTCTGTTCGCGCTGTGGCAGGGGCGATACTGCGGCCTTGGCACCAACCTGATATCCGCGGCACTGGGTGACAACGGTGAGGCGTCGATCATGCCTTGGGACTGGGCGCTCAAATTCGTACTCACCATCGCCACGCTTGCCGCAGGATATCAGGGTGGCGAGGTGACGCCGCTGTTCTCCATCGGAGCCAGCCTGGGTGTCGTACTCGCCGGGATTCTCGGCATGCCCGTCGAGCTCTGCGCCGCGCTGGGATACGCCGCCGTCTTTGGCAGCGCCACCAATACGCTGCTCGCGCCCATCTTTATTGGCTGCGAGGTCTTTGGCTTTAGCAGTCTGCCGACGTTCTTTATTGTCTGCGTCGTGGCCTACCTGTTCAACATGGATAAGTCGATCTATGCGCTGCAGGAGCACAGCCGCACCCGATAAACAGGGCGTTTGCCACCAAAAAACGCGCACGACAGGCCGGGCCCGCCGCGCGCGTCATCCTATACACGATTAGTTATTGTTGTTGGTCATCGAAGCCACTGCTGCCGCAAGATTGGAAATGGGCATTGTCTGCAGCCAGATGCGCCCCGGACCGGTGAGCACAGTGTTGAACACGCCTTCACCGCCAAACATGATGTTTTTGACGCCCTTGACCATCTGCGCGTCGATGCTCACCGTCTCCTCAAAGCCGGCCACGTTGCCGGTATCTACAATCATTTGCTGGCCAGCAGCAAGCTCGTACTCAACTAGGTCGCCGTCGATCTCGGCAAAGGCAATACCCGAGCCCGTGAGCTTTTGCATGATAAAACCCTCGCCGCCAAAGACGCCGGTCTTTGCCTTCTTGTTAAAGTGGATGCTCAGCTCAACACCACTTTCCGCGGCAAGGAACGAACGCTTCTGCAAAATCCAGCTCTTACCAGGGCCAATCTCGATCGGTATAATGCGGCCGGGGAAGCAAGAGCCAAACGCAATCATGCCATCGCCGTGCGCGGTCCAAATGTTTTGGAACAACGCCTCACCCGAAAAAGCCTTAGAGAACATCTTGCCTATACCACCGCCCGAGGTGGACATCTCCATGTTGGGGGTCATCCAGACCATGGCACCGCTTTCGGTGATCATGGATTCGCCGTCGCTAAGGTTGCACGTAACAACCGGGAAAGCCCCTCCGCCGATCTCGTACTGCATGACCGTCTCCTTTCCTTCGGGAGCCGAACAACGATGTCCATATTTTAGCAGTTAGAGGTGCGTTTATTTGGGTCGGTGGCGTTCATGGCGCCGATCACCGCCAGCCTCCGCTGCCGTCTGCACAGATAAAACCTGCCAAAATAAACCTGTCCCTTTTTGGCAGGTCTTAGAGGCGGACGGTGAAGGTGATCTGGTTACCGTGGCCGCAGACAGAAGCGCTCCCGCCATGGGCTTCGGCGATGGCACGCACCACGGATAGGCCCACGCCCGAGCCGCCCGTCTTGGAGCTGCGCGACACGTCCGCACGATAGAAGCGGTCGAACAATCGATCTAGGTCGCCTTCGGGCAGCTCGTCCACGGCGTTCGATACGACAAGCTCGGTGGCGCCCTTACCCTGAACGCGCGAAACGGCACGCAGGCTCAGCTCAATCACGCTGCCCTCGCTCGCATAGCGCGTGGCGTTGTCCAGAAGCAGCTCAACCACCTGCGCCACCGCCGCAGCATCGGCATGGGCCCGCACGCCGCACGCAATCGACGTCGACAGACGCTTGCCGCGCGAAACCGCCACCGATTCAAACGGCGCCGCAGCCTTGTCCACGGCCTCCGAAAGATCGATCGATGTCATGGTAAAGCCCGCCGAGCCCTCGTCCATACGTGCCAAAAACACTAGACGTTCCGTGAGTGCCGTCAGTCGCGCCACCTGCTCGTGAATGCTCTGCGTCCACTCACTCTCGCCGCTCTCAATCTCCTGTACCTCGTTGGCGGCATCGATCACAGCGAGCGGCGTCTTGATCTCGTGGCTTGCATCGGTAATAAATCGCTTTTGCTTGCTGTAGCTCTCGACCATCGGTCGAATCACGGCACCCGACGCGACCGTTACAATTGCCAGCACCGCCAGCCAGCCAATGCAACTGATCGCCACGCTCGCGCTCAAAAACGAATGAAAGCTTGCAAGCTCGCGCGAGCAGTCCACGAACACATAGGTGATCTCGTCGTCCTGGACGTCGGTCGTATAACGATAATTGCCAGAGAAGCCCGAGGTCCAGCCCTTGGCATGCAGCCTTGCGGCAATACTGGCGGCGCGCTTGGCACCAACCGCGGCAATGCGGGCCGTATTGACATCGGCAACCTGTCCGGCGTCAATCGTCACCGTAAAGTAGCGCGTGTCGAAGGGAGACTCCGCCGTCATGCCTTCGAAGTGTCTGATGCGAACGCCCGCTTGGCTATCGCCGGCATCCTTGCCATTAGCGGGCTCGGCTTTAGACTCGTCCCCCCAATCGATACCGTCCTTGCCCGCCAGAATATAGTCCAGGCGAGCGTCGGCCATCTTGCAGACATGCGAATAATTGACGATGTTGATGCCGGCGATGATGAGCGTGAGCACCACGGTCACGGCGCCCATGGCAACGAGGATAAACTTGCGACGCAGACGGCGGCCCAATGCGTCAACAGAATTAGCCCACCCCTTACTACTCGAGGCGGCGTGAAACCACTCCGTCATGCGCTTGCACCACGCGCTCGCGCTCACGCTTATTCGCCTTCCTCGACAACCTCGAGCGAATAGCCCTGGTTACGCGACGCGCGAATGGCAACGTTGGCACCAAGCGCCGTCAGCTTTTTGCGCAGGTACGAGATATAGACCCACACCACGTTGGCGCCTTCGGGCGCGTCCTCACCCCAAACCTCGAGCATCAGACGTTCAGTGGGCATGCGCGTGCCGGCGTTGCGCATAAAGAGTTCCATAAGCTGAAACTCGCGATTGGCCAGGTGCTCCTCGCCCAAGGGTCCCACAAGCGTGCAAGCCGCCGTGTCGAGGCGCACGTTACCCACGCTGAGCGTCGTGGCGTCAATTGCCGTCGCGGCACGCGTCATGGCACGAATACGCGCAAGCAGTTCCTTGGCGGCAAACGGCTTGGTCAGGTAATCGTTGGCACCGGCATCCAGGCCCTCGACCTTATCGGACACCTCGCTTTTTGCCGTGAGCATGATGATGGGCAGTCGCTTTCCGGCGGCGCGTGTACGCTTGAGCACCTCGATGCCGTCCATGCCGGGCATCATGATGTCCAGGATTGCGGCGTCGTAATCGTTGGTGAGTAGATTCTCGAGCGCCGTCAAGCCGTCGAGGGCGGTGTCGACCTCGTAGTCGCTATGTTGAAGAATCGCGGTGAGGGCGCGGGAGAGACCAGGTTCGTCCTCGGCAAGCATCAGCTTCATAGTTGCTCCATTGGCGCATGGCTCCACAGGTTTCGATACTGCCGATGATAGCGTACCGTCAACCGCCTTAGCGCAGCCTTAGCTGCTCAGCCTGCGCGTTTTTAAATACGCAGGATGTGGCTTAGCCAAACTTAAGGCGCACGTGTCGAGCGCTTTGACGCATGCCGGGCGCGAAGGGACAGTGACTCGTCCTTTCACGGCGCCCTAGTTATGCAAAGTGCTCGAGCATTACTCCTCGTACGCGCCCTCAAGCCGAAGCAGCCACTCCTTGCGATCGAGCCCGCCGGCATATCCGTTGAGCGAACCATCGGCGGCAACTACGCGATGGCATGGCACGATAATCGAAATGGGGTTACGCGCAACCGCAGCCCCCACCGCGCGAGGAGATACAACGGGTGCCTCGTTTCCCGGCACATGATGTCGAGCCGCAACACGCTGGGCGATCTCGCCATACGTAGCGACCTCGCCACGCGGGATAGAAAGCAGCTCAAACCAAACCTCGCGCTGAAACGCCGTGCCAATCAAATGCAACGGCGGCGTAAACCGAGGCTCCTGCCCCGCAAAATAAGCATTCAGCCAAGCCCATGAACGCTCAAGCACCGAAGAGGCCACACCATTTGCCGGACTCACCGAAGACATCCCACCGGTACCAGAAACCGCATCGGTACCTACGACATACTCTGCATCCTCTTTGAGCAGCGTAGAGCCAAAGTGCTCCTGCCCCTCAAACCAAAGCCCCGTCAAACCGCGGCCATCAGCGGCAAGCAGGATTTCGCCCAAAGGCGAGGCAAATGTCGTCGTGACCACCAGCGGCTCCTTTCAAAACTCAGCAAACATAATACCGCGAACTGTGCAGACAACCCCCGCAGATACGTCCGGGCGGGCTCGCAATTACTTCAGCGAGGCTGTTTTTCCCAATCAAGCGAAGAAGACGCGGGGCTTCGACGCCAGGGCGGTACCCCCGCCAGCTGAGCTCTAATACTTTCCCGAGAAGTGAACGAGTAAAAACGAAGCCCCGGAGCATCCACACCTTTAGACCAAAAAACCGCAGGATTCGCGCTGCAAAACCGCAGGAAATAGCGGTCAAAATATGCCAATGCTTCGGGGGTCCAAATAAGGTCGTTCACTTCACGGGAAAAGTATTAGACCTCAATTCGCACCAAGCCCAAAGTCACCCCAGGCAGCAGGCGCGAAGCGCCGCCGCTGCCGCCACGGCCCCGCAGTAGACCCAGGCGGCAGGCGCGAAGCGCCGAGGCCGCCGCCGGGACCAGAGCCCGCAACAACCACGCGCCCCCACATCAGCCCAGCGGCCCCAACCAACAACGTCCCCATCGCAGAGCGCTCGCAACAGCGTCACCGCAGGCGGGGGCCGGGCTTGGTTTTCAGAACATTCCGCAGACCAGTGTGGCGCCTTGTCCGCGGCTCCGAAGGAGCAGGACAAGGCGCCACACATGGTCGAGGACGTTCTGAAAACCAAGCCCGGCCCCCGCCGGACAGGTCAAACTACTCGCAGAGCAGCTTAGCGATCTGGACGGCGTTGGTTGCCGCGCCCTTACGGATTTGGTCGCCGCAGCACCAGAAGGTGATGCCGCGCGCGGCCTCGGGGTTCGAGATGTCGCGACGCACGCGGCCGACCCAAATCAGGTCCTGGTCGGACGTATCCATCGGCATGGGGAAGCGGTCGTGTGCACCCTCGGCACCCAGATCGTCAACCAGCTTGACGCCGGGAGCGGCAGCCAGCGCAGCACGGGCCTCCTCGACCGTAATATCGCGCTCAAACTCGAGCGTAATGCTCTCGGAGTGCGAACGCAGCACGGGCACGCGCACGCAGGTGCAGTTCACGCGCAGCTCGGGCAGATGCATGATCTTACGGCCCTCGTTTTGCAGCTTCATCTCCTCGGAGGTAAAGCCCTCCTCCTTGACGCCGCCAATCTGCGGAATCAGGTTGCTCGCCAGCTGGGCGGCAAATGCACGCGGCTCGGGAATCTCCTCGCCGCGACCCAGGGCGGCCAGCTGAGCCTCGAGCTCGGCCATACCGGGAGCGCCGGCACCCGAAGCCGCCTGATACGTCGAGACGATCATGCGCTTCACGCCGGCGAGCTGATGCAGCGGCCACGTAGGAACCAGGCCGATGATGGTCGCGCAGTTGGGATTGGCGATAAGGCCGTGATGCCACTTGATGTCGTCGGCATTGATCTCAGGCACAACCAGCGGCACCTCGGGATCCATGCGGAAGGCGTGGCTGTTGTCGACCACGACGGCGCCGCGCTTGACGGCCTCGGGCAGTAGCTCCTTCGCAATATCGTCGCCGGCGGCGCCGAGCACGATGTCGCAGCCCTCAAAGGCCTCGGGGCAAGCTTCCTCAATCACGATCTGCTCGCCGCGGAACTCAACGGTCTTGCCCGCAGAGCGCGCGCTCGCTAGCAGCTTGAGCTTGCCAACCGGAAACTCCTGCTCGTTGAGGCACTCGAGCATCTGGGTGCCCACGGCTCCCGTCGCGCCCAAAATAGCAACCGTGTACTGTTTCATGCTTCCCCCTTTAAAGGTTGTGGCTTTTGCCCGCACGCCGAGCAGGCTGGTTTTTCTTGCCCAGTTTATACAAAAACGGGACGGGCATGAAACCCGCCCCGTCGAAACGAAACTGAAACGAAACGCCCTACGGTAGATTTTTAGGCATGTCCCAAAAATCTACCGGGATGGTCGTTACTTGCGGAAGGCGGCCAGGGCGGGATCGACCGGCGCGGAAGCCTCCAGGTCGGAGACCTTTACAATGCCGTTCTCGTCGGAGAAGGCGCGGTAAATGGTCCGAATCGCCAGGTCGAAGTCCTTCTCCTCGACGCCGATAATGATGTTGATCTCGTCGCAGCTCTGCGAAATCATGCGCACGCTCACGCCGGCCTGGCCGAGCATACCAAACAGGTGGCCGGAAATACCGGCGCGGCCGCGCAGGTTGCGGCCGACGGTCGCGATGAGCGCCAGGCCCTCAACAACCTCGATCTCGAGCGGCTCGACCTCCTGCTGAATGTCGCCCACGAGCGAGTACAGCGAATCGCGCACATCCTGCTCCTGCACCACGGCGCCAAAGCGATCGACGCCGGTGGGCATATGCTCAACGGAAACGTCATAGCGCTCGAAAACCGAAAGCGCGCGGCGCATAAAGCCGACGCGGGGCTTGGTACGGTCGCGGGCCACGTTGATGGCGACAAAGCCGCGCTTGCCGGTCACGCCGGTAATGATGGGCTCCGCCTCGCCCTCGTCTGCGGTCTCGCTAATGATGGTGCCGGGATCCCGCGGGGCGTTGGTGTTCTTGATGACCAGCGGAATGCCCGCCTCGCGCACGGGGAACACGGCCTCCTCGTGCAGAACGCTCGCGCCCATGTACGAAAGCTCGCGCAGCTCCTCGTAGGTAACGCGCGCGATGGGCTGAGCCTCGGGAACAATACGCGGATCGGCAGAATAGAAGCCCGAGACGTCAGTCCAGTTCTCGTACAGGTCGGCACCCAGGCACTTGGCCAGGATCGAGCCCGAGATATCGCCACCGCCGCGGTCGAGCAGCTTGATCTGCCCCTCGCGCGTCGCGCCGTAGAAACCGGGCATGACAAAGCCGCCCTGCTGGCCATACTCCTGCACCAGCTCGGAAGTGCGGTTCATGCTGAGCGTACCGTCGTGATGGAACGCCACGACCGTCGCGGCGTCCAGGAACGGCAGGCCCAGGTACTCGGCCATCAGGCGGGCGGTAAAGTACTCGCCGCGGCTCACGAGCTCCTCGGTGGAGTAGCCGCCCGAGCGGGCGCGCTCGGCAAAGGCCGCAAACTCCTCGCGGATGGGATAGGTGAGCTCCAGCTCGTCAGCGATATCAAAATAGCGCTGGCCGATGTCCTCGAGCAGTTCCTCGCACGACACGTGATACTTAACGTGTGCGTTAACCAGATAGAGCAGGTCGGTCACCTTGGTGTCACCCTTAAAGCGGCGACCGCAGGCGGAAACCACCACAAAACGGCGGGCCGGGTCGGCATCGACAATGGCCTTGATCTTCTTGAAGTGTTCGGCGTCGGCGACCGACGAGCCGCCAAACTTGGCAATCTTTATCATGGCGTGGAGGTTACCTTTCTAAAAGCCTCTGCAAACCTGTTTTGCGCGCTCTGATACCATGGGTTCACCGATTGGGACCAAGGCATCCGAGGAGCAGTGTTATATGGGAACTTATCATAGTACACGAGGACGCACTTTATCGTGCTCAAGTAAGGTGGCAATCCGCACCGGCATCGCTCCCGACGGGGGTTTGTTCGTCTCGGACGAGCTTGGCACCCAGCAGCTCGATATCAGCACACTTGCCGATAAATCGTACTTTGAAATCGCTCAAGATGTGTTGGGAATGTTACTGAATGATTACACGCCCGAAGAAATTTCGGCCTGTGTGAATGAGGCATACCGCGGCACGTTTGCAAGCGAAGAGGTCACGCCGCTCGTCAAACTCGACGCCGCACCGGGCGCCGACGCCCCTCAAACCTATGTAATGGAGCTCTTTGGCGGCCCCACGAGCGCCTTCAAGGACGTCGCCCTGCAAATGCTCCCCCGCCTCATGGCCCGCACCTCCGCCAAGGACGGCGGCGCCGAGCGCATCATGATCGTCACCGCCACGTCGGGCGACACCGGCAAGGCTGCACTCGCCGGCTTTGCCGATGCTCCGGGCACGGGCATCTCCGTCTTTTATCCCGAGGGCAAAGTCAGCCGCGTGCAGAATCTGCAGATGTCCACGCAGGAGGGCGATAACGTCGCTGTCTGCGGCATCCGCGGCAACTTCGATGACGCCCAGAGCGCCGTCAAGCGCATCTTTGCCGATAAGGAGCTTGCCGAGCGCCTGGAGGCCGCCGGCACCGTGCTTTCGAGCGCCAACTCCATCAACGTCGGCCGTTTAGTGCCGCAGGTCGTCTACTACTTTGCCGCCTATGCGCAGCTGCTGCGTGCCGGCGCTATCGAGGCCGGCGACGCCGTTGAGTTCTGCGTGCCGACCGGCAACTTTGGCGATATCCTGGCCGGCTACTACGCCAAGCGCATGGGCCTGCCCGTCGCCAAGCTCGTCGTCGCAAGCGACAAGAACAACGTGCTGGCCGACTTTTTGACCACCGGCGTCTACGACCGCAACCGTCCGTTCTTCACGACCATCTCGCCGTCGATGGACATCCTTATCAGCTCCAACCTGGAGCGCATGCTCTACTTCCTGTCCGACGGCGACTGCGAGCTCGTTGCCGGCCTTATGGAGCAGCTGGCACAGACCGGTCGCTACGAGGTACCCGCCGAACTGCTGGCAAAGATTCAGAGCGTCTTTGGCTGCGGTTGGGCCAGCGAGGACGAGGTCCGCGCTGCCATCAAGAGCTGCTGGGACGCGAACGGCTACGTGATCGACCCGCACACCGCTTGCGGCTACCACGTCTTTGAGCAGGTCGCTTCCGCCGAGGGCGCCAAGGCCCGCGTGCTGCTTTCGACCGCCAGCCCCTACAAGTTCCCACGCGCCTGCTGCGACGCCCTGGGGCTCGACGTTCCCGAGGATGATTTTGAGGCTATGCGTGTGCTCGAGCAGGCCACCAACACGGTCGCCCCGACCCAGCTCGCCGAACTCGAATCCAAACCCGTCCGTTTCGAAGACGTCTGCGACGTCGATGAGATGGCAAGCTACGTCGAGTCTGCAGCAAAACGAATGAGCACCAACTAGATTCCTTATTAAGCGCCGGCGAAAGCCGGCGCACCTTCTTTTATCAGATAATCCCCGGGATGATGACGAACGCGCACAGCGTGCCTGGCTGTTTAGTTCGTCGCGAGTTCCGCACGCAAAGGAAAGCACTTAATGTGCTTTCCGTCTTGCGCAGGACTGCCCGAGCAGCGAACTAAACAGCCAGGCACGCCAGGAGGACTCACATGATCAAAATCACCGTCCCAGCAACGAGCGCCAACCTAGGCATCGGCTACGACACCCTCGGCATGGCCGTCAGCCTCTACTCGCACTTCACCTTCGAGCGCGCCGACAAGCTCACCATCACGGGCTGCCCCGAGGAGTTTCAAAACGAGAACAACCTAGTCTACGTGAGCTTTGTCGACGCACTGGCCGCATGGGGCGAGCCGGCCTTCCCCGTCGCCATCGACATTCAGACTGACGTTCCCGTCGCCCGCGGCCTGGGCTCCAGCTCAACCTGCGTCGTCGCCGGCATTATGGCCGCCGCCGCGCTGACAGGCCACACCGTCGACCGCGCCGAGCTCGTCCGCATTGCCACCGAGGTCGAGGGCCATCCCGATAACGTCGCCCCCGCCATCCTGGGCGGCGCCGTCTGCTCCTTTACGCCGACCGATTCGCTCCCCCAGTGCCTGCGCTACGAGGTGAGCGATCGCTTGCGTTTTATTACCGTGATTCCGCCCTACGAGGTACATACGAGCGAGGCGCGCAAGGTTGTGCCGCAGGAGATTCCACTCTCCACCGCCGTATGGCAAATGGGCCGCATCGCCGGCATGACGCGCGGCCTGGAGACCGGCGACCTGGATCTGATTGCCGCCGCCAACGACGACCGCATCCAAGAGCCGTATCGCCGTCGCCTCATCCCCGACTACAACGCCGTGCGCGACACCTGCCTTAACGGCGGCGCTAAGACCATCTGGATCAGTGGTTCGGGCTCGACCCTCATGGCCGTGACTGACGACACCATCGTGGCAAAGTTCCTACAGGTCAAACTGCGTGAACAGTTCCCCAAGTGTGACACGCACATTCTGACGTGCGACACCGAGGGCGCTCAAATCGAGTACCTGTAGCGCCCTGCCTCATTGCTCTCACCGGTCCCCTTGGGGCTTCCCCTGAAAACGTCCTCGATCATGAATTGCCCCGTCGTGCGCTTCGCGCGACGGGGCAATTCGATCTGCGGATTGTTTTCAGGGGAAGCCCCAAGGGGACCTTCGCAGCCTCGACAGGATAATCGCATTCGCTGATTTAATTATCGCCCGATTCGCGGCGCAATCTATTTATCTCCGCTGCTCAGAACCGCCTCAAGTCTTTGCACGAGAACTCCGACGGTAATTCCAAGTGCCTCTGCATAGGCGAACTGCTCATAAACCCTAAGACTGCGTTCCCCGGTTTCGACTTTCGAGATGAACGACTGAGGTACCCTCAGTTTCTTTGCGAGTTCAACCTGAGTGATACCTTGTTCCCGACGAATCTGGGAGAGGCACTTTCCGCATGTCCTATTAGCATCAACGTTCATACCGTTTACGCTATATTCCATTTTGATATATCCCAAACTAGGATATATTCATGTGAGTATCTGTTTCACTTATCGCAATTGTTCGCATCGCACATTTGAAACGAGAGAGGGGACTCGATAAGCATGGATGACGAGATGAAAGAGCCCAATAGTGAGCAAACGCCCAGTGCATCTGATGAACAGAAGCCGAATATCGAAGGGAAGCAGGTTTCTGATGGTGCTGACGACACCACCTCCCCTGACGATCGATCATCAAATGAAGACGGTGCCACATGCAATAAGGAAGAGGACGATTTACTTCTAACGAGTGCCATTAACAAACTTGGTGGTAATAAACGAGCGGCTATCGCAACTGCTGCGATAGTTGCCGTCATCTTCTGCTTACCCATGCTGTTTCCTCAAATGTTTTGCACCCACAAACTTTGGACCAATGCAAACTGTACAAGCCCTCGCACCTGTAAAAGTTGCGGCAAAACCGAGGGGAAACCGCTCGGACATGAATGGGAAGAAGCAACATGCACGGTTCCGAAGACCTGTCAACGCTGCGGCAAAACCGAAGGGAAACCCCTTGGGCATCAACCAGGTTCTTGGACTACCGAAGTCGATTACGTTGACGCCACCTCGAAGGAAATTCGAGAATGCGGGAGATGCGGAGAGGTCGTTGACACCCGCAACGAAAAGGAAATTACTTCCTTTCTTGGCGACGGATCGTTTTCAATTTCACCTGAAGGCTTTATTGAACGACTTAACGAGGAATTCTCCGATATTCCCAATTGCAGCAGTATGAAGGCGAGTTACGAGTTAGACGATAGCGGCACGGGACTCGAGCTTCAGATAAAAAATGGCTCTACGCTTGCCGGTATTGGAGGTTTTTTCTCGGACTCGAGCAGTCAACTACTATTCAGCTATCTTGGATCAGAAAACTGCTTCAAAAACATAGTCATGTACTTCGAAAATTCAGATTATGCCGCGGCGACAGCATTAGCAACCATACAAGCAATTGATCCAACACTCTCATTTTCCGACGCTAAGGAGATTGGCGCTGCCTGCGTAGGTACGCCAACTGTCAAAAATGGAATTACGTACGCAATCTTAGCTTCAAATGGAGAATACTGGCTGAGCACCCGAATTGAATAATTTACTTTAATTGCTAAATGCAGACGCCTCTTACTCGCGGCATATTAAAGTTCAACCCCTGTTAGCATCGTCAATCGAAATATGCCCCGCCGAGCACTTTAGCTTGGCGGGGCATTTCGATACGTAGGCGGATTTTGATACCTAGAAGGCCCACATGCCCCCACTAGGCAGCCGGCTTCGCTGCTCAAATTGCTCGAACTGCAACTTGAGCAATCAGCGGCCAGCATCTCTTTTAGGCTGCGCTAGTTTCTTTGTATTCAAAGACTGGCTCTAAGATGTCTTCGATGCTGCAGTGCAGGACTTTCGCCATATCCCTTACGGTTGTTACCGATGCTTCGTTGATGTTTCTCTGGCGCTGTTCGTACATTTGGATTGAGCGGAGTGATACGCCCGATTCGTATGCCAGGTCTTGTTGGGTTTTCTTGAGCCTCTTTCTTGCTTGCGCCAGTTTAGTTTGACGAGGTGTTTTCTTCGCCATATCGCAAATAAGACGCGCCACACGTTCCTCTGAGGCTTCATGCCAGGGATAGTACAGATCGCGCAGCGCATCAAATGGAACGACATGCAGCAGATCTTCGAAAGACTCCCCTAAACGCCACTGCAGGTATGCCAGCATCCAGCCCGCCCAATATTCCGGCGTCTTCTCAAATCGATAGGTGCAGTCCGGTATAGGCCTGTTTTGATAGCCCGATCTTTCAGCGATAAGCGCGAACAGCTCAACGCCCGATTTTCCCGATACGACCCATGCGTTGCCGCGTTCGAACTCGCGAGCTACGCCGCTGAGGCAAAAGAGTTCAGCAACTTCCGATCCCTCTGCTCCATAATCATTAACGGCATAGTCAAAGCAGTCGCCTAGGTTGTTCATTGCGTCCTCGAGGTAATAGACGGGATATGTCCTACTCGGCCCACAATCCGTTAACTCTTGGATCATTTAAATCGACCCTCCCTGCCATCAAATCCCTAATGTCGACACCCTCGGTGTCAAATCCGTTTATCGTATCCAGATACTTACGTCGAGCATTCTGTTCTCGCTCAAATCGTTTGGGATAAAACTCAGCTCCCGAGGCCTGCTTCCAATCGCGGAACCTGATCGCCGAGAACGCGCGCTCACTCATAAGAGCGTATTGGATGCCCAAATCGCCCAAACGCATAATGAGTTGCAGTTGCCTGAGCGAGATCATGCCGTTAACGAACTGTCTTGCAAACAAAAAGTAGGAATCGTCGGCGCGATAGCCTCGAATAACGTCATAGGGAGAAATATCAATCAGGCAGTTATCCAGCAGATAACGAAGCCCCTCGCGTGCTACTGGCGTCGAGACATTAAACTCCCGGTTGTCGGCCAAAATCGCAAGCCAATTAAGAATTGAAAACTCCCCGGACTCCAAATCCAAGACCGCGAGACCATCCATATCGAGCTCATATCGATTCGCGATACCATCGGACTCGGTCCGGCATGCCCATTCCATCGCCATTTCCTCATGTGGCGTGCAATAAAACCCACGTCCATAGTCGTTGAACTGCTTACATCTATCCAGCGACGGATGCTCGACAACAACCTCCGACCCGTGCCAAAGCTCCATATCGACCTCCTAAAAAATATCACCCCAGTGATAGTTTACCAATAACTATCACTGGGGTGATATAGATGAGAGCTTTTGAGGGGATGCTGCCCGATTAGAGGCAGGCCTCGGCGATGCGCTTTTTGAGTTCGTCGATGCCGGTGCCGGTCTGGGAGCTCGTGATGATTACATTCTCGGCCGGGACGTTGAGCTGCTTTTTGATGGCTGCTGCCTGGCGGGCCTGCTGGGTGCGGCTGAGCTTGTCGGCTTTGGTGAGGCAGACGATAAAGTTGAACTCGTTGCCCTGTAGGTAGTCAATCATGTCGTGGTCGAGCTTGCTGGGGTCGTGACGAATGTCCACCAGCGAGACGACCAAGTTAAAGCTGCGCTCGGAGTCGAAGAAGTCGCCGATGAGCTCGGCCCAACGGTCGCGCTCGGCCTTGGAGCGACGGGCGAAACCGTAACCCGGCAGGTCCACGAAATGCACGTCGTCGGCCTCAAAGAAGTTGATGTTGCTCGTCTTGCCCGGCGTGCTGGAAACCTTGACCAGGTTCTTGCGGCCAAAGAGCTTGTTCATAATCGACGACTTGCCCACGTTGGAGCGGCCGACAAAGCTCACCTCGGGGCAGGTGGACTCGGGAATCTGCGAAACCTTGCCGTAGCTGGCGACGAACTTGGCAAGCTGGTAGTTAATGGAATCGGCCATGGACACTCCTTGGTCGTAGGTTCTTACAAATAGACGCGCTATTGCGCAGCGGCAATGCGGCGGACGATATCGAGCGTAATGCCACTCGCGGTACGGGCATACTCGAACAGGTCGAACTCACGGTCGCAAATCGCATCGTACGCCTCGTCACAATTATCGCTGATAGCGCGCAACACCAGGCAATCGACACCATTTTTAGTTGCGACATGGGCAATCGCCGCGCCCTCCATGCCAACACAATCGGCATGCGTCGCCTCGATAGCGTCGTTGCGCATGGCGGCACCCGTCACAAAACGGTTGCCCGTGGCAATCGTGCCGACCAGGAACTGCTTGGTGCCCTCGTTCGAAGCGGCTGCATTTGTCGAAGCATTGACAAAGCCACGCTCAGCAAGCACATCGGCAGCAATATCGACCAGCGCAGGCGTCGAGCCAAACTCCTCGAGCCCCGGTGCAGACTCGGCGATAAGCGCGGTATCGGTATCCAGATAGCGCAGGCGTTTGCCAATGACTACGTCGTCGATATGGAGCTTGGGGTTCAAACCGCCTGCAATGCCCGAAAACACAACAGCCTGCGGAGCATACTTGCTAATGAGGTGCTGTGTTGCGGCGGCAGCGTTCACGGTACCCATGCCCGCCGTTGTGGCGACAACTGTCAGTCCGTCGAGCCCGCCGGCCACAACGTTCAAGCCCGCCTCCTGTACCATGCAAACGTTACTCAACTCTTCCTTAATCTGCATGATCTCTTTTTCGAGCGCACCGATAATCGCGATGGTAGCCATGCCATTCCCCAAACCTATACGAAATACTCAACCACGGTATGGTACCAGCATTTTGTTTGACCTCGCCAAACGAACACGCTAAGCCAGCGTAGCGCGGGTATCATAGAGCGCCTTGGCGATGGCAGTCACAACCTCACTCGAATGGTCGCTCCATGGCATCGATGTCATGATGCTCATAATGTAGGTGTCGCCGTCAACATCAATGAGGCCAGCATCGCACGTCGCATTGCAACCTGCCTCGCTGATCCAGCCGGCCTTGTTGCGCACCAAAGCTTGGTCGTCCGCAATGCCATCGCGCACTCATTTATGTCTGTCCCCAATGAGTGCCCTTGGGGAGCGAAAATGGCTCGCTAGCCGATGGCGTTTTTGAGTTCCGCACGGCGCTTTTTCATGCCGGCCATGACGGCGTTGCGCAGCTCGGGCATGCGCGCGGTATCCATCTGGGGCACGCCCTCGAGCTTATAGGGAATACCCAGCTGCTCGTACTTGACGACACCCATCGTGTGATACGGCAGCATTTCCAGGCCCACCACGTTGTGCCATGGAGCGATCAGGCGACCGAGCTTCTCGCATTCCTCCGCCGTATCGGTGATACCCGGCACCACCACGTGGCGAATAACAACCTTAATCTTGCGACGGGCAAGCTCATCGCCAAACGCCAGGATGCGCGCAGGATCGCAACCGGTCAGCTTTTTATGCTCAACCGGATCGGCATGCTTGATGTCGAGCAGCACCATATCGGTCTCGTTGAGAACAGCATCGAACTTCTCCGGATGCTTGGGATCAAATGCATAGCCACAGCTGTCTAGGCAGGTGTGTACGCGGCCATCGGGGTTGTTGTGCATTGCACGGAACAGGTCGGCCAAAAACTCGGGCTGCAGGAGCGGTTCGCCGCCCGAAACGGTAATGCCGCCGCTACGGTAGAACTCATGGTTGCTCTGGAACTCGTCCATGAGATGCTCGACGGTCACCATCGTGCCGCCGTTAACAGACCAGGTATCGGGATTGTGACAATACGCACAACGCATGGGGCAACCCTGAACAAACACTACAAAGCGGATGCCGGGACCGTCGACCGTTCCCATCGTCTCGATCGAATGCACGCGACCCAGGGCATACGCAGAGTCCTCGGGATGAGCATCCACACCCTCAAGCGTCATCTCAGCCATTCCCGCAACCTTGCCTCTCTTTGGTTTTTGTCAATTAAAATGCCAGAGCCATTCTAGCCCATACGCCTGATGGCGAAACGGTTTAGCGGTCAATTTGATCGTCCTATTTGACTCCACGCAAAAGCGGCGGGAAGGTTGTCACAACCCGCTCGCCGCCGAAGCAATAGAAATCGATAGACGCCAGGCCCTACGCCTTAAGCGTAAGCACCGCGCCAAAGGCGGTCGGGCCGCAGTGGCTCGAGATGACGCCGCCGACCTGAGTCCAGGTAACGTCCTTAAAGCCCAGGTCGTGCGCATAGACTTCCATATCGTCGCGCAGCTCCTCGGAAAGGCCCACTGAATACGCCAAACCAATGTGCGAGTAATCAATATCGCCCTTCGCAACCATGTGGTCAATAAAGGCACGGGCACATTTGAGCATAGAGCCGCGGAGCTTCTTGGTCGCCACGAATTTGCCACCCGTTACCTCAATGCAGGGCTTAATCTTGAGCAGATGGGCGCCAAGAAACGCGACGTTGGACAAGCGACCACCCGCCTTAAGGAAGGCAAGGTCCGTAGGAACAAAGCCCAGCAGCACGCGGTCCATCACCGAATTGGTAAAGGCGAAAATCTCGTCGACGGTGGCGTCCGGATGGGCTTCGATATACTTGGCGGTCTCAACGGCGACAAGCGACTGGCCCACCGACACAAAGCGCGTATCCATGGAGAAGACGTAATCGCGGCCCTTTGCCGCAATCTTCGACGACTGATGCGAGCAGGTCGTAACCTCGGAATACGCAAGATGCAAAATGGTCGCATCGGGCCGCTCGGCGTGGATGCGGTCGTACACATGCGCAAAATCCGCCGGCGAGCAACCGCTGGTCTTGGGCATCACACCAAACTCGTTGCAGCGCGAGTAAATCTCAAGCGGGTCGATCGATCCGTCTTCGACGGTCTCGTCACCAATCGTGACATGCATGGGCACGCGCACGATGCCATAGCGCTCGCAGAGCTCCGGCGTCACATCCGAACCAGACTCAACCACGATTACGTACTTGCCCATTATCATCACAACCCATCTCGACGTTGGCTTTTGAATATGTGACGCACGTCCGCCGCCCTGCTGCAGAACGGCCTCCAAGCGCCAAAGAGACGCCGCCCCTTGCACACAACAAAGGACAGCGTCTCCCTGGAAAACTCCGTGCTTATCTGAGATTCTACACGGTTTATTAAGGAGTGTTACTTATTCCGCAAACGGTAGCTATACGCGATAAACGGTAGCAAGCAAGAATCCAGAACGCTCAACCCATTAGGAGAGTTCCGCCTAAAGGGTAACTACACAGGACCCCGCCGGGGCTGTTTGGGCTACCTCCCAAAATATTCCGCAGGACGCAAGAAGCCCTCGCCGCACGAAGTGCGCAGCGAGGGCTTCTTGCATGTCCGAGGACGTTTTGGGAGGTAGCCCAAACAGCCCCGGCGATCCTGCGGGAGTTAAATCCCTTTAGAACTTGTTGTGGAAGGTACGCGAAATGACCTCGTCCTGCTGCTCCTTGGTGAGCGTGTGGAAGTTCACGGCGTAGCCGGAAACGCGAATGGTCAGCTGCGGGTACTTCTCGGGGTGAGCCTGAGCGTCGAGCAGCGTCTCACGGTTGAAGACGTTGATGTTCAGGTGGTGGCCACCCTTCTCGGCGTAAGCGTCGAGCATGTGGACCAGGTTATCGGCCTGAGTCTCGGAAACTTCAGAAACCTTCATAATGTGTCTCCTTCGATCGATAGGCGCCGGCCGAAACCGGCGCACTAATCAGTAATCGTTATTGTTAGTATAGCACTAACAATAGTTACTCGCCCAGCTGATCAAGGTCGATATCGCCAAAGAACACCTGGTCCTCCTTGCCGAGCGCACCCGGGATGATGGAGAAGGTGTTGGAGATGCCGTCCTGAGCATCGCGGAACGGGAGCTTGGAAACCGAAGACAGCGAAGCGATGGCGCCGTGGCTATCGCGCTTGTGCATGGGGTTAGCACCCGGGGCGAAGGGCTGGCCAGCCTTGCGGCCATCAGGCGTAGAACCGGTCTTCTTGCCGTACACGACGTTGGAGGTGATGGTCAGAACCGAGGTCGTGGGCACGGAGTTGCGGTAGGTGTCGTTCATGCGGATGTACTCCATGAACTGGTGCACAACGTCGTGAGCGATCTGGTCGACGCGGTCGTCGTCGTTACCGTACTTGGGGAACTCGCCCTCGGTCTCGAAGTCGACAATGATGCCGTTCTCGTCGCGGACGGGGTGGACCTTGGCGTACTTGATGGCGGACAGGGAGTCAGCCACGACGGAAAGGCCAGCAATGCCCGTAGCGAACCAGCGGTGCACGTGCTTGTCGTGCAGAGCCATCTGGATGCGCTCGTAGCAATACTTGTCGTGCATGTAGTGGATGATGTTCAGCGAGTTGACGTACACGCCAGCGAGCCACTTCATCATGTCGTTGTACTTGGCCACAACGTCGTCGTAATCGAGCGTATCGCCCTCGACGGCGCGATACTTGGGGCCGACCTGCTTCTTGGAGACCTCGTCAACACCGCCGTTGAGTGCGTACAGCAGGCACTTGGCCAGGTTGGCGCGGGCGCCGAAGAACTGCATCTCCTTGCCGATGCGCATGGAGGACACGCAGCAGGCAATGCCGTAGTCGTCGCCGTGGTAGACGCGCATGAGGTCGTCGTTCTCGTACTGAATCGAGGAGCTGGCGACAGAAGTCTTGGCGCAGAACTTCTTGAAGTTCTCGGGCAGACGGGTCGACCACAGAACGGTCATGTTGGGCTCGGGGCTGGTGCCCATGTTCTCGAGCGTGTGCAGGTAGCGGTAGCTCATCTTGGTAACGAGCGTACGGCCGTCAACACCCATGCCGCCGATGGACTCGGTGACCCACTGCGGATCGCCGGTAAACAGGGCCTGGTACTCGGGGGTACGGGCAAACTTGACCATGCGGAGCTTCATGATGAAGTGATCCACGAACTCCTGGATCTGCTCCTCGGTGAAGGTACCGTTGGCAAGGTCGCGCTCAGCGTAGATGTCGATGAACGTGGAGGTACGGCCGATGGACATAGCGGCGCCGTTCTGCTCCTTGACGGAAGCGAGGTAGGCGAAGTACATCCACTGGATGGCCTCCTGCGTGTTGGTAGCAGGGTTGGAAATGTCGAAACCATAGGTCTCGGCCATCATCTTGAGCTCGCCGAGGGCGCGGATCTGCTCCTGCAGCTCCTCACGATCGCGGATGTTGTCGGCGGTCATGACCGTCGGGGTGGAAGCCTTCTGGGCCTCCTTGTCCTTGATCAGGTAGTCGACGCCGTACAGGGCAACACGACGGTAGTCGCCGATGATGCGGCCGCGGCCATAGCCATCGGGCAGACCGGTGATGATGTGGGCCGAGCGGCAGGCGCGCATCTCGGGGGTGTAGACATCGAAGACGCCGGCGTTGTGAGTCTTGCGCTCGAAGGTGTAGCGCTCGACAACGTTCTCGTCGATCTTGTAGCCGTGCTGGCTGGCAGCCTGGCAAGCGATGCGGATACCGCCGTTGACGTGCAGCGCGCGCTTGAGCGGCTTGTCGGTCTGGAGGCCGACGATGGTCTCCTTGTCGCGATGGGCGTTATCGATGTAGCCAGCGGGGTGGCTCACGATACCCGTGACGGTCTTGGTGTCCATATCGAGGACGCCGCCCTGCTCGCGCTCCTTGAGCAGCAGGTCGAGAACCTCGCCCCACAGCTCCTTGGTACGCTCGGTCGGGCCGGCGAGGAACGACTCGTCGCCCTCGTAGGGGGTGTAGTTCTTCTGGATGAAGTCTCGGACGTCAACCTCTCCCGTCCAGATGCCTTCCTTGAAGCCTTCCCATGCCTCCTGCATTGTGTAACCACGCTCCTAGTTACGTGTAATGCGGCGCTCTCTCACACCGCTGCTTATTGAATTCTTGAATTATCGGCTTGCACTACCGGCTTCTTCCGTTCTTCACCACACATTGGTACAGGGAAAAACGTTTGTCCACCTTGGAACTGCAACCCAAAACCCAAGATTTCACCCGTTTGAGAAGGATAACATAGCCACCCCCTTCATCAGGGCTGTTATATGTTTCTTTTTTTATACCATTAGGGCGTTTTTAACAAATCCGCAGGAAATGCGAGCGCGAGCAACTACCGTTCACCGATTTGTTTGGTATATTTCCTTGCCTTTGTACGACGTTCACTCTAGCTGTTATGCCAGTTTTAGTAGGGTAAAGTGCCTCTGAGTAGGCTTTGGGACATGCCTAGAGATCTACCCCTAACTTTGCTGGTACCGACGGTGCACGGAGGTCGCCTAAAGGTAGTTTTCTAGACATGTCCCAAAAATCTACCGTATAGGGTGCGCGTGCAGGGGTATCATCTTCCACCGAAAATAGTTTCTAGTGTTAGGGGTTTTCGGTGGAAGATACCGATTTCCATGAGCTTGGGCGTCAACTCTTAACTGAGTTTGGCAGCATGCATCAGCGCATTTCGCGCTTTGCGGACAAAGCTCTCGGCGGCGAGATGGCCGTCATGCGCGCTCTCATGCTCGCTGGCGGCTCGCTCACGCCGAGCGAACTCGCCAATCGTGCCTGGGTCTCGAGCGCCCGCATCGCCAATATCCTACGCGCTCTCGAAGCCAAGGGCTGGGTTGAGCGTGAGCACTCAAAGACCGACCGTCGTCGCGTACACGTCACGGTGACCGACAAGGGATTCCATGATCTCGAGATCAAGCGTCGGGAATTCGAGGACCGCACCGCGGCCTTCCTTGAGCAGTTCGGCGAAACAGATACCCAAGAGATGGTGCGCCTTCTAAGACGTGCCAACGAAATTATCGACCGCAACCAAGAAAGGAGAGATGCCGAGTGAGGATTCTCAAGCTCTTTAAAAAGCATGTCCTGGCACTGTTCGCAGCTATCGTACTTATCGTAATCAGCTGCAACGCCGATCTGGCGCTGCCTACCTATATGAGCGACATCGTCGACGTGGGCGTGCAGCAAGGCGGCATCGCCTCGCCCGTGCCCGACACCATCCGCTCCGAATCGCTCGACGACCTCGAACTCTTTATGAGCGCCAAAGACGCCAAGACGGTAGAGGCTGCGTTTGGCAAGGCAGACAAAAACGGGATTCGCACGTACAAGGGCACCGAGGACGAGCGCGCCGACGGCAGCAAGCTCGCCGACATTATGAGCCTGCCCGAGACCGTCGTCCTTTCGCTCAACCAAGGCATCGACGCCGACTCCATGGGCGACATGACCGGCACGTCCAGCGAGAAAGACAGCGACGCCGCTCAGGCCATGCCCACGCCCGAGCAAATGGCGGCGATGACGCCCGAGCAGCTCGCCGAGATGCAGCAGAAGGCCACGGCGGCCCAGAACATGCAAAAGCAGATTGATGCAGACGGCGGTAAGATCACCATGAAGAGCCTGCGTCTGGGCATCGAAGGCGGTCTGGTAGACCAAAGCAAGCTCGTCGAAAGCGCCAACGAAATGGCAGATAAAATGGGCTCCATGTCGGGGTCCATCGTCACCCAGCGCGCCGTGACCTACGTACAAGAAGAGTACAAAGCGCAAGGCATCGACCCCGCCGACGTGCAGAACGCCTACCTGGGCCGCATGGCGACCACGATGTTTGGGCTGTGCCTCGTGTCGCTCGTCGCCACCATCCTGACCGGCGCCGTGGCTTCGCGCACCGCCTGCTCCATCGCCCGCGACCTGCGCCGCGAGACCTTCAACAAGGTTATGCACTTCTCGCCGGCCGAGGTGGGCAAGTTTAGCCAGGCCTCGCTCATCACCCGCTGCACCAACGACATTCAGCAGATCCAGATGGCCGCAACCCTGTTTATCCGCATGTGTCTGATGGCCCCCGTCATGGGCATCGTCGCCGTCACGCGCGTCCTGGCCAACCATACCGGCCTGGAGTGGACCATCGCCGTGGCCATCATCGCGGTCTCGGCCGTCGTCGGCGTGCTTATGGGTCTCACCATGCCCAAGTTCAAAAAGATGCAGAGCTTTGTGGACCGGGTGAACCTTACCGCCCGCGAGCTGCTCGACGGTCTTATGCCCATCCGCTCGTTCAACCGCGAGGAACATGAGCTCGAGCGTTTTGACAAGGCTTCGCTCGATCTGATGACCACGCAGCTCTACACCAACCGCGCCATGAGCTTTATGATGCCGCTCATGATGCTCGTCATGAACTGCATCACCGTGCTCATCGTCTGGTTTGGCGCGCAGGGCGTGTCCGACGGCGTGATGCAGGTCGGCAACATGATGGCGTTTATCTCCTACACCATGCAAATCGTCATGGCGTTTATGATCCTCACCATGGTTTCGGTCATCCTGCCCCGCGCCGAGGTCGCGGTCGAGCGCGTGGAAGAGGTCATCACTTGCCCCACGAGCATCAACGACCCTGCCTCGCCCAAACTGCCTGCTGCCAGCGCGCCGCGCGGTGAGCTCACCTTCCGTGACGTGAGCTTCCAGTATCCCGCTGCCCGCGCCGACGTCATCAGCGGCGTGAACTTCACCACGCACGCCGGTCAGATGCTCGGCATCATTGGCTCCACGGGCTCGGGCAAGTCCACGCTCGTGCAGCTGATTCCGCGCCTGTACGACGTCACGGGTGGCAGCATTTCGCTCGATGGTATCGACGTGCGTGACATGACCCTTTCCGAGCTGCGCCGCCGCATTGGTTACATCCCGCAGCAGGGTCGCCTGTTCTCGGGCACCGTCGAGAGCAACCTTAAATTTGCCGGCGACATGGTGAGCGATGATGACATGCACCGGGCGGCACGCATCGCCCAAGCCGAGGACTTTATCGCCGAGCGCGAGGGCGGCTACGACTCCCCCATCAGCCAGGGCGGCTCCAATGTCTCGGGCGGTCAGCGCCAGCGTCTGGCCATCGCCCGCGCGTTGGCCAAAAAGCCCGAGGTCGTGGTGTTCGATGACTCGTTTAGCGCACTCGACTACAAGACCGACGCTCGCCTGCGCGAGGAGCTGGCCAAAAACGTTACCGACGCCGCACTCGTGGTCGTGGCCCAGCGCATCGCGACCATCATGCACGCCGACCAGATCATCGTGCTCGACGACGGCCACGTGGTGGGCACCGGTACGCACGAGGAGCTGCTGCACAGCTGCCCGGCGTACCTGGAGATCGCACAGTCACAGCTTTCCGCCGAGGAGCTGGGGCTTACCCAAGAAGAGATTGAAGCCGTTATGGAAGGAGGCGAGCGCTAATGGCAGACGAAACCAAGACTCAGATTCCCAAGCCCACCCGCCAGCGTGGACCCATGGGCCGCATGGGCGGCATGCGTCGCGGCGAAAAGGCCAAGGACTTTAAGGGCACCATGAGGCAGCTGCTCGGCTATATCGGCCAGCACAAGATTGCCGTGTTTGCCGCCGTCGCCTTTGCCGTGTGCTCGGTCGTCTTTAATATCGTGGGACCCAAGGTACTCGGCCAGGTCACCACCAAGCTATTCGAGGGTCTGGTTGCCAAGGTCAACGGCACCGGCGACGTTGACTTTGACTGGATCGCCAAGACGCTCGGCTTTTTGCTCTGCCTGTATCTGGCGAGCTCTGTTTGCAGCCTGATCCAAGGCTGGCTCATGACCGGCGTCACGCAAAAGATCTGCTATCGCATGCGCAAGGAGATCGCCGCCAAGATCGCCGTCGTTCCGATGAGCTACTTTAACGGACACAGCAAGGGCGACGTGCTCAGCCGCATCACTAACGACGTCGATACGCTGGGCCAGTCGCTCAACCAGAGCGTGACGCAGCTCATCACGTCGGTGACGCAGATTATCGGCGTCCTCGTCATGATGCTGTCGATCAGCCTGCCGCTCACCGGCGTCACCGTGCTCACGCTGCCGGCCGCCGCGATAATCCTGGTCGTGATGATTCACTTCTCGCAGCCGTACTTCCGCGAGCAACAGCAGGTTCTGGGCGCCGTCAACGGCATTATCGAGGAGGACTTTGCCGGCCAGAACGTCATTCAGGTGTTCGACCGCGCCGAGGCCTCGATCGAGGAGTTCGACCGTCAAAACGACCGACTGTTTGTGAGCGGTTGGCGCTCGCAGTTCCTGTCGGGCCTGATGATGCCGCTTATGAGCCTGGTGGGCAACATGGGCTATGTGGGCGTCGTCGTGGTGGGCGCACAGCTCGCGTTGACCGGCAATGCCACGCCCGGCGACATCCAGAGCTTTATCCAGTACGTTCGCAACTTTACGCAACCCGTACAGCAACTGGGCAACGTGAGCAATACGATGCAGTCGATGGCCGCTGCCACCGAGCGCGTCTTTGAGTTCCTGGCCGCGCCCGAGGAGGAGCAAAAGGCCGACGCGCAGATTCCCGAAAAGCGCCCCGGCCACGTGGAGTTCGACCATGTCAAGTTTGGCTACACGCCCGACAAGACCATCATCCACGACTTTAGCTGCGAGGCGCAGCCCGGCCAAACCATTGCCATCGTCGGCCCCACCGGCGCCGGCAAGACCACGCTCATTAAGCTGCTGCAGCGCTTTTACGACGTGGACGGCGGTTCGCTGCGCGTCGAAGGCGTCGACGTGCGCGACTGGGACCGCGCGGCGCTGCGCGGCGAGTTTGCCATGGTGCTGCAGGACACCTGGCTGTTTAACGGCACCATCCGCGAGAACATCCGCTACGGACGCCCCGATGCGACCGACGCCGAGGTCGAGGCCGCCGCACGCGCCGCACGCTGCGACCACTTTATCCATACGCTCGCCGGTGGCTACGACTTTATGATCAACGAGGAGGGCACTAACCTGTCGCAGGGTCAGCGCCAGCTCGTGACCATCGCCCGTGCCATTTTGGCCGACCGCCCGGCGCTGATTCTAGACGAGGCGACTTCCAACGTGGACACCCGCACCGAGGAGCTCATTCAGCGCGCCATGGATGCGCTGATGCAAGGCCGTACAAGCTTTGTCATCGCGCACCGCCTGTCCACGATCCGTAACGCCGACGTGATCTTGGTGATCCGCGACGGCGACATCGTCGAGAAGGGCACACACGACGAACTGCTCGCCCAGGGCGGCTTCTACGCCGACCTGTACAACTCGCAGTTCGACGAAGCGGCGTAAATTCTGCCGCAGGGAACGAATAACGCCCTAGAACGGGGACGCAGGACAATCTGCGTCCCCGTTTTTGTTTTGCAGCCCTCGAACCGCCTCCCCTGGGACCTGATTGACGCCCTCCCTCAAGGCCCCGTGGACAAAAAATGGCAAATATGAGTACTGTTACTTTTTTAGTAACATCCAAAACGACCCAAAACACCGCTCTTGTAGCTTGTATGCACCTCCACATTGCTCAATCAGCTCTGTATCAGGCTTATATGTACTAGCGTTAATGAACATATTTACTTTATGTCCATTATTTTGTGGGAGCAATATGGCACTACAGCAGCAACAGTACTCATATTTGGCATTTTTTGCCCACAGGGCTTGGAGAACGCCCAACAATCTGGCAATACCAGCAAGCAAACCGCGTCCGCTGGCGCAAGGAGTTTCCCCGAGTGCCAGCACATAAGGAACGTCCCCAACTGCCAGGTTTGAAAGGTAGTCATTGGGTGTTCCTATAGTTTTGTCAACCTTCGACGCTACTCCCGGTAGGGCACCCGGTCGCGCATCACGGCGTATATCGCCCTGAGCCGCTTCCTCGCGACGGCCTTGAGCGCCCGCCCGTGCCCCATGCCCCGCGCCCTGCAGGCCCGGTAGTACTCGCCGTAGCGCCCCGACGACCTCACCAGGCTGTTGCACGAGAAGATCAGAAGAGACTTGAGCCTCGCGTCGCCCCGCCTGGACGCCCTGACCGACCTCACCGACGTGCCGGAGCTCCTCACCCTCGGGGCTATGCCGCAGTACGAGGCCAGGTGGTCGTGGTCCGGGAACCTCGCGATGTCGACCGATACCGCGAGCTGCGCCGCCGTCCTCGGCCCGATGCCGGGCACGGTGAGCAGGCACGCGTAGGTCTCGTCTGTTAGCGCTACTGTAAAAACAACCATTTTGACCAACGCTCAACAACCAATCA
>NZ_QRYG01000016.1:0-51905 GCF_003462845.1 Collinsella sp. AF15-51 | reverse complement strand
ACGTAGATGAGACCCAGGACACCGTAACGGTGGGCGCCGCCCACCGGTCAGCGGCCAGAGCATGGGGGGCACGCCCGGTCCCGTTCCGAACCCGGAAGCTAAGCCCCATCGCGCCGAGAGTACTGCGGGGCCAGCCCGTGGGAGGCCAGGGCGCCGCTGACCGGTGGACGGCACCGAGCCGTCATTGAACTTAGAAGGGGGGAGGCCTCGCGGCCTCCCCCTTTTTGCGTTAACACTTCAAAATATAGTCGCATTTCACCTGTAACCCGGTTGGACTTACGGGTGATGAGCTTTTATTTAAAGACAATACATCGAATCACACGGGCAACCGCTATGACCACAATGATCAAAAGCAGGAATTGGAGTCGATGCTGTTTGCGTCGTTTACTTGATGAAACGAAGATCGTTTTCCCTTGTTTTGGCGTTTCGAGATAACGAGCCGAATGCGTTAAGGTTTGCTTGGGTCGAGGACCTCTTTGCTGCCGAGTTATGCGCGTTTCCGTCGGGTCGTCATTGATTGCGCTGTTTTTTGATAACGGTGCATCTTTCAGATATACGGGATCGCCCGATGCGACGCCCATATGCTTACGTCCCGTTTGGGTATCCTCGAGCGTTTGATATCGATTTCTCGTCACATACTCGGGCTCTGGATCATTAATGGGCTCTTGCGAGATGTGAGGGCGATGGAACCGTGGCGGCTGCGTGGAAGTATCTTCCCCCTGTGTCGGCATAAACATATTGTTTTGGTTTTGGTCGTCCATGATGCCCTTTAGCTCGTTACCAACAACGTGTACGCGCTCATTGTAAGCCCCTTGCTATTTGTAGCTGTGGACATACTCGTTATTTAAGCTCTGGTTCAAAGAACCTTAACCTTCCAAAAACCTGAGTCATATACACTTAGATATGCTTATGGTGCCTGACTCAAAAAACTTTATAGTCGGTGTATATATGAGCACCGGGTGGGCATATATAAGAGCGTCAAAAGAAGTCCCAGTCACCTAGAAGATGACTCGGCAGTCCTATAAAGGAGTGGTAAACATGGCAAGCATGGTTCCTTATCGTTCGGTTTTTGGCGTTCGTCCCTCTGCTAGCTCGCTGTTCGATCTGTTTGATGATATGAGTGACCTAGCGAACAGCTCGATTGCCTCAAAGGCGTTCCCCGTTGACGTTGAGGATAAGGGCGATGGCTATGAGGTCAAGGCTTATCTGACCGGCGTCGCCAAGGACGATATCGATGTCGAGCTTAACGAGGGCCGCCTGTCCATTAGCGTGAATGTCGAGGAAGACGAGGAGAACGAGGGCAAGAACTTCCTGCAGAAGGAGTTCAGTTCGTACAGCGCAACGCGTGGCGTGTATCTAAAGGACGCTTCGAGCGAGGGCCTCTCGGCTAAGTACGCTGACGGCATCCTTACCGTTACGGTTCCCAAGATCGTCGAGAAGAAGAACGTTACGAAGATTTCCATCGACTAACTTCGTTGGTGTTCTTCGCTATTAAAAGACAACAAAAGGGGCTGGGAAGCGATTCCCGGCCCCTTTTGCTGTCTAGAACAGTCTATTGAATGGTTGCTGGCCGATGCTGGCTTGCGGGGCGTATCGAGAGTTTTCGCGATCCTTGGAGAAGGGTGGCGGAGCTGCCGAGCTCGTCATCTAGGGTTGCGGCTAGAGCTTTGGCATAGCTTTTGACGGTAAGGCTCGGGCGATTGTTGTCTTGGCTGATATGCATGGCAATGAGCTGTTCGGTGCGATCGGTAACGAGTTCGCGCGCGGCTTCGGCGGCTTGGTCGTTGGAGAGGTGCCCCCTTGCAGACAGGATGCGCTCCTGAAGAAAGCGGGGATATTCTCCCTCGCGCAGCATGGTCACATCGTGGTTGCTTTCGAGCGCGAGGACTCGACAATCTTTGAGGGTGTTCATGGCTTGGCTTGATAGCTCTCCGGTGTCGGTGGCAAAGCCGATAGAATCATCGAGGACGTCGAATCGATAGCCGACTGGATTGATGACATCGTGTGATGTTGAGTAGGTTTGCACGTGGATGCCGGCAATGGATAGGGTGTCACCGGGATCGAACTCCTCGACAGACAGATACGAAAGATTTTCTTTGCTCGAAAGTGTGCCCCTGCTGGCATAGAGGGGGCCGTGCCAGTGCTTGCACCAGACATCGAGACCTTTGATGTGGTCGCTGTGCTCATGAGTGATGAGAAGAGCCGAGACGTTATCTGCCGAGAGCCCCAGTTCTGCCATGCGCTTTAATGTCTCGCGGCGAGAAAGACCGTCGTCAATCATGATGAGCCCTCGGGGGCCTTCGATGAGCGCGCAGTTGCCTTTTGAGCCGCTGCCAAGGATATGAAGGTGCAGACGAGACATAATATTCCAAAGGATACAATGGGTGCGAACGAATAGAGGAGGAAGCAAATGCCAACGGTATCTCAGCATTATGGACACCATGCTGCATCGTGGGCCGATGATAGGGCCCTGGCAACGCGGCAGACGGCTGCCCCCGTGGTGCTCATGGTATCAGGTGGTGCGGACTCGACGGCTTTGCTCCTTATGGCATGCACATCAAAGTTGGATATTCTGGATGGGCGTGGTGTAGCCCCCATCGCGCGCGAGCGACTACACGTGCTGCATGTGAACCATCACCTGCGCGGCGAGGCATCCGATGGCGACGAGGCCTTTGTGCGCGGCCTATGCGCACAATATGGCTTGCCGCTGTGTGTTGAGCATGCCTATTTTGATGATGAATCGGGCAATATCGAGGCGGCCGCCCGCGAGGTGCGCTATGCCGCGGCGCGGAGGTATGTTCGCGAGCTCTGCGTCCAGACGGGGGCACCGCGAACGGCGGCTCGTATCTGCACTGCGCACACGTCTTCGGATCGCGCGGAAACGTTTTTGATGAACGCGATTAAGGGTTCGGGGCCCGCTGGCCTATCGAGCATTCCTCGCCGGAGGAATATCGTGGTGCGTCCCCTGCTCGACCTGACTCATGATGAGCTCGTGGGCTATTTGCAGGTGCATGGTCAGCCGTGGCGAGAGGACGAGAGCAACGAGGACGTGTCATACTTGCGTAACTATGTGCGCCATCGAGTGATGCCGGTGGTGGCGCAGCGCAACGCGAGTGTCTGTAAGACGATTGGCGCCGCCTGCGAGATCTTGGGCGATGAGGATGCCTTTCTTTCCCAGCTTTCCGCACAGGCGTTTCGAAGCTGCCTGCGTAAGGAGGCGGCGGGTGCACTGGTTCTTGACGCTCGCCGACTGGCCGCGGCCGAGGTGGTGATTGCTCGGCGCATGGTGCGACTGGCAATTAAGCGTATCGACCCCGACGCTCGCCCGGAGATGCGGCATGTGGAGCGCGTGCTCGCCTGTGTCGCCGAAGGCTCGGGTTCGGTCACGCTGCCGGCGGGAATCGATGCGCGCGTGGAGTTTGGCATGCTGTCATTCAAGGCTCCGGCGGCGCGCGAGGGATTAGTTGCCGATTGGGTCACCATTCCCGGTCGATTGCCGCTGGGGGCGGGCCGCATTCTTGTGGCAGAGCCGATGGCCGTCGAGCCGGGGTGTGATATTGTGCGCCGTGCCCGCGAACTCGCGGGTGCCGGAGGGGTGGTCGCGATGGTGGATGCTGCGACGCTGGGCTTTGCCGATCGCGATAACGAACGGATGCTCGCCGGCTCGCGCGGGGAGATTCCCGCCGAGGCGCGTTTGGCGCGTCTGTGGGTAGACGGTCCCGCGCCGGGGGATGTGATGTGTCCGTTGGGCATGAGTGGGCGAAGTAAGAAGGTATCCGACCTGCTCAACGAGGCTCGTATTCCCGTTTCTGAGCGCGCAGGCGTTCCTGTGGTAAGAACGGCTCCGGGAGGTACCGTAGTATGGGTCGCAGGCGTTCGCACGGACGAGCGTTTTAAATGCACGGCCGCAACGCGCGTGGCATATCTGCTTCGTGTGGTCGATGCGGAGTAGCGTCCCACGCCAGCTATTCTGTGCGACGTTGACGGTATTCCCGCGCTGATGGCGTACGGGCTGGAAAATATACCCCGTGCGCTGCTAGAATGTGAAGTTCGCGTCCATACGGCGGTGTGTGGGCGATAAGCACAAGAAAGGGTTGTCATGGCTTCTCAACATCCGGATATCGAGAAGGTTCTGTTTACGCAGGAGGATATCGACGGTATCGTCTCTCGCCTAGGCGAGCAGATTACTCGCGACTACGCGGGTAAGGATCTGGTGCTGATTGCGGTCCTGCGTGGCGCCGTGGTCTTTATGGGCGACCTGATGCGCAAGATCGAGCTGCCGACCAACATAGATTTCATGGCTGTTTCGAGCTATGGTGACGGCGTGAAGTCCTCGGGTATCGTGCGTATCATTAAGGACCTGGATATCGACATCCGCGGTCGCGACGTGCTGATCGTCGAGGACATTCTGGACTCGGGCCTGACGCTCAAGTATCTGATGAAGAACCTCGAGAGCCGCAAGCCCGCTTCTCTGGAGGTCGCCGCCTTCCTGTGGAAGGACGTTGAGGACCGTACCTCGGCCATCACGCCCAAGTATGTTGGAACCCATTGCCCCGATGCCTTTGTGGTGGGCTACGGCCTCGACTATGCCGAGCGCTATCGTAACCTTCCGTATCTGGGCATTTTGAAACCGGAGGTTTATTCGTAAGATGCCCGACGACCGTAACGATAACAATTCCCAGACTCCCCGGGAGCCTAAGATCCCGGGGGTGCCCGGAGGCAAGAAGCCCACGCGTACGGGCTGGCTGTATTTTATTTTGGCTTGCGCGCTTCTGGGCTACGCCTTCTTTAACATGGGCTCCGGCTTTGCCAATTCCAGCAATACCGTTAAGCTCGCGACGAGCGAGATGGTCAACGCCATTAAGCAGGACCGCGTCGAAGATTTGACCTATACGGTTCAAGACGGAAGCGTGGCGGGTCATTACTGGAAGACAAAAAAGGACAAGGGCGATACGAGTGAGCTCAAGAGCTTCTCCTCGACCTATGTCGGCTCCGATTCGCTTGCCGAGCTTATGGCGGAGCACCCCGATACCAAGTACATCGTCAACACCAACGATCCCGATTTTTGGGGCGACCTGGCGATGAGCGTGCTGCCGACGATTGCCCTGATTGCCATCATGTTCTACTTTATGCGCCAGATGATGGGCGCCAACAACAGGAACATGCAGTTTGGCAAGACCAACGCCAAGACCAACGAGGCCACACGTCCCAAGGTCAAGTTTGAAGACGTTGCCGGCGTGGACGAGGCCGTCGAGGAGCTCGAGGAGATCCGCGACTTCCTAAGCGATCCGGATCGCTATCGCAAGCTGGGTGCCAAGATTCCGCGCGGCGTTTTGCTGGTTGGCCCTCCGGGTACCGGTAAGACACTGCTGGCCAAGGCCGTTGCCGGCGAGGCGGGCGTGCCGTTCTTTAGCATCTCGGGTTCTGACTTTGTCGAGATGTTCGTGGGTGTCGGCGCCAGCCGCGTGCGCGACCTCTTTAAGGAAGCCAAGTCCCAGGCTCCGTCGATCATCTTTATTGACGAGATCGATGCCGTGGGACGTCAGCGCGGAGCCGGTCTGGGCGGCGGCCACGACGAGCGCGAGCAGACGCTCAACCAGCTGCTGGTCGAGATGGACGGTTTTGAGGAAAGCGAGTCGGTCATCCTGATCGCCGCAACCAACCGCCCCGATATTCTGGACCCGGCATTGCTGCGCCCCGGTCGTTTTGACCGCCAGGTCACGGTCGACCGTCCGGACGTAAAGGGCCGCGAGCAGATCTTGCGCGTGCATGCCGAGAACAAGCCGGTGGACGAGGACGTTAAGTTTGAGAAGCTCGCCCAGATGACCGTTGGCTTTACCGGTGCCGATTTGGCAAACCTGCTCAACGAGTCTGCGCTGCTGGCCGCTCGCCGTCATCGTTCCGTGATCTCGATGGACGAGGTCGAGGAGTCGATGGAGCGCGTGATTGCCGGACCGCAACGCAAGGGTCGCGTGATGACCGAAGCCGAGCGCACCACGATTGCCTACCATGAGAGCGGCCATGCCCTGGTGGGTCACATCCTGGAGCACTCCGACCCGGTTCATAAGATTTCGATTGTCAGCCGCGGCCAGGCTCTGGGCTACACGTTGCAGCTTCCGCAGGAGGATCACTTCCTCAAGACCAAGAACGAGATGCTCGACGAGCTTGCCGTGTTCTTGGGCGGCCGCGTCGCCGAGGAGCTCATGTGCGATGACATCACGTCGGGCGCGAGCAACGACCTGGAGCGCGCGACCAAGATGGCGCGCGAGATGGTTACGCGTCTGGGCATGAGCGAGGAGCTGGGCACGCAAGTGTTTGGCGAGGCTCAGCATCAGGTGTTCCTTGGTCGCGATTACGCCGATCACCAGGATTACTCCGAGGAGACGGCGCGCCGCATCGATATTGAGGTTCAGCGCATCATGCGCGAAGCCCATCGCCGAGCGGTCGAGATCCTGGATGCCCGTCGCGATCAGCTCGATCTGATGGCGAAGGTGCTGCTTGAGCGTGAGACCGTCGAGGGTGATGCCGTGAGCGCCCTGCTCGACAACGAATGGGATGCCTACCTTGAGCGCGAGGGCGATATCCTGGCGGCCAAGGAGGAGCGCAATGCCAAGGCGGCCGGCATGCCGACCAAAAAGCGCACGCCTCGTATGAGCGAGGAGGAGCTGGCGGCTGATGCCGCAGCTTTTGCGCAGGCGGCCATGCAGGAGGATGCCGAAGTCGCATCCGATGACGCTGGCGATGACTGTGCCGTCAACGCCGATGCCGGCGCCGACGACGACAAATAGTCTTTATGGCGAAAGCCTCCGCGGGGAAACCTGCGGAGGCTTTTTCTTTTGGGCGATATGGAGACTGCCCGCTGCTTACGGGTGAAGCCGATAAATTTCGGGTCACATTGCTGCGGCACTTTGCTCGGCTAAAGCGTACAATAGCGCCTATGCGAAAGGGGAACAGATGATCAACGAAACTATGTATGCTCGCGGTGCGGAAAGCTCCATCATCCGTGAGATTTTTAGCTATGGCCTTGAGCGCAAGGCTCAGATCGGCGCAGAAAACGTATTCGATTTTTCGCTGGGTAATCCGAGTGTTCCGGCGCCCGCTGCCGTGGCGGAGTCCATAAAGAAGGCCCTGGGGCTGCCAAGCGACCAGTTGCACGGCTACACCCCCGCACCGGGCCTGCCGCAATGTCGAGCAGCCGTCGCCGAATCGCTCAACCGCCGCTTTGGCACGAGCTATGAGGGCAAAGACGTCTTTATGACGGTGGGCGCCGCGGCTTCGCTCACCTGCACGCTCAACGCCGTTACGAACCCGGGCGACGAGGTCATTGTTATCGCCCCGTACTTCCCGGAGTATCGCGTATGGATTGAGAAGGCCGGCTGCACGTGTGTCGAGGCGCTTGCCGACGAAGACACGTTCCAGCTGAGCGTGGGTAATGTGCTCAAGGCGATCACTGATAAGACGGCCGCTGTCATTATCGACTCGCCAAACAATCCGACCGGTGCCGTGTATACGCGCGACACGCTGACGCGTCTGGTCAATGTTTTGCGCGAGGTCAACGCTAAGCGCGATCCCCAGAACCCGATTATGCTTATCTCGGATGAACCGTATCGCGAGATTGTATACGGTGCCGAGGTGCCTTGGGTCCCCTCGATCTACGAGAACACCGTGGTGTGCTACTCGTATTCTAAGTCACTGTCGCTGCCTGGTGAGCGCGTTGGCTGGATCCTGGTTCCCAACACCAATCCGCAGGCTGCGCGTCTGATGCCGGCTGTTGCGGGTGCTGCCCGTACGCTGGGTTTTGTATGTGCACCGGTGCTCTTCCAGCGCGTGATCATCGATTGTATCGATGAGCCGAGCGACGTTGAGGCCTACGCACGCAACCGCACGGCGCTCACCGACGCCTTGGCGGACTACGGCTATACCTATGTTGAGCCGGATGGTGCTTTCTACCTGTGGGTGAAGGCGCTCGAGCCCGATGCGAATGCGTTTTGCGAGCGCGCCAAGAAGTATGAGCTGCTTGCGGTTCCCTCGGACAGTTTTGGCATGCCGGGTTGGTTCCGCCTGGGTTATTGCGTGAGTTATGAAACGATCATCAATTCGCTACCCGCTTGGAAACGGTTGGCGGACGAGTATCGTTAAAAGTAAAGCGCTCTGCCTGCAATGTTTTACGTGAAACGGGGTTTGGTGTTAAGCCGGACCCCGTTGTCATGGACGTTGTGTCATTGGGATGGAGCGGTTTTACGACTATCGAAGGCTATGCGTACAATGAATATAAGCGACGGCCATGCCAGATAAGGAGACCCGATGCCCTACCTGCTTTCTTGTGACATTCATACCCATACGATGTTCTCTGCGCATGCATATTCGACCATTGAGGAGAATGTGTACTGGGCGGCAGAGCGTGGCCTGCAGGTGCTCGGATCTGCCGACCATCTGAGCTCTATGGTTTCGGCTTGCCCTAATGACCTGCGCAGTTACCAGTTCTTTATCAACCAGAATATCTGGCCGCGCATTTGGAGCGGCGTGCTGGTGCTGCGTGGTGCCGAGGCTGATATCGTTTCGCTGGATGGAAGCCTGTTTGGCGAGGACGTTCCTGTCACGCTCGATATTGCCGGCGATTCGTACAGCCGTCAGCATTCGCTGTTCGATTTGGTTACGCGTAATTTGGATTATTTGGTTGCAAGCGTGCATAATCCGCAGATTGCTGAGGGCGCGACGCCGGCCCGGACGACTGAGATGTATATCAATGCCTTGGAACACCCCAAGGTGTTCATGCTGGGCCACACGGGTCGTTCGGGCGTGCCGTTCGATATCGATGAGGTACTGCTGGCGGCCAAGGCCAAGCACAAGATCATCGAGATCAACAACCACAGCCTTGAGCATGGCACGGATGCCGAGCATTGGAACGTGTGTCGTGAGATTGCCGAGCGTTGCGCCGAGCTGGGCGTGGGGATTGGCGTTTCGACCGATGCGCATATTGGCATGGCGATTGGCAAGCTCGACCAGGCGCGCAAGATGCTCGACGAGATTCACTTCCCGCTGGACCTGATCGTGACGCGCGACCGCGAGACGCTGCTGCGCGAGATGGCTGCAGCCGGCGTGTGCGACCTGCGCAAGGGGATGTAGCGGAGTTTATAAACCAAGCGAAGGGGGCGGTCCAGGCGGGCCGCCCCCTTTCTTGTGCCGGAGAATTAGCGGCGTTCGAGGACCGCTACGGTTTCGGTATGGTCGGTGTGGGGGAACATGTCGACGGGCGTGATCTTGAGCAGGCGATAGCCTCCGTCGAGGAGCTGGTGCAGGTCGCGCTCTTGGGTCACGGGGTTGCAGCTGATATAGGTGATGCGGCGCGGCTTAAGTGCGCAGGCGGCTTCGAGGAACTCGGGGGTGGAGCCGGCGCGCGGCGGGTCGATGGAAAGGACATCGACGCGCTCGTTGTTGTCGGCGGCATCTAGGATGTAATCGGTGGCATCGTCGGCCATAAACCAGGCGCTGCGGGTGAGACCGTTGAGCTCGGCATTGCGGCGTGCATCGGCAATGCCTGCCGGGTTGCGCTCTACGCCGAGCAGCATGATGCCGATACCCTTGTTCTGGGCTTCTTTAGCTGCGCAAAGACCGATGGTGCCACTGCCGCAGTAAGCATCCATAAGCACATCGCCTTGGTGCAGATCCATGCCGTCGATAGCGAGCTGGTAGAGCAGCTCGGTCTGCTGCGGGTTGGTCTGGTAGAACGCGGTGGGGGAGATGTCGAACTCGCAGCCGAGTAGCTGGTCGCGCATGCACTCGGCGCCATACACGATGCGGGTTTCCTCACCCAGGATGGCGTTGCCAGGGCGTCCGTTGATGTTTTGGGCGACGGTGACGATGCGCGGATCGAGCGCGGCGACGGCCTCAAAGAAATCCTGTGCATGCGGCAGGTCGCGCTGGGCGGTCACGAGGGTGACCATGATGTGGTCGGTGCGCCAGCCACAGCGAACGACGGCATAGCGAAGCAAGCCCAGGTGCTTGTCTTCGTTAAAGGCGGGAATGTGCAGACGTTCGGCCTCGCGCGCGATGCCGTTGAGGACCTGTCGGGTGCCCGGTGCCTCAACGGGGCATTCGGGAACGGCAACGATTCTGTGCGTGCCGCGCTCAAAAAAGCCGCAGCGGACAGCGCCCTCTTTGCCAGGGGCAAAGGGAGTGGCGGCCTTATGGCGAAAACCGCGCGGCGCAGGATATTTGCCCGGATCACCCAGGGTGACGCCCATACCGCGAATGGGATCGACGGTTATGCCCTCGCGATCGCAAAGAGCGGCAAAAAGCTCCTCCATAGCAGCCTGCTTGGCTGCTAGCTGCTTCTTATAAGGACGATTGAGCGCCGTACACCCACCACAAGCTTTCATGATGGAACAGGGAGACTTGGGGTCCACAGCCTTACGCGCAGGCGAAACCGAATCTTTATGTGGGCGCTTGGTGCGAGTCTGAGATGCCTTGTCCTCGCTCCGACGAGAGCCGGGGCGCTTGGCCTTAGTCTTGCCCTTAGCCGACTTGCTTTTTGCAGCTTTAGAAGACTTGGATTTCGTAGAGGATTTCTCCTCTTTTGACCCCTCAGCCGCTTCCACCAAAGCACGACGAGCCCTACGCTCCGCACGAGATTCTGCCATCAATAACTCCACTAATTCATGAATTAAAAGCTGCAAGCATTGTACCGTGCCAAGCCAGCGGGCGATATGCAAGCGGTCATTTCCTGTCAGTGATAAGTCCAACGACGTTTGCCAGGCGCGGACGGGGAGCGGCGCATAATTAAGTTTATCGCGAGTTCCGCACGCAAAGGAAAGCACTTAATGTGCTTTCCGTCTTGCGCAGGACTGTAGAGCAGGAAACTTAATTATGCGCCGCTCCCCGTCCGCGCCTGGCAAACCCTCCCTTGTACTCTATCAAGGTAAAGTGTATGATTCTGGACGTTACACGACTCACTTTACTTAACTAAAGTGCCACCAAGGGGGAATACCATGAATACCGATATGTCTCGTCGTCAGTTTGTTGGTCTAGCCGGCTCGTTTGCCACGGTGCTTGGCCTTGGTCTTGTCGGCTGCGGCGGTGGTGCCGGCAAGGGCTCCGCTGCTGGCTCTGCCGCGGCCAAGGATGTGAAGGGCGCTGCGGAGTCCAAGAAGCTCGTGGTGGGCTTTGATAAGTCCTATCCTCCGTACGGCTTTGTGGGCGACGACGGCGAGTACACCGGCTTTGATCTCGATCTGGCCAAGGCTGTTGCCGATAAGCAAGGCTGGGAGGTCAAATACGAGGCCATCGACTGGGACGCTAAGGACACGCTGCTCAACTCGGGTGCCATCAACTGCATCTGGAACGGCTTTACCATGGAGGGCCGCGAGGACGACTATGCATTCTCAGATCCGTACATGCTCAACGAGCAGGTGCTGGTGGTCAAGAAGGACGCGGGCATCAAAAGCTGGGACGATCTTGCTGGAAAGACCGTGATTACCCAGACCGATTCCGCCGCTCAGGACGTGCTCGAGGGTGACCAGAAGGATCTGGCGGCGACGTTTGCCACGCTCGACACCATCGGCGAGTACAACACGGCCTTTATGCAGCTCGAGAGCGGCGCGGTCGATGCCGTGGCTTGCGACCTTTCGATTGCCCAGTATCAGCTTGCCGCCAAGCCCGATGCCTATACGCAGCTTGATGAGCCGCTGTCCAGCGAGCACTACGCCGTCGGCTTTAAGAAGGGCGACACCAAGTCGGCCGACGCCGTGACCGAGTCGCTCAAGGCGCTCTATGAGGACGGTACGGTCAAGGACCTCTGCGATAAGTATTCAAGCTATGGTCTATCTTTCGATAATTGGGTGCTCAAGTAATGTCTATTCAGGTCATGATGCAGATGCTTGGCCAGGGGTTCTTGGTCAGCTTGCAGTTGTTTGTGCTGACGCTGCTCGGATCGATTCCGTTGGGAATCCCCGTGGCGTTTATGCGTATGAGTAAGATCGCGCCGCTTCGCTGGATCGCGCGCATCTATATTTCGGTGATGCGCGGTACGCCGCTCATGCTGCAGATGTTTGCCATCTACTTTGCCCCGTACTACGTGTTCGGCATCTCGCTCACGCCCGATTCCAAATGGACGGCGTGCGTCGTGGCATTCATCATCAACTACGCCGGCTACTTTGCCGAGATTTATCGCTCGGGCTTGCAGTCCATTCCATGCGGTCAATACGAGGCAGCCGAGGTGCTGGGCTATTCGCGTATGCAGACGTTTCTGTATATCGTGATGCCGCAAGTCGCCAAGCGCATTTTGCCGGCGATGGGCAATGAGATCATCACGCTGGTCAAAGACACGTCGCTGGCGTTTGCCATCGGCGTGGGGGAGATGTTCTCGACGGCCAAGGCGCTGGTTGCCTCGCAAGTGAGCATGGTGCCGTTTGCGATTGCGGCGCTGATCTACTGGGTCTTTAACTTTGTGGTCGAGATGCTGCTGGGCGCCGCCGAAAAGAAGCTGGACTATTATCATGACTAGATCGTTCCGCCGTTCTAACGAACGGCGGACTGCTCGACGCTGCGCGCGTGCCTGACGGCCAATCTGCTCCTCAAACCGTCGCTTGCGTACAGAAGTACGCGGCGCTCCTCTTTCGGAGCACATTGTCTCGCCAGTCACACGCTCGCTGACTCTTTAAACACATGGAGGCTCCCGTGTCCGGAACGGTAATGAATATATCGAACGCGCGTAAGGCGTTTGGCGGCTATGAGGTGCTCAAGGATATCTCGCTCGAGGTCAAGCGCGGTGAGGTTGTGGCGATTATCGGGCCTTCGGGCGGCGGTAAGTCTACGCTGCTGCGGTGTGCCACGCTGCTCGAGACGCTCGACGGAGGATCGCTCTCGTTTGGCGACCTTGCCGTTGCGACGGACGCGGGATCGGGTGCGGTATATGCGAAAGGCGACGTGCCCAAGCAGGCACGCTCGCGATTTGGCCTGGTGTTTCAGAACTACAATCTGTTTCCGCACTATACCGTGATGAAAAACATCACCGATGCTCCGATTCGCGTGCTCAAACGCCCGCGCGAGCAGGCCGAAGCACGTGCGCGTGAGTTGATCGCGCAGATGGGGCTTGCGGGAAACGAGAACAAGGTGCCATGTGAGCTTTCGGGCGGTCAGCAACAGCGTGTGAGTATCGCCCGCGCCTTGGCGCTCGACCCGGAGATCTTGTTCTTTGACGAGCCGACCTCGGCGCTCGATCCCGAGCTAACGGCCGAGGTGCTACGTGTCATTAAAGACCTTGCCGCGCAGAATATGACGATGGTGATCGTGACCCATGCGATGCAGTTTGCGCGCGATGTTGCCGACCGCGTGGTCTTTATGGACGGCGGTCGCATTGTCGAGGAGGGTCCTGCCGAGCAGGTTATCGACCATCCGCGTGAGCAGCGCACCCGTGAGTTCTTGAGCCGTATCGAGGGCTAGGCTCAGCTATGTATTGAGAAGAAGCCGCCGCAGGTCTTATGGTCTGCGACGGCTTTTATTTGTATCGATGGGGTTTAATAATCGCCTGGCATGCTTGCCCTGTCCTCTCGCCGCCTGTATTCATACGTGCGCCGAAAGGTGTGCATGGGCAGTCACCCGTGAGGGTAGGGTGGTGGCATAGGACATTTGGAGGGTGAGCCGGCTCGGCTGCCGACCATGCTGCTTCCGGGACGGCACCGACCGCGAACTCTCCCCGTTGGCGTCGCGCATTGCGCGCGGCCCTGCAAGGAGGTCATCATGGGTGCTCCCAAGACCGGTAACGTAAGGAACGTGGTGCTCGTAGGCCAAGGCGGGGTGGGCAAGACTTCACTCGCCGAGGCCATGCTCCACCTTTCCGGCAAGACCGCCCGCCTGGGCGGCCACGACGGCACCAAGCCCACGCTCGACTATGACCCCGAAGAGGTCAAGCGTGCATTTTCCATCTCGACGACCATTGCGCCGATAGACTGGAAGGGCGCGCGCATCAATGTGCTCGATGCCCCGTGCTATCCCGATTTTATCGGCGACGCCTATGCCGCGATGAGCGTCTGCGAGACGGCTCTGTTTGTGGTCGACGCCGAGGCCGGCCCGCAGCCTACAACGGTTAAACTCTGGTATGCCGCCGAGGACCTGCGTCTGGCGCGTGCGGTGTTTGTAAACCGCCTGTCGCGCTCCGAGGCCAGCTTTGCGACTACGATGGACCTGCTGCAGGAGCGCTTTGGTACGCGCCTGGGCGCCGTGACCCTTCCCTGGGGCGAGGGCGAGGACTTTGACGGCATCATCGACCTGGTACGCATGAAGGCACGCCACTGCAACGGCGCCGAGGCCGTTGAGTCGGAGATTCCCGAGGAGTATCGTGCCCAGGCCGAGGAAGCCCATGACCATCTGTGCGAGCTGGTGGCCGAGGCTGACGACGAACTGATGATGAAGTACTTGGAAGGCGAGGAGACGCTGACGCAGGAGGAGCTCGAGGGCCTGCTGTCGAAGGCGATTGCCGAGCGCATCTTTGTGCCGGTCTTTGCGGGCGATTGCATTAAGGAGCAGGGCGTCAACTCGCTGATGGACGACATCGCCACGTACTTCCCGGCGCCGACGGACTACGGTGAGATGCCGCTCATCGACGGCGATTCGCTCAAGATCTCGAGCGATGACGACCGCCCGGTGGCGTTTGTGTTTAAGACCCTGGCCGATCCGCAGCAGGGTCGTATCAGCTTTATCAAGGTGCTGACGGGCACGCTTGAGCCGGGCCTTGAGCTGGTCAATGCGCGCACGCGCAAGGGCGAGCGTCTGGCTCACCTGTATGTGATGTGCGGCCGCGACATGACCGAAGTCGGTCACGCCTATGCCGGCGATATTATCGTGGCGCCCAAGCTGGCTGCCGAGACGGGCGATACGCTCTCCATTACCGGTAAGGTCGAGGCGGCGGCGTTTAAGTTCCCCAACTCGCAGTACCGCATCGCCATCGAGGCCGAGAATCGCGGCGACGAAGAGAAGCTCTACACGTTTATCGAGAAGGCTTGTAAGGCCGATCCGACCATGAGCATCGACCGCGACGAGGAGACCGGCCAGACCATCATTTCGGCGGTGGGCGAGGCACAGGTTTCGGTCCTGCTCAATCGTCTGGAGGACCGCACCAAGGTCGCTGCCAAGAGCGTGCCGATCCGTATCCCGTATCGCGAGACCATCCGCCGCACGGCAAGTGCCCAGGGTCGTCATAAGAAGCAGACCGGCGGCGCCGGCCAGTATGGTGACTGCTGGCTGCGTGTGGAGCCGATGATTACCGCCGACGGTACGAGCGACGGTTATGAGTTCGTAGACGAGGTCGTGGGCGGCCGCATTCCGCGCTCGCTGATCCCTGCCGTGGACAAGGGCGTCCAGGAGACTATGAAGGACGGCATCATCGCCGGCTACCCGCTCACGGGCATTCGCGTGGCTGTGTACGATGGCTCGTATCACAGCGTCGACTCCAACGAGATGGCGTTCCGCGCGGCGGCTCGCATCGGCCTGCGCAAGGCATGCGCCGATGCCGACCCGGTGGTGCTGGAGCCCATCGAGGAAATCACGGTGACCATCCCCGAGAGCTACGCCGGCGCCGTGATGGGCGACATCTCGGCCTCGCGCGGTCGCGTGACGGGCATGGAGACCGATGAGCGCGGAGACACCGTGGTCATTGCCCAGGCGCCGCTGGCCGAGCTGACGGATTACTCGACGCGCCTGCGCTCCATCACGCGCGGCACGGGCGACTTTACCATGAAGCCTGCAGGCTATGAGCAGGTGCCTTATGACGTTCAGGCCAAGCTGGTCGAGCGCTATGAGGAGGGTCGCGCCAAGTAGCGTATGGCGTTGCCTGCAACATACATGCCGGTGCAAGGGCCGCTCTGGGCAATCCAGAGCGGCCCTTTTTGATCCCCGGGGGACGGAGGAGAACGGATCATTTTAGGTTTTGGGACAGCTTGGTCGGCCCTAGTCTCCCGAGGCCTGATTGCGGCCGGTGGCGTAGTCGATCCGCACATGCGGCTGCAGGTTGTAGCAATATACGTGGAAGCAGAGGGTCTTGCCGTGGTCCTCGACCGATTGGGCCTCAAGGCGCACGCCGCGGCAGACGAGTTCCTCTTCGTTGTACATGGGCGTGACGCGGTAGAGCACATGGTTGCCAGTGTCGCGGATGTAGCCGAGGATCTGCTCCTCAAAGGGCAGCATGCCCGTTTCGTTGAGATAACGCGTGCCGGTCAGGAGATTTTTGCGGTTGGCGTTTTCGCCGCAGAGCGACCAAGCGATAAGGTGGCAGCGGTTATAGAGGCTCTGGCCTGGAATAAAGTCGTAGCGCTGCTGGTGCCATCCGGCGGGGTGGATACGCGAGATATCGCCGCGCTTGCCCTGACCGAGCGATTCGGGTCCTATGCAGGCGAGTGCTTTGCGGGTACGGCCCAGGCTGTCGAGTTTAGAGAACTTCTTAAAGCAGCCCTCTTCTGTAGCGCGCTCGTATTCATCGAGTGTGAATGACGGCGTGCCCAACGGGTGCGTGCTATCGGCGCGAAGGGCAACGTAGGGGTTGCCGGCGTAGTCGGGAATGCTGGTGAGGTAAACGCCGCGCGCGCGGTCGAGATCGGGATTTTCGACCTCGTCGATGGGAGTGGTGGAGCTGTCCTCGGCAACGTTGCCGTTGGTGTTGGTCGTGGCGGATTCGGAGCCATCGCCGGAGTCCTCGGAGCTCGCTGTTCCCGATTCGAGCCGGGCGACCAAGTCCGCTTCGTCGTCGGTGCGGTTGGGGCTCTCGCTTTGCTTCTCGGCTAGAGCCGCCGCCTGCTCATCGCTTTGCGACGACAACAGCTTGGGTGCCCCGTCGAGAGATCCTGTAAACAGCGCAAATCCCAGCACCACGGCGGTGCCGATGGAAAGTACTTGCTTGTAGGCGGACTTGCGCGACATGGGGGCTCCTGGGTAGTCGGTTGCGAATCTACCAGTCTAGCAGGAGCCGACAGGGGCCGTTCTGTCGAACAAATACTTAAGATTTGGGACAAACACTCCTGATTTATTTGTCCCGCGGTCTAGATCGAGGTGGAGTCGAGCCAGTTGAGCTTGCACTCGAGAATGCGCTGCTCGCCGGGTTGGCTGCTGCCATCAAGCAAGGCGAGCAGCATCTCGGCCGCCTCCCTGCCTTCCTGGTCGACGGGCTCGATGATGGTGGAGACGGTCGGTGTGGTGAGATTAGTCCAGTCTTCGCAGTTGAGTCCCAAAAGACCTATTTGCTGCGGAAGCAGATGGGCCATGGGTTGGAGGGCCTTGTAGACGCGGGGGAGCGCCCATTGGTTTTGGACAAAGATGAGCGTACGCTTGGCGGGATTAAACTTGAATTTAAAGTACTCGGTAAGCTCGTTGATTGACGGCTTGTTGTGGTCGATGGGAATCGCTTTGTAGAGCTGTCCGTTCGCTGCCAGCGCCTCGGCATACCCCTGAAAACGCTCCATGCGGGTGCGCATCTCGGTCATGTTGGCGGCAATGGAAAAGAAATCTTCGTAGCCGGCGTCGAGGAGTGCCTGTGTGGCGTTGTACACGCCGTCGTAGAGGTTGGTTTTGATCCAGCTGGTGCCTGGGCTGTAGATGGCCGCGTCAAAAAAGACGACGGGCTTGCCGGCGCGTCTAATGCGGTCGTGCACGGCCTTGAAATTTGCCGTGGGCTGGATGATAAAGCCATCGACGCCCAGCGAGAGCATCTTGTCGACGTACATGAGCTCGGTCTCGGGGTTAAAGTTGCTCGTGCAAACGACCGTCTGGTAGCCCGCGGGGAGCATGACCTGCTCCATGCCATTGAGAACGAGCCCCGCCCATTTGTTGGTGTTATCCAAAATGATGATGGCAATGACGTGGGTTTGCTTGCCGGTGAGCGTCTGCGCTTGGGCGTTGGGAACGTATCCGAGTTCCTTAATGACGCGCGCGATTTTGTTCTGCGTCTTTTCGCTAAGCTTTTCTCGTTTGTCGTTGAGGTAATACGAGACGCTTGCCGTCGAGGTTCCCGCCTCTCGAGCGACGTCTGCAATCGTAACGCGCTGTTTTGCCACAGCGACTCCTTCCGACAGATGAGCATTTTCCAACATGATGACTTTGAGTCTTGGTGAGGGATGCGCTTCGGTGAGCGGCTTTCTCCTTTCATATGAGTATGCAACAAATGCGGTATACGGGTGGGGTCGAAATTTGTGACCGGCATGCGTATCTGCCGTCTACCGAGAAAATCAAATACTTCTTGACTTTTGAAATCGAGGGTAAAATCGCAGGATTCATTTTTGGTTAAACGCATAACTAAATAGCGTAACCAACGCTCTGACCTGCGCGTTTACCGAAATAAGCTGGCATTAAGAAAATTAAGCACCTATATTGGTCTTGTCGAAAAGACAGCAAGTCCAAACGGCAGGGGATGCTCCGGAGGCCTCCGCAAACGGTGTCTTGCGCACGCAACTCTATGAAAAGAGGGAAGCAATGAAGATCGTAGGCGTTGCCGCCTGTACCGTGGGTATCGCCCACACGTATATGGCCCAGAAGGCGATTCAAGATGAATGCGCCGCCCGTGGCATCGAGTGCAAGGTCGAGGCTCAGGGTGGCCTGGGTATCGAGAATGAGCTCACGCAGGAAGACGTGGACTCCGCCGACCTGGTCCTGGAGTCCGTCGACGTGGGTGTCGAGAACGAGGACCGTTTTGAGCAGAAGATGGCCGAGGGCAAGTTCCTCAAGGTCGGTACTTCCGATGTAATCGCCGATCCGGTCAAGATCATCGACCAGGCTGTTGAGATTATCAAGGCGACGGGTGGCGCCGTTGACGCGCCCAAGGCCGAGGCCAAGGCAGAGAAGAAGGCCGTCTCCGCTGCCCCGCAGGCCCCGACACCGGCGTCCAAGCAGTCTATCTTTGCCGATCCTGGCAAGACGCTGCTCAATGCATTCAATACCGGCGTTTCCTATTTTATCCCCATTGTCGTTATCGGTGGCGTGTTCCTCGCCTTCTCGTTGGCATCCGGTACTGCCGGTGCTAGCGGTATGGAGGTAACCAACCCGTTGATGGTGAGCCTTAATACCATCGGCATGGCCGGCATCTCCATGATGATTCCGGTGCTTGCGGCTTACATCTCCTACTCGATGGCCGGCAAGCCCGCGCTCGCCCCCGGTTTTGTCCTGGGCTACCTGGTCAACAACGCAGTCGTTACCCCTAACGGCAACAGCGTTTCGACCGGCTTCTTGGGCGCCATGATCATGGCAGTTATCTGCGGCTACTTTGTCCGCTGGATGAAGACCTGGAAGGTCAACAACACCATCCAGACCATCATGCCCATCCTGATCATCCCGATTCTGACCTCGCTTGTCCTGGGCATGGCCTATATCTACATCCTGGCCACGCCGCTTGGCTTTGTGATGGACTGGCTCACCGGCGTGCTCGGCAGCCTGCAGGGCGGTTCCGCAGTTGTCCTGGGTCTGGTCATTGGCGTTATGACCGCCTTCGATATGGGTGGCCCCATCAACAAGACCGCTTCGACCTTTACTATGGCCATCATGGCCTCCGGCATCTATGGCCCCAACGGTATGTTCCGCGTCGCCGTCGCCGTTCCCCCGATTGCCTGTGGCCTCGCTGCGCTCATCGCCAAAAACAAGTTCGATGACGCCGATCGCCAGATGGGTATCTCCGCACTGTTCATGGGCTGCATCGGTATTACCGAGGGCGCCATTCCCTTCGCGGTCAAGGACCTCGGTCACACCCTTCCCGGCATCTGCATCGGCTCTGCCGTGGGCGCGGCGCTTGCCGCCTTCCAGGGTATCGACTGCTACGTCCCGCACGGTGGCTTTATCGTCGCCCTTGCCACCAACAACGTCGCGCTGTTCTGCCTGGACATCGTGATTGGCTCCGTGGTCGCCGCTGCAATCCTGATTGCCATGAAGCCTACGCTCGATAAGCAGGCCAAGTAAACCTTTAAGGACTCCGGTTGTGCGGAGGGATGGATTTGACTCCGCACAACCGCCCCTACACAACAAAATCCATCCGTACTGATAGGGCCCGCATCTGGGTCCCAGGGAACTTTTGTCAAAAATCCTCTGGAGAAGGAGAACAAAATGTCCAACCTCACCATCCGCCAGGCCGTTCAGGGCATGCTCAAGCTGCAGGATAGCGGCGATCACGCAACCATGGTCGGCATTGGCCCCATGAGCCCCAACCTGATTCAGGCCGTGTTCGAGCTTGCCAAGGACGAGGATTTCCCGCCCATGTTTATCGCTAGCCGCAACCAGGTCGATATGGACGAGATGGGCGCCGGCTACGTCAACGGCTGGGACCAGACGCGCTTTGCCGCCGACATTAAGAAGGTTGCCGACGAGGTGGGCTACACCGGTCCATACTACCTGTGCCGCGATCACGGCGGTCCGTGGCAGCGCGACGAGGAGCGTAACGCCCACCTGCCCGAGGACGAGGCCATGGAGCTCGCCCGCAAGTCCTTCGTCGCCGACATGGAGGCAGGCTTTGACCTGCTGATGGTCGACCCCACCAAGGACCCCTATCAGATCGGCAAGGTTATTCCGCTCGACGTGGTGCTTCGCCGCACGATCGATCTTATCGACTACCTTGAGCAATACCGTCGCGAGCATAACCTGCCCGAGGTTGCCTATGAGGTCGGTACCGAGGAGACCAATGGCGGCTTGACCTCTACCGATAAGTACGAGGAGTTCATTTCTCAGCTGCAGCCCGAGCTCGAGAAGCGCGGCTGCCCCATGCCCACCTTTATCGTCGGCCAGACCGGCACCCTTACCCGCTGGACGGAGCAGGTCGGTCACTACAACTTCAAGAACGCTCGCGAGCTTGCCGATATGGCCAAGCGCTACGGCGTGGGCCTGAAGGAGCACAACGCCGACTACCTGGATGACGCGACGCTGCTCGAGCACATCCCGGCTCACGTGACGGCCTCCAATGTTGCCCCTCAGTACGGCACCGAGGAGACCCGCGCTTACCTCAAGCTCTGCGCTACCGAGCAGATTCTGGTCGACAACGGCCTGTGCGACGATCCCTCCGACCTGTATCACACGCTGCTGGTCAAGGCTATCAAGACCGAGCGTTGGCGCAAGTGGATGACCGGCGACGACGTTAACCTGCAGGTTGACGACATCCTGGCCGACGACGAGCTCAGCCTGAAGATTCTGGATGTCTCCGGCCACTACGCGTTCAACGATCCCGAGGTCAAGGAGCAGGTCGAGAAGCTCTACCGCAACCTCGCTGCCCAGGACATCGACGGCAAGCGCTTTGTGATCGAGCACATCAAGCGCCCGATCAAGCAGTACGTCGTCGGCCTTAACCTCAAGGGCGTCACGAGCCGCATCGAGAAGGCTCTCGAGGACTAAGTAGTTTTTCCTACACGACGCCGGGCCTGGGGCATGTCCCAGCTGCAGGCCCGGCACATAGGACAAAGGGGCATCCCCTTTGTCCTTTCTTTTGAGTTTTGGATTCCTCCGAAGGAGTTTGCACCATGAAGTTCTTTATCGATACCGCCAACCTTGACGAGATCGCCGAGGCCAAGAGCTGGGGCTGCCTTGCTGGCGTCACCACCAATCCGTCCCTGTACGCCAAGACCGGCGGTAAGCTCGCCGACTTTGAGCCCCATATGCTCAAGATTGCCGAGCTCTGCGAGGGCCTGCCCGTGTCCGCCGAGTCCACCGCGACTACTGCCGAGGGCATGATCGAGGAGGGCAAGCGTCTTGCCGCCCTCGCTCCCAACATCGTGGTTAAGCTTCCCGTGTGCGAGGCCGGCCTCGCCGCCTGCCGCGCCCTGGCCGACGCAGGCGTGCGCGTCAACATGACGCTTGTCTTCTCGCCGACGCAGGCCCTCATGGCCGCCAACGCCGGTGCCCGCTACATCAGCCCGTTTGTGGGACGCTTCGACGACATCGCCGAGGACGGTATCTCGCAGCTCGACAACGTTGTGACCTGCATCAAGAACTATGACTGGACTGGCAAGAACGTCGACGACACCGTCGAGATCATCACCGCTTCGGTCCGCACACCCAACCACGTGACCCAGGCGGCTCTTCTTGGTGCCGACATCGCGACCGTGCCCATGGCCGCTCTCAAGAAGTGCCTGCATCACCCGCTGACCGACCAGGGCCTCGCCTCTTTTGAGGCTGACTGGCAGAAGGTTGTCGCTCAGGCTTAACGACCGGGTTGCCCTCGGCATCGCGCCATCCGGTGCCGGGGTTGTTCTCAAGAGAGGAATTCGTATGACCAACCAGGAGCTGGCGAAGGTCGCCAATGAGGTCAGGAAGGGTGTCGTGACTGCGGTTCACGCGGCCAAGTCGGGACATCCGGGTGGATCGCTCGGTGCAGCCGACATCATGACGTATCTGTACTTTGAGGAAATGAATATCGATCCTGCCGACCCTCACAAGGCCGATCGCGACCGCTTTGTGCTCTCCAAGGGTCACGCGGCGCCGGGCCTGTATTCGGTGTTGGCAAATCGCGGCTATTTTCCCGTCGAAGAGCTCGAGACGCTCCGCCATATTGGCAGCCGACTGCAGGGCCATCCCAACATGAACGATACCCCAGGCATCGATATGTCCACCGGCTCGCTCGGTCAGGGCATCTCTGCTGCAGTTGGAATGGCGCTTGCCGCTAAGCACTGGGGCGACAGCTACCGTGTCTACACGTTGCTGGGCGACGGTGAGTGCGAGGAAGGCCAGGTGTGGGAGGCGGCTATGTTTGCCGGCAACCATGCGCTCGACAATCTTGTTGCCGTCGTCGACCACAACGGCTTGCAGATTGACGGCACGATCGATGAAGTCAACTCGGCCATGCCGCTTGCCGACAAGTTCCGCGCCTTTAAGTGGCATGTGATAGAGCTAGCCGATGGCAACGACATGGCGCAGATTGAGGCGGCTTTCGCCGAAGCTCGCGAGGTGACCGGCGCGCCCGTCGCTATCATCGCCGAGACGGTGAAGGGCAAAGGCGTCTCCTTTATGGAGAACCAGGTTGGCTGGCATGGCAAGGCGCCCAATGACGAGCAGTTTGAGCAGGCCATGGCCGAGCTCGCGGCAGCAGGAGAGGAGCTCTAATGGCAGAGGTCAAAAAAGTCGCCACGCGCGTAAGCTACGGCGAGGCGCTCGTCGAGCTGGGCAATGAGCACGATGACTTTGTAGTGCTCGATGCCGACCTGGCTGCCGCTACGCAGACGGGTAAGTTTAAGACTGCCCATCCTGAGCGCTTTTACGATGCCGGCATCGCCGAGAGCAACCTGATGGGTCTTGCCGCCGGCATCGCGACCACGGGCCGCGTTGCTTTTGCGAGCACCTTTGCGATGTTTGCCGCCGGTCGCGCCTACGAGCAGGTCCGCAATTCCATTGGCTACCCGCACCTCAACGTCAAGATTGGCGCCACCCATGCCGGCATTTCGGTGGGCGAGGACGGCGCCACGCACCAGTGCTGCGAGGATATCGCACTCATGCGTACGATTCCGGGTATGACGGTGGTCGTTCCCGCCGACGATGTCGAGGCCCGCGCCTGTGTGCGCGCCGCCTATGAGTTTGAGGGGCCGGTCTACATACGCTTCGGCCGCCTGGCAACACCGGTCATCAACGATCACGAGGGCTACGAGTTCAAGATCGGCCGCGGTGTTGTTGTGCGGGAGGGCTCTGATGTCACGATCGTCGCGTGCGGTCTCATGGTCGCTGGGGCACTCGCTGCTGCCGAGGCGCTCGCTGCCGACGGCATCGATGCTGAGGTCATCAACATGCATACGATCAAACCGCTCGATGAGCGTTTGGTGGTTGCCAGCGCCAAGAAGACCGGTCGCGTGGTCACCGCCGAGGAGCATTCGATTATCGGTGGTCTTGGCGAGGCCGTTGCCTCGGTGCTCGCGGAGCAGCATCCAGTGCCGATGCGTCGCGTCGGCGTGCGCGATGTGTACGGCGAGTCCGGCCCTGCGGTCGATTTGCTGCATAAGTACGGTTTGGACGCCGACGGCATCGAAGCTGCGGTCAGGTCCGTGTTGTAAGGAAGGCTTTCCATGGGGTTTGTATCTGCCAACCAAGTGACGATTGGCTACGCCGCCGCCTCGCGCGAGGACGCGCTGCATTATCTGTCCGAGCAGGCTGTTGAGCTTGGTTTTGCCGATGACGCGTCTGCTGTAGAGGCGGCTTTTATTGCTCGCGAAAACGAGGCCGAGACTGGCCTCGTCGCCGGTTTTGCCGTTCCGCATGCCAAGAGCGATGCGATCCATACGCCGGGCGTGGCCGTGCTCAAGCTGTCCGAGCCTGTTGAGTGGCCGAGCTTTGATGGCGTGCCCGTCGATGTGGCGCTCGCGCTGTACGTGCCCGCCGGCGAAGCGGGAACCACGCACCTGCGTCTGCTCTCCAAGGCTGCCGTGATGCTGATGGATGCTGGCTTCCGTGACAGGGTGCGCGAAAGCACCGATCCTGTCGAGATTGCCGAGCTCATCAACGCCGGGCTCGAGGGCTAGAACGGGCTCTCCGTTCCATTAATCGATCCTTCTCCAAGGAAAAGGGCCGCGACGCTATAGGCGTCGCGGCCCTGTCTGCGTTTCCCCAGATAAAACCTGCCAAAATAAACCTGTCCCTTTTTGGTAGGTTAAACGGCGTAACTTAAAGGTTCATGTTGCCGTGGATGTAGGGGGTGACCTCGGGGGAGATATGGCCGCAGCCCAGCTCGCGCAGCGTGGACTCGATGGCGGCGGGCAGCGGGGTCTTGCCTTCGGCGTCGACGGCGGCACCGCTGAGGGCGGCGATCTTGGCGACGTCTGCCGGCGCGGCCTCGATATGCATGCAGCCGCCGACGAGGCGTGCGCGGACCTGGTCCAGGCCAAGGTCGTGCAGGTAGTCCTCACAGGTGCGGATTACATCGACCTTCTCGCGCGTGAGCTCCTCGCCCGTGGGGACTCGCGTGGCCAGGCAGGCTCCTGCCGGCAGGTTCCAGACGGGGTATCCCCAGGCGCGTAGCAGCTCGCGCTCCTCGTCCTTGGTAAAGCCGACCTCCATAAGCGGCGAGCGCACGCCGAGCTCCTGGGCGGCGCGCATGCCGGGGCGGTAGTCGCCGCGGTCGCTTGCGTTGCTGCCGTCGATGACGGTGGGAAAACCCAGCGACCTGGCGTGGTTGACGATGGCGGTAAAGCCGGCGCGCTTGCAGTGGTAGCAGCGGTCGGCGTCGTTGCAGGCTACCTGGGGGAGCTGCAGCTGATCGACCGAGAGGTTGAGCACGGGGAGCTTGAAATGTGGCCCCTCATCGGCCTGCCCGTCAACCGCCCGCTCAAACGAAGCCTGCTCGGGCGTGCCGATGAACGGCGTGGTGAGGTGAACGAGAAGCGTGCTGGCGGGCATGATGCGGGCGCAGACCGCGGCCAAAAAGCTGCTGTCGACGCCACCGGAAAAGCCGATGGCGACGCGTCCGTATGCTAAAAGCAGCTGCTCGAGCGCTGCGAGTTTGTCCTGAAGCCCCTCTGCGGGTGCGGTGGTGTCTGAAAGCATGAATTGATCCTTACCAATATGTACTCGGTCGAAAACTATAATCCTACTGGACTGCTTGTCATAAGACTTCTATCTATGTAACGGAAGTGCAATATGCTATATACGTTATATACAAGTTTACAGGTGCGGTAAAGTTGCGGGAGTACAGCAGCGCGAAGAGATGGGGGACCGATATGATCAAGGCCGTTATTTTTGACATGGACGGAACGCTGGTCGATACCGAGCGTTTGGGTATCAAGGCGTGGAAGGCGGGCGCGGCCGAGCTGGGATTCGCGATTGATGATGCGCTGATCCATCAGTTTATCGGTCGCACGCTGCCCGATGTCATGGAGATCCTTGATGAGCATTACGGCAGCTGCGAAACCGCTGAGGCAATCTATCGTCGCCATAGGGAGATTCGCGACGAGATGGTCAAGACCGATCTGGAGCTTAAGGACGGTGCCGCCGAGTGCATCGACGAGCTGCTGGCTGCGGGCTATCACGTGGGCCTTGCGACGTCGTCGCGCCACGTTACCGCCGAACGCAACCTTAAGACGGTTGGCCTCTTTGACAAGTTTGAGACGGTGACCTGCGGCGAGGACGTCGTGCACGGCAAGCCCGACCCCGAGATGTACCTGCTCGCCTGCGAGCGCGCGGGCTTTGCCCCCGAGGAGTGCGCCGTGGTCGAGGATTCCCGCAACGGCTGCGTCTCGGGCATCACGGCCGGCTGCCACGTCTTTGCCGTCCCCGATATCGTGCCGCTGCCGCAGGACGTGGTGGATAGCTGCGAGGCCGTGCTCGATACGCTGTTCGATCTGCCGGCGGCGGTCAAGGCTGTGCGCTAGCGTTTGCACGCGAGTCGCCATGCCCCGCGCCCGATCCCGCAGGACGGTGACGGTAACGGCGCCTGCGCGGAGGCGCTGACGCAGTCAGCCCCTCTTATCACGCCAAGATTGCTGTATTGGCCGATAAGAGGGGCATTGTGCTTTAAGCGACTGGGGCTGCGGCCTTGGTAAGGAGCTGGCGGAGGGTTATGACGTTACAAGTTACTCCAGGAGCCAGTCGATCACGTTGCGCTTGCGGACTCCTTCGTAGTTCGCGTCCGCAAACAGCGTGTCGAGCGTAAGAAGCGTCTTGGGGTAGTTGTCTCGGACTTTCTTAAAGGGGGCCAACTCTCGATTGAGGGTAGTTTCGTCGAGCGTTGTGGCTGAAACCTGAAAATAGGCTGTCTCGTCTGACTTTAGGGCAACAAAATCGATTTCCCCGCCGTCGATATTGCCCACGTAGACGTCGTATCCACGGCGTAGGAGCTCGAGATAAACAACATTTTCGAGGATATGACCGATATCGCTGCTTTGGGTTTTGACGAGAGCACCTCTAAGTCCAAGGTCAACGGCGTAGTATTTGCCGTTTGTTGAAAGAAGCTGCCGACCGCGCACGTTATAGCGCGGAGCAAAGTACAGCACAAGGCTGTCTGTTAAGCCTTTGAGGTATTTGGCTACGGTTTTCTGGTCGGTTTTGTTGCCGTTGGACGAGAGCGTGTCGGAGATTTTTTTAATCGAGATCCGGTTTCCAATGCTATGGAGTAGGAACTTGGTGATATCGCGCAGGGTCGGGACGTCCGAGACCTTCAGGCGTTCGATAACGTCGCGTATGACGATGGTATCGTAGAGGCTCATAAGATAATCGCGCGCCTGGGGTCCCTGAATACCCGTCTCGGCGATAAAGGGAAAAGAGCCCCGGGTGATGTACTCGTCAAACAACTGCGCGGGAGCCTTTCCGTCATTGGTTTTTGCCGAGCAAAACTCTTTAAAGGATAGGGGCAGCATCTTGAGCTCTACGTAGCGGCCGGAGAGCAAAGTTGCCAGCTCGCTCGAGAGCAGATAAGCGTTGGAACCGGTTATGTAGAGGTCGACATTGTCCTTGATAAAAAGACTGTCGACGGCTTTTTCGAAATGCTCGACGTGCTGTATCTCGTCCAGAAAAACGTAGTTCATCTTATCGGGGACGAGTCTGGCGGAAATGTAGTCGTAGAGTGCTCTATACGACGTAAGCGACTCGAACTCCAGGTCTTCAAAGTTGAGGGATATAACCTGGTCGCCTGTGATTCCATGATCGCGCAGGTAGCTACGGTAGATTTCGAATAGCTTTGATTTGCCGGACCTTCGCACGCCCGAAACGACCTTGATGACGTGCGAGTCTTTCCACGAAATGAGCCAGTCGAGGTACTGTTTGCGATCAATCAGATTCATGAAACCCCTTTCTTGGCGAGAAAAAACTGGAGCAAAATCAATACTTATAGGAAATATCTAAAAATATGGAATTGAATCTATTTTAACAAAAAAGTTAATGAAAAATGGATTACATTCCATAAATATCCGTAGCCGCAGGTCCGGCTAAACGGGGAGGGAACATGGGGCCAGCAAAACGCCGCAGCGGGACTGTTCCCGTTGCGGCGTTTTTTGTTACAGGTAGGCGCCCAGGTTGATGTCGGTTATTGGGGCCGCGGATGGGCCCGTCGGGTGCTGCTCGGCCTTTTGGGTGCTCACACGTTCGAGCAAGAAGGGGCGCACGAGCTCCTGACGGTTAATGTCCTCGGCGGCCGTGGCCGTGGTGACGGTGCGCGCGGCGGAGCCGATGCGGACTCGTTTGGTCTTGGCGGCAGGTTTATCCTCGATTTGCTCCATGAGCAATTGAACGCCCTTGCGGCCAATCTCGTAGCCTGGGGGTGCTACCGTGGTGAGCGGGACCGCCCCGCTCCAAGCGAGCGGGTTGCCGTCGCAGCCGGCCACGCGGACCTGGCCGGGGACGGAAATGCCTTTGTCGGTCAGCGCCGAGATAACGCCCGAGGCCAATACGTCGGTCAGGCCGATGACAAAATCGGGGCGCTCGTCAGCAGGGCGTTCGGCAATCTGGGTACCGATGCTGTAGCCGTCGGCTGCGGTATTCCACTCCCCGGCATCGATGACCTCAATTTTGATATCAGGATGCAGGGCAAGTGCCTTGTGGATGCCAAGGACGCGCAGGGTGAGCTGCATAAATGCCGCTCGGCCCACAACGGTGATATGGCGTGCGCCGCGGGCGATGGCGAGCTCGGCGATAATACGCCCCTGTGCCTCGTTGTCGGCGGCCACGTAGTAACCGGGCTCGGAGCAATGGATGTCCAGATAGACGATCGGCACGGGCATCTTGGTCATAGCGGGGTGCCAGTCGGGGGACGCCATGGGCTGAACCATGACGCCGGACATCTGCGTGCCCATAAAATAGCGCAGGTAATGATCCTCGAGAATATCGTCGTTATCAGCATTGGCGATGAGCAGATCGTAGCCGTGCTTGCGGGCCTCGTTGTGGGCGCCGCTGGCGATTTGGAGCGAAAAGCCGTGGTCGAGACGGGGGAGCACCAGGCCAAAGGACTTGGTGGCGCCGCCCGCGAGCTGACGAGCGCTTTGGTTGGGCAGGTAGCCCAGGCGATTGATGGTCTCGTTGATGAGACTGAGGGTCTCGGGGCGCAACTTCTCGGGATGGTTGAGCGCGTTGGAAACCGTGCCCAGCGAAACCCCGGCCTCGCGCGCGACGTCGCTGATTTTAACCTTTGCCATAGCGGCCCCTTTGATGCGTTTCAAGTACAAGCCAGATTGTAGCATCCTAAACCAACCAAAAAGTGGCAGGTTTATTTTGGCAGGTTTATCTGGGGAAACGCCGTTGCCAGCGCGACCACCACAAAGGTGCCTGTCCCCATTGTGGTGGTTTGGACCGGCTGGGCATGTGTGCATCGGGTGGTATCTAAGTTGAGATACCACTTCTGGTATATCAGCTTGCGCTTGCGTGAGTACAATACTCGAACGTTATACGTCTCAGCGCCCCCTGTGCGTGGACGTCTTGCAGTCACGCGAACGAAGGGATTTATCCTATGTGCGGAATCGTCGGCTACACCGGCTCTGATATTGCAAAGAACATCCTGGTCACGGGCCTCAAGCGTATGGAGTATCGCGGCTATGACTCCTCAGGCGTCGCGCTCGAGGTGGGCGAGGGTGCCGCGGCGCACCTCGACGTCATCCGCCGCGTGGGCAAGGTCGCGGGCCTGGAGAGCGAGCTTTCCAACATCGACAGCGACGCTACCTGCGGTATCGGTCACACCCGTTGGGCCACCCACGGCAAGCCCTCCGTCGTTAACGCCCATCCCCACACCAGCTGCGACGGTCGCATCGCCATCGTCCACAACGGCATCATCGAGAACTTCGCCGAGCTGCGCGAGGAGCTGGAGGGCCGCGGCCATCACTTTAAGAGCGAGACGGATACCGAGGTCTTCGCGCATCTGATCGAAGAGGCTTATGCCGAGACGCACGACCTGATGGCCTCTGTGCGCGAGGCGTGCACCCACGTGGTCGGTGCCTATGGTCTGGCCGCCGTGTGCGCTGACGAGCCCGGCGTGATCGCCGTAGCCCGCAAGGATTCCCCGATTGTGGTCGGCGCGGGCGAGACCGGCACCTATGTCGCCTCCGATGTCATCGCGCTCATCGACGCCACCCGCGATGTCGTGGTGCTCGAGGACGGTCAGTTTGCCAAGCTCACGCCCGCAGGCGTCGAGTACACCGACGAGGCCGGCAACGTTATCGAGCCCAAGGTCACCCACATCGACTGGGACCTGGACATGGCCGAAAAGGGCGGTTATCCCGACTTTATGCTCAAGGAAATCCACGAGCAGCCGCGCGTCGTGCGTGACACGCTGGTCGGTCGTATGACGCCGGCCGGCGAGCTCGACATCGACGAGCTTGGCCTTTCGCTCGAGGAACTCAACGACATCGACCGCGTCTACGTGATTGCTTGCGGCACCAGCTATCACGCCGGCCTCATTGCTAAGAATCTCATTGAGGGCTGGGCTCGTATTCCTACCGAGGTCGAGGCGGCCAGCGAGTTCCGCTACCGCAACCCCATCATTACGCCGACGACGCTTGTCGTTGCCGTGTCCCAGTCGGGCGAGACGGCCGATACCCTTGCCGCCATTCGCGACGCGCGCATCAAGGGTGCCAAGGTCTTCGGCATCACCAACGTGGTGGGCAGCCCCGTGGCGCGTGAGAGCGACGGCGTCATCTACACCAAGGCCAACAAGGAGATCGCGGTCGCCTCGACCAAGAGCTTCATCGGCCAGGTCGTGAGCCTGACGCTGCTGGCTCTGCTGCTAGCGCAGGTCAAGTACCGCCTGACCACCAAGCAGGCGCGCATGCTGTTCCGCGAGCTTTCCGATACGGCCGAGCAGATCCAGTGGATTTTGGATACCCAGACCGAGGCCGTGCATGAGGCCGCCCTGCTGTGCAAGGACGCGCAGTCGGCGCTGTTCGTGGGCCGTGGCATGGGTGCCGCTATTTCCTACGAGGGCGCACTCAAGCTCAAGGAGGTCAGCTACCTGCATGCCGAGGCCTACGCCGCCGGCGAGATGAAGCACGGCCCCATTGCCCTGATCGACCCGGGCTTCCCTGTCATCGCTGTGGCCACCAAGAGTGCCACCTACGACAAGACCGTGTCGAACCTCATGGAGTGCAAGGCGCGTGGCGCCAAGGTCATCGGCGTTGCCACCGAGGGTGACGAGGAGATCAACAAGATCGCCGACTGCATCATCCGCGTGCCGGCAGTCCGCGACGTGTTCAGCCCCATCACGGCGAGCGTCCCGCTGCAGTTGCTCGCCCGCGAGGTGGCCATCCTGCGCGGTTGCGACGTTGACCAACCTCGCAACCTGGCGAAAAGCGTCACGGTCGAATAATTGTTGTTCCGCCGTTCTAGTGACCGAGGCCCGGCTCCGTTGCAGCGGAGCCGGGCCTTGTTGCATTTGCCCAGATAAAACCTGCCAAAATAAACCTGTCCCTTTTTGGCAGGTTAGCGAAGCTTGCTGGTCTCGAAGTACTCGGGGAACTGGGCCAGGACCTCGGTTTGGTTGCGGAACATCATATGCAGGTGCTTGCTGACCAAAAAGCTCGCCTCGATGGGGTCGCGACCGGCGATGGCGCGGCGGATTTGCTTATGCTCGTTAACAGTCTCCTGATTGTCGAGCGTCTGTGTGGCGGCACGCAGCCAGCGGAAGCGCTCCAGGTCGGCATTGGTCTCTTCGAGCCACGACCACACGGTGCTACGGCATGCGATGCTAAAGATCATGCGGTGCATGAGGTTGTCGCTTAAAAAGAAGCCGATGCGATCCTCTTCGGCCATGGCCTTTTCCTGCAACGCGATGGCCCGGTCGAGCTGCTCGACGCCTGCCGAGGTGGCGCGCGCGCAGCACTCTACAATCACCTGTTTTTCCAGGTGCTCGCGAATGTAGCAGGCACTCTCGGCAAGGGTGAGGTTGATGGGCGAGACATAGGTGCCGCTTTGGGGCACGGTGCGCACCAGGCCCTCTTGCGCCAGACGCACCAGTGCCTCGCGCACAGGGGTGCGCCCCATATCCAGGTCGTCGCATAGCTGCTTGACGCCCAGCTTTTCGCCCGGTTTGTAGTCCAGATAGACGATCTTGCGTCGAATGGTGTGGTAGGACTGGTCCTGTAGGCTCGTTTCTTGCTCACCGATGTGCATCGATTCTTCCATAGCGCCTCGCAACCGTTCTATCACACTGATATGTCAGCTGTTAATTATGCCGCGAATCGGCTCTCCGCGGTGGGTAATTCGACTGTTGCCCAAGAACTATTGCGGCATCTTGGTCTGTGTTTACGCATGGCTGTGCTCAATGTTGCCGTATCATAAGCCGTCGCAAACGTGAAATAGAAAGAAGGAATCCCATATGCAACTGGCGAATATCGTACGCGAGCGCTGGAAGGGCGTATTGTTCTGCCTGATCGTCGCCATCCCCGCGACGTTGCTCGGCAAACAGGTTGAGGTGGTCGGCGGGCCGGTGTTTGCCATCCTCTTTGGCATGGTCCTGGCGCTCGTCTTTCCCAAGAATCGTCGCGAACAGCTCGCCGCCGGTGTCACCTATACGTCTAAAAAAGTCTTGCAGTACGCGGTAATCCTGCTTGGCTTTGGCATGAACCTCTCGCAGATTCTGTCCAAAGGCGCTCAGTCGCTGCCGATTATCGTGGCGACGATTTCGACCTCGCTTGTCATCGCCTTCGTGCTCTGCCGCGTTATGAACGTGCCGGGCAAGATCGCGACGCTTGTGGGTGTGGGTTCGTCGATTTGCGGCGGTTCTGCCATCGCCGCGACCGCGCCCGTCATCGATGCCGACGATCGCGAGATTGCCCAGGCTATTTCGGTCATCTTCCTGTTTAACGTTATCGCGGCGCTCGTGTTTCCGACGCTCGGCGGCATGCTCGGGCTGACCAACGAGGGCTTTGGCCTGTTTGCCGGCACCGCCATCAACGACACCTCGTCGGTAACGGCTGCGGCGAGCGCCTGGGACAGCATGCATCCCGGCGCCAATGTGCTCGAAAGCGCCACAGTGGTCAAGCTCACCAGGACGCTGGCCATTATTCCCATTACGTTGGTGCTCGCATGCTGGCAGATGCATCTGGCGCGCAAGGCCGGCGGCGACGCCAAAAGCACGTTCTCGCTTAAACGCGCGTTTCCCATGTTCGTGCTGTTCTTTGTGCTGGCGAGCGTAATCACCACGGTGCTTCAGCTTCCTGCATCCATTACGGCGCCCATCAAGGAGCTGTCGAAGTTCTTTATCGTGATGGCTATGGCGGCTATTGGCTTTAATACCGATATCGTCGAGCTGGTCAAAAAGGGCGGCAAGCCCATCGCGCTGGGCTTTTGCTGCTGGATTGGCATTGCGTGCATGAGTTTGGGAATGCAACACGTGCTGGGAATCTGGTAGAGAAGTAGCCAGTTTGCGTGTTGGCTGCTGGTGGGCGCATTCTCACGGTGGAGCGATAGGAGCTCTTGCGGGTATGGCTTGTCCGCAGGTTTATAAGTCCCGAAGAGCTCTTATCGCCCCGCCAGGATGGCGATGCGGGGCAACACCTATACTCGCAGGACGGCGCTTTCTGCCCTATAGTGTTTGGTGAGCAATATCGTTCAATTTTGAAACACTCGGTCGTGCGACCGTCGGCGGCTGTACGTCGCCGCGGACAGGGGCAAATCATGGATAGCGATGCCAAGCTGAACATCTTGACCGAGGCCCTGGCTGCTGCTGGGGCCTCGGCATTGGCAATCGATGCGCGTGGGGACGTCGCGATCTCGACCATGAACGACGCGGCGCTCGAGTGGGATGTGGCGGCTTTTGTCGCTGAGCGCCTCGACCGTTTAGGAGACGGCGCGCGTCTGGTTATGGGGCGTGCGGGTACGCGCCTGAGCCTGACCGTTCGCCCCACCGACAAAGAGGGCGGGGGCCTTTGGGTCGTCGTGGTCCGCGAGGTGCGCGGCGCCGCGGCGCATGCGGGCATCGAGTGGCTCAACGCCGACGAAGTTGAGGCCCGCTACGAATCGAGCGCGTACGGCATCGTTGAAGGCGCCGCTGCGGTAGCCGCACCGGTTGCCGAGAGCTATGCGCGCGGGGTGCCCCTTATGCTCGAGGGCGAGTTGGGCGCGGGTCAGGTCGAGATTGCCATGCGCCTCTATCTGGATGGCCCTTTTGCCGATCAACCCTTTGTTTCCGTCGCGCTCGATGAGCTCACCGAGCGCGGTTGGCGTCATGTGCTCAAAAGCTCCGAATCGCCGCTGTTCCAAACGGGGCTGACCCTTTGCATTGAGGGCTGGAACGCGGTTGGCCCCCAGCGCCTCCGCGAGCTCGTTTCCACGATGGCCGACACCGCGTTGGCGACGCGCTGCCATGTGGTGCTGACGGCGAATGACATGCCGGGCGGCAGCGAAAGTGATCAAGCCGCCTTTGTGACCGAGCGTTTCGCCTGTGCGGTGAGCGTGGCGCCGGCGATTGCCGAGCAGGGAGCCGCGTCGACGAAGGTTGCGCGCTATTTGGAATATCTCGCTGATGCATTTGGGACGGCAGCACCCACGCTGTCCGCCGCGGCGACGAAGACGCTCGATGCTTACCGCTGGCCGCGCAACTATCTGCAGCTCCGCGAGGTCTCGGAACGACTGTATATATTGGTGGGGACGGGCACGGTGGATCGCGCTGTGGCGGAGGAAGTGCTAGCCCAAGAGGACGTGATTAAGACCGCAACCTTTGGCGCCCCGACACTCGAAAGCGACCTGTATATCCTGCGACCGTTGGCCGATACCGAGCGAGATATCGCGCATCTGGTTGTAGATCATCTCCACGGCAACCGAACCCGTGCGGCGGAGGTGCTGGGCATAAGCCGAACAACGCTGTGGCGCTTGCTGAAGGACGATGACCGTTGAGCGAGGCGCCCGTGACCGCGCGCGACGCGTGTGCTACAGTCCAAAGCGTTATTGTTTCGATTTGGTTACGGCGTGCGGGGGCGTATGGCTGAGACTACAAAACCGAGCCGCAGAAGGCGGAGCGCCGCACCAGTCAACCGACGCACGACATCGGTGACGTGGGGCAAACACGCCTCGGGGTTTGATGGTTCGTTCAAGCGCACTAAATACGGCTATCCTTCGGCAAGCGCCCGCTTGGCCATGCAGGCAGAGTCCTCGTTGTGGGGCCGCAAGTGCGTGGTGGGCTCAAAGCTCAAGCACGACGGCACGCTCGGTTACATCAGCCGCGGGGCGGCTCGCCGCAGCGGACTCAATCCGGCTGGTTGGCATCGTTATGTTCCGATCGCGGTCGTCATTGCGGTGATCATCATCGCACTCGCTGCGCTTGGCTACGCCGGCGGCGGCGCCAACTTGGACGCAGTGTTTAAATCGCCCGAGCTCGCGCATGCAGGCACAGAAATTGTTGAGGGCGCTCAGACCCAGACGGGCGTCGCGCCCCAGCGCGGTATCGTTGCGGCAGCCTCCACCATCGCCGACGCTCAAAAGGACGACGGCGAACAGGGCGACGGCGCCGAAACGACCCACACGAACGAAACGACGACAACTCCACCGGCAAGATAAGTTGCGAGCGGGGTGGCTAAAATAGCCCCGTCCCAAATTAGCTACCCCTATGACGCTCCTGGGTTACCTTACGTAGACGACGTTGTTGCGGCGGGGTTTGGGCTCGGGTAGCGTGTCTTCGGCATAGCCCAGAATGCAGTGACCGACGCCGCGCAGGCTGCCGTCGGCGGGCAGACCCCACTTGGCCAGCAGTTCCAGTCCTTCGGGCGAGTCAAAGACCTCGTGCGCGCGGTGGATCCAACATGAATCGACGCCCAGCGCATAGGCTGCGTTGAGCAGATTGCCCATGGCGAGTGAGCCGTCTTCCAGGTGCGTGGGCACGCTGCGGTCGACGAGCACCACCACAACGGTCTTGGCGCCGTAGAAGGGATCTCCCTCGCTGCCCATAACTTGGGCGTTGAGCTGCGAGAGGCGCTCGACGGTTGCGGGGTCGGTGACGGCGACAAACGTCACCGGCTGGCGTCCCATGCCGCTCGGCGCGTACTGGCCTGCCTCGATAATGCGTGCGAGCTTCTCGGCCTCGACGGGGCGATCGCTGTAGTTACGGCAGCTGCGGCGGTGGATGAGCGCTTCGATGGTCTCCATGTGTCCTCCTGACGTTGGTTTCGATGCCTCGTTCTTACCCGCCGAACCAAAACCGTAATCGCGCCGTCGGCTCCAAACAATGCAAGCTACCAAGTGGAAAAGTTGGTTTGCATAAAACTTCAGCCAGAATGTGACAAACCGGTGGGATGATTAAACGTTTTATCCCGTCTACCCTGCGGTTTTTTACCACTTGCCTAAATCATGCCCGCATAACCCCTGATAAAGGTTTTACTAAAGGAGCATCAACGTTAATCAACGCGCCGTGGTGGCGCCGGGCCAGGAGGTAACTATCATGTTCCAGGCTGGAGATGTCGTCGAGACCGATTTCGAAGGATTTCTGAAGCTGCTGCGTTCCAAGACGCGCGCTTTCGTGTCAATCAACGATCACGAGTACTACATCACGCACACCGATGGCTATTGGCGTGTTCAGGATTGCGAGGCCCTCAACGATAAGGGCCACTTTACTGACTGCTCGGAGCTGGTCAACACGGTCTGCGAGGTCGTCGAGCTGCCGTGGATTGCCGGCAAGAGCCTGCACGATAGCTTCTCGGGCGCTACGGTCTATGAGGCCGTCGCCGCTTAACAGGCAATAAAACCCGATTTTCACGTGACCGCTGGCGCTGCCCCCGCGCCGGCGGTCTTTTTCTGCCGATAGGCCATAAAAGTGCAAACATTTGCGGAGCGCCTGTTGACGATAGTCAAAACTCGGACTAATCTAGAGACATAAATTGGTCAAAAATCGGACAATCGAATGGTGGGATAGATGAATAGTGCGGTTACGCTGGTCGACTTCAGTCGGTTGCTCAATGGACTCGACCATATCTATTCGGAGTTCTCGCGCGCCTGCGGTCTTTCGGACTGCGCTTACTGGATGCTCGTCGATACCAGCACGGCGGGCGGCAGTGTTGCCGTAAGCCGTCTGACAAGCGAATGGTTCTACAACAAGCAGACTATCAACTCGGCCATTAAAACCTTGACGGCGCGGGGTTTCGCCACGCTGGAGTTTGCCGAAGGCAGCCGTAAGAACAAGGTTGTGCGTTTGACCGAAGCGGGCAGGCGATTTGCCGAGCGTTATGCGTTGCCGGCGCAAGGGGCCGAGCAGAGAGCCTTCGATGCCCTCGAGCCATGGGAACAGCGCGAGATCATGCGCTTGATCGGTAAATTCTCCCAAGTCCTGGGCGACGAGTGCGAGGCATTTAAGCAGCAGATGGCAGCCGAAAGTCAGATGCAAGATCGACGTGAGGGGGAGTCGTGCGACTGCTAATGAGGTTTTTGAAGCCCTATCGAGGGCTTGTCGCAGTGACGCTGCTGGTGCTGTTGGTGGATAACGTCGGCACGCTGTTGGTGCCTACAATGTTGGCGAATATGGTCAATACCGGTATCACGACGGGTGATGTCGACTACATCCTGCGCAACGGCCTGTACATGCTTATCGCGACCGGCATGGCCAGCGGCGGCGCGGTGCTGGGCTGCTATCTTTCGGCCCGTCTGGCTGCCAACGTGGCCTGTGACATCCGCAATGCCGTGTACGACAAATCGCTCGAGCTCGCTGCCAGCGACTTTAATCGTTTTGGCACGGGATCGATGATCACACGCTCACTCAACGACATCAACGTGATTCAGCAGGCAATCCTGCAGACGATTCAGTTGGTGCTGCCGGTGCCGTTCTTGGCCGTGGCGGGCATCATCTTCGCCTGGTTTATCGATCCCGCCATGGGTACGCTGCTGGGCGCAGTCGTGGCGATCGTGCTGGTGGCGGCGGTCTTTACGGTGGCTAACGCCGCGCCGATTTTTATGCGCCTGCAGAGCTTTATCGACCGCATGAACGTGGTGCTGCGCGAGAACATCGTGGGCGTGCGCGTCATCCGCGCATTTAACAAGGAGCGCCACGAGGAGCAGCGCCTGGACGAGGTGTTTAGCGATTACGCGGCCAATGCCATCAAGGTCAACCACCTGTTTGTGGGTCTCGACAGCTCCAGCTTCTTTTTGATGAACATCGCCGAGGTGGCGGTGCTGTGGGTGGGCGGCAACCGCGTGGGCGTCCATGCCATGCAAATCGGCAGCATCTCGGCCGTGCTGGAGTACGCGCTTCTGATCCTGTTCTTTGTGATGATGGCGCAGATGGTAGTACTGACGCTTCCGCGCGCCGCGGCGTGCCTCAACCGTGCGCAGCAGGTGCTCGAAATCGAGCCGAGCATTGTGGACGGTAAGGCTACGCTGGGCGACGGGGCACCTGAGTCCGCAGATGGGGCCGACGCGGTGGCCGTGTTCGACCACATGTCGTTCCGTTTTGACGATGCCGACGAGGACACCCTGTGCAACCTGAGTTTTGCCTGCCGCCGCGGACAGACGACCGCGATCGTGGGCTCAACGGGCTCGGGCAAGTCAACGGTGGCCAAGCTCTTGCTTCGCTTCCACGATGCCACGAAGGGCACCATTCGCCTGAACGGCATCGATCTGCGCGACCTTTCGCAAGACGACATCCGCGGGCGTATCGCCTATGTGCCGCAGAAGGCATGGCTGTTCTCGGGTACGGTGGCAAGCAATCTGCGCTTTGGCAACGAAGACGCGACCGAGGCTGACATGCTCCATGCGCTGGAGGTTGCCCAGAGCACCTTTGTGCTCGACCAGCCCCAGGGGCTCGATACGCCGGTGGCCCAGGGCGGCACGAACTTCTCGGGCGGCCAGCGCCAGCGTTTGGCGATTGCCCGCGCACTCATGAAGCGCGCCGACCTGTATATCTTCGACGACAGTTTTTCGGCTCTGGACTTTAAGACCGATGCGGCACTGCGCCATGCGCTGCAGGACGAGACGTGCGATGCCGCGGTGCTCATCATCGCCCAGCGCATCTCGACTATTTTGCATGCCGATCAGATCGTGGTGCTCAAAGACGGCGGGGTCGTGGGCCTGGGCACGCACGACGAGCTCATGGAAACCTGCGAGGTGTACCGCGCTATCGCGGAATCGCAGATGAAGGGAGGTGAGTAGCATGACCGAGGAGCTAAAGAGGCAGAGCATCGCCGATGACGCCGCGGCTGCAGAGACAGTCGAGGAGACGGGCGCCATGCCCGTCCTGGACGAAGCCGCCAAGACGGCGGAGCGCGAGGCTCGCCGCCAGGCACTCTACGAGGAAAACGAGCGCGCCGAGGACGAGCGCGCCCGCGCCGAGGCGGAGCGCATGCGCGACGTTGACGACGAGGACGAGGACGAGACGCCCCGCGATACCTGGGCGACGGTGCGCCGCCTGTGGAGCGAGGCCGCCGGCGACCACTGGCGCTTCTATATCGTGTTCGCGAGCATCGTGTTCTATGCCATCTTTAACACTGCGGCGCCGGCTTACAGCGCCCGCGTGATCGATGAGCTATGGGGGCACATGAAGGTGGCGTTTGCCAACAACACTACCTTCAGCATTACCTGGGAGAACTGCGGCAGGACCATCTTCATCTACTTTATGATCTGGACCGCCGCCGCCTCGTTCTACGCACTCCAGAGCTTTTTGATGTCGAGCGTTGCCGAGCGCCTCAACCTGCGCCTACGCAACCGCATCGCACAAAAGCTCAACCGTCTGCCGCTTGCCTACTTTGACGCGCATCGTCCCGGCGAGGTCGTCAGCCGTGCGACCAACGACTTGGACAAGATGTCCGAGAGCATGCAGCGCGGACTGCTGCAGTTGCTGGTGTCGATCGGTACCGTGGTGGGCGCCGTGAGCGTGATGTTCGTGTTTAGCGTGCCGCTCACGCTCGTCTTTTTGTTCTTTACGGCGCTTTCGCTGCTGGTGACGAAGGTCGTGTCGCGCCGCACGCACGATGTGACGGGCGAGCGCCAGGAGTGGGTGTCCAAGATTACGAGCGCGGTCGAGGAAGGCTACTCGGGCCGTCTGGTGATCCGTGCGTTTAACCGCGAGCGCCAGAGCTCTGCCGAGGTACACGAGGCTTCGAAGGAGCTGGCGCGCGTGAGCACCAAGGCCGACTTTATGATTAACGCCGTCGGCCCTGCGGTGCGCTTTATCGGCCGTTTGGCGCAGATCGTGATTGCGCTGGTGGGCTGCAGCATGCTGGTTGCCGGGCATATGACCGTCGGCGTGTTCCAGGCGTTCTTCCAGTTTATCTACGAGGCGTCCGAACCCATGACGCAGTTGTCGTTTACCTTTAACTCGCTGCAGAGCGCGCTGGCGAGCGCAGAGCGCGTGTTCGACCTGCTCGATGAGCCCGAGATGGAGGCCGATCCGCAGTCGGGCGAGGCTGCCAAGCTGCCGGGCAAGGTGGAGGGCCGCGTCGCTTTTGAGCACGTGCGCTTTGGCTATGCGCCCGACAAGCCGCTCATGCGCGACGTGTCGTTTGCCGCCGAGCCGGGTCAGAAGATCGCCGTGGTGGGAACCACGGGTGCGGGTAAGACCACGCTCATCAATCTGCTCATGCGCTTCTACGAGATCGACGGCGGCCGCATTACCCTCGACGGCGTGGATACGAGTCGTATGGCTCGCGGCGAGCTGCGCCAGCAGTTTGGCATGGTGTTGCAGGACGCCTGGCTGTTCGATGGCACCATTGCCGAGAACATCGCCTATGGCTGTCCCGAGGCGACGCGCGAGGAGATTGTCGCGGCCGCACGTGCCGCTCAGGTCGACTTCTTTGTGCGCACTATGCCGCAGGGCTACGACACACGGGTTGCTAACGATGCCGAGAGCATCAGCCAGGGCCAACGTCAGCTGCTGACCATCGCGCGCGTGCTGCTCAACAACCCGGCGATCCTCATCCTGGACGAGGCGACGTCGAGCGTGGACACGCGAACCGAGCTTGCCATCGGCCGCGCCATGGACGCGCTCATGCGCGGGCGCACGAGCTTTGTGATCGCGCACCGTCTGTCGACGATCGTTGATGCCGACCTCATCCTGGTCATGGATCACGGCAATATCATCGAGCAGGGTACGCACAAGGAGCTGCTGGCTGCCGAGGGCGCTTACGCCGACCTCTACCTAAGCCAGTTCGCATAAGGTGACAAAGGGGCAGCCCCGCATGTCGCATCGAAAAGAAGGCGCGCCGGGGGCGGATTCCCTGGCGCGCCTTTTGTGTTGGCGTTCATGCTGTGGCGGCTGCCCACGGCCCTAGCGCTCGTCCACGAGCTTGGCGACGAGGGCTTTGAGCTCGGCCACCTCTCGCTCGAGTTCCTTGACGCGACGGGCGTTTTCGTTGATGCCCTGGCGGTTGAGGGCGCTCTGCTCGGCGGCATCGTCGGGCATGTACTCGCGATGCTGCTTGGCGTCGAAGCTCTCCTCGAACACGCGGCAGCCGTTGCGCTTGATGATGCGCCCGGGCACGCCCACGACGGTGCAGTTGTCGGGCACGTCCTTGACGACGACCGAGTTGCCGCCGATCTTGACGTTGTCGCCAATGTGGATGTTGCCAAGCACCTTGGCGCCCGTGCCCACCGTGACATTGTTGCCCAGGGTGGGGTGGCGTTTGCCGGTCTCGTTGCCGGTACCGCCGAGCGTGACGCCTTGGTAGAGCACGCAGTTGTCGCCCACAATGGTGGTCTCGCCGATGACAACGCCCATGGCGTGGTCGATAAAGAAATGTTTGCCGATCTGTGCAGCGGGATGAATCTCGACGCCGGTGATGTGGCGGGTGACTTGCGAGAGCACACGGGCGAGCGAGCGATGGCCGTGCTCCCACAGCCAGTGCTCGGGCACGTGGTTCCACTTGGCGTGCAGGCCGGGGTACGAAAGAAAAATGACCAGACCGTTTTGCGCGGCGGGGTCCTGCGCTTGGACGGTCTTGATGTCCTCGCGAATGGTATTGATAAAGCTCACTGGCCGCCCTCCCTCAGCGCCGTGACAATGCGATTCAATAAAGTATAGCGATTCGCTAGGGATTAAGGAGGGCGATCTTGCTTTGCTTTGGGCGACAAGTGTCAGTTATGCAAACTTGCTGGTAATGGAGTCATGCTTTTGTGGGGTTGCGCACGAGGGGGCGCCGCAACCGTATACTGGTCAACTTGGACGTGTCCGCGCCCACAACTGAGAGGTTTTACTTCATGGGTTTCATCAATTTTATCGCCGAGCTGCTCAAGGACCCGCGCACTGCGATCGCCAGCTGGATCGCCGCTGGCCCGCTCATGGCCTACGGCTGCGTGTTCCTGATCATCTTTATCGAGACGGGCGTGGTGTTCTTCCCGTTCCTTCCCGGCGATTCGCTACTGTTTGCCTCGGGCTTCTTTGCCCACAACGGCGGCTTTAACATCGTGGCTCTGCTGGCCGTCGCATGGGCCGCAGCCATCCTGGGCGATCAGTGCAACTTTATGATCGGCCACTTCTTTGGCCGCAAAATCATCGCCTCGGGCAAGGTAAAGGCCATGACGCCCGAGCGCATCAAAAAGTCCGAGGACTTCCTGGACAAGTGGGGTCACCTGGCCATCTTCCTGGGTCGCTTCTTCCCGTTTATCCGCACCTTTGTGCCCTTCATCGCCGGTATGGGCGGCATGCACTGGCGCAACTTTGTCATCTATAACGTGCTGGGCGGTATCACCTGGTCGACGGTCTTTACGCTGCTGGGCTATTTCTTTGGCGGCATCCCCTTTGTGCAGGAGCACTTTGAGCTGCTGATCGTGGGCATTGTTGCCGTGTCGATCATCCCGACCGTGGTCGGTCTGGTTAAGGCTAAGCTGGGCAAAAAGAACGCGTAGCTCGAGCCAGCGCGCAAACCGTGCAGTTGAGGCCCGTCACCGTTTACGGTGGCGGGCCTCTTCAGCTTCGGTCAAATGAAAATACTTTAGTTAGTTAAAGAAAAACGTTTTATCCGACGCGCGTGCGGAGTACAATCTCGTGCATGCGAATCGACGTGCCATCGGCTTTGATGCCGTTCGCGTGTCCCGTCCGGCTCTACGCTCCGGGCGTGCGACGTTGCGACGCGGTCGGCCTCGGTCCTTGCGTGCGAGTTCGCGAGTATGCAACTGTGTATGTAAGGAGCGACATATGACTGTCGAGAAGAAGGATATCGATTGGGGTAGCCTCGGCTTTGGCTACATGAAGACCGATTACAGTTACGAGGCTCATTGGAAGGATGGCGAGTGGGACGAGGGCGGTCTGACTACCGACCACACCCTGCATGTCTCCGAGTGCGGTGGCATCTTCCATTACTGCCAGGAGGTCTTTGAGGGCCTGAAGGCTTACACCGCCGAGGACGGCAGCATCGTCTGCTTCCGTCCCGACATGAACGCTGAGCGCATGTATAACTCTGCCCAGCGCCTCGAGATGCCCCCGTTCCCCAAGGACAAGTTTGTCGAGGCCGTCAAGCAGGTCGTTTCTGCCAACGCCGCCTGGGTTCCGCCCTTCGGCTCCGGTGCAACCCTGTACGTGCGTCCGTTTATGATCGGCTCTGGTGACGTGATCGGCGTGGCTCCCGCTCCTGAGTACACGTTCCGCATTCTCGTGACTCCGGTCGGTCCGTACTTTAAGGGTGGCCTCAAGCCCGTCAAGCTGCGCGTTTCCGAGTACGACCGCGCCGCACCGCACGGCACCGGCAACATCAAGGCTGGCCTGAACTACGCCATGTCCCTCAAGCCCACGATGGAGGCCCATCGCGAGGGCTATGCCGAGAACCTGTATCTCGACTCTGAGTCCCGCACCTATGTCGAGGAGACCGGCGGCGCGAACGTTCTGTTCGTGAAGGAGGACGGCACGCTCGTCGTTCCGCAGTCGCACACTGACTCCATCCTGCCCTCCATCACCCGTCGCTCGCTCGTTCAGGTTGCTCAGGACCTGGGCATAACCGTCGACCAGCGCCCCGTCGAGTGGGCCGAGGTCAAGGCCGGCACCTTTGTGGAGTGCGGCCTGTGCGGCACCGCCGCCGTCATCTCCCCGGTGGGCGAGATCGACAACAAGGTCTACGGTGCCGACGAGACCGTGACCTTCCCGGCTGGCTACACCGAGATTGGCCCCGTGATGAAGAAGCTCCGCGAGACCCTGACCGGCATCCAATCTGGTGCTGTCGAGGATAAGCACGACTGGGTTTACACCGTCGCGTAAGCTGTCTTAGCTGTTCGGCCCGAGGGCAACCTTCCTTTCCGGCGCGTCCTCGGACATGAAAGAACCTCCGCTGCGCACTTCGTGCGGCGGAGGTTCTTTCGTCCTGCGGAGTGCGCCGGAAAGGAAGGTTGCCCTCGGGCCTGCGTTACCTCGGCGCTGCCGTTACGGGCAATATAGATCTGAATTAAAGATGGCGCGCGGCCTTTTAGGCCGTGCTTTTGTTTTGGTTCGCGCCATGTGGGGGTGATGGCGACGTGCATTTTTGCGAGTATTCTGCAATCGAAGGCCCCTGCATACCGACCTCGGGCAAAAAATCGGGATTTCTCGATGTTTTCTACGAATGATGGGCGGGGTTATGGGCTGACAGCGTTTGATTTGCAGGGATATTTGCGCTCTTTGGCATTTATCGCGGCGCCCGAAGCCCTTGGTTATGTTGAATACTCCTAAAAATGCACGGCGCTTAGAGGGGGAGCTTCGCGAAAAAGGAAACCGCCCCGTCGAAGTATGCATTCGACGGGGCGGTTTATGCATTTGGCCGATTAAGGATGCGCTGCCAAACTACTAGAACTTGACGGTCGGGGCCTGGCGGGCTGCTTCGGCGGCCTCGAAGCCCTGGCGCTCCTTAAACTGGAAGATGCCGGCAAAGATGACAGCCGGGAACGTCTGAATGGCGTTGTTGTAGCTGAGCACGCAGTCGTTGTAGCTCTGGCGTGCATAGCTAATCTTGTTCTCGGTATCCTCGAGCGACGCCTGCAGCTGCGTAAAGTTGGTGTTTGCCTTAAGGTCGGGATAGGCCTCGGCTACGGCGAAGAGCTGGCGTAGCGCACCGGTCAGCACGTTGTCGGCCTCCATCTTGGCCTCGGGCGTGGTGGCCTTGACGGCGGTGTTACGCGCGCTGATCACGGCGGAGAGCGTCTCTTGCTCGTGCTTGGCGTAGCCCTTGACGGTCTCGACCAGGTTGGGGATCAGGTCGTTGCGGCGCTGCAGCTGCGTATCGATGTTCTGCCAGGCGTTATCGATGCGGTTACGCTTGGTGACCATGTTGTTGTAGATGCCGGCGATGGCGCAGACAATCACAATGACAACAACGATGCCGATGATGACGGTAATCATGATGTCTCCGTTTCGAATGGCCGCGGCGGCATGCGCCAGCTGCCGTTGGTATAACGCTACTAGTATACCCGCAACGTTTTGCCGTGCCGAACTTTCCGGTAAGCGTTATGTTTTCGGCGGGGTTGGCACCGGGGCAAAGCGCGCGAGGTACAGGTGTAAGATATGCGACAGATTGTCGAGTGTTGTCTTTGCCCTGAGGATGGCGATACCAGTGGACCTTCGCATTAAGAAAACCTACCGCGCCCTGTTCGATGCCTTCACCGAGCTTCTCGAGGAGCATCGTTTTGAGGACCTGACGGTTGCCATGCTGTGCGACCGGGCCATGATTCGCCGCACGACGTTCTACAAGCACTTTCGCGACAAGAACGATTACTTTGCCTTTTATATCGATGAGCTTATGTCGGGTTTGCCGCAAAAGCGGGTTGGCGAGGGCGGCACGGTGTCGGCTGACGACGTGCGCGTGCTTCGCCACGAGGTGTTCACCGACGCCATGGACCTGATTCTTGCCCATGAGCAGCTCATGGACAACATTTTGGCGAGCAGCATGTCGGGCATGCTGACCAGCATGATTTGCGACCGCATTGCCCGCTCTATCCGCGAGCGTGTGATGAGTGCGTTAGACGAGGACGCGCTTGCGCCCGTGTCGCTCGACACGACGGCTGAGTTTGTCGCCGGCGGCATTATTCGGCTTTTTACTATGTGGTGGGAATCGGGTCACGATCTGGAACGTCGCTCCGAGATGGCCGACGTTGTCGATGCGCTGTTCGAGCGAACCATGACGCCGGTGCATCACTAAAAGTGGCGGAGAGAGGGGGATTCGAACCCCCGGAACGCTCTCGCGCTCAACGGTTTTCAAGACCGCCGCATTCAACCGCTCTGCCATCTCTCCGTGAGTCGTAATGATAGCATCGTTTTGAATTTGCAACAGGGAAGGCGAACGATGACGATCACCGAAATCGACGAGAAGTTCATGCGCGAGGCGTTGGCGGAGGCGCGAGCCGCCGCGGCGGTGGGCGAGGTGCCCATCGGAGCCGTAGTGGTGCGCGACGGCGAGATCGTCGCGAGGGCGCATAATCGTCGCGAGCTCGATCAGGACCCTTCGGCGCATGCAGAGTTCGCGGCCCTGTGCGCCGCTGCCCAGGCGCTTGGCCGCTGGCGCCTTTCCGACTGTACGGTCTACGTGACGCTCGAACCCTGCTGCATGTGCGCGGGGCTTATGGTCAACGCGCGCGTGGGGCGCTGCGTGTACGGCGCGGCCGATGCTAAGGCGGGCGCTCTGGGGTCGCTATACGACCTCAATGCCGATTCGCGCCTGAATCATCGGTTTAATGTGACGGCTGGGGTCTTGGCGGATGAATGCCGCGAGCTGCTGAGTAGCTATTTTGGCGGTCTGCGCGGAGCGGGCGGCGCTGATTGCGGTTGTGGGGCCGATCTTGAGGCGCATACCGCTCATGCTGAGGCGCTCGCGTGTGCCGAAGAGGATGCTGGCGCGGCGGTTGACTTTGGCCCCGCGTGCCGCCGGCCCCGTCGCGTGCTGCTAGCGATCGACTCCTTTAAGGGCAGCGTTTCGAGTGCACAGGCGGAGGCGGCGGTTGCCGAGGGCGTGCGCCGCGTTTGGCCCGATGCCGAGCTGAACGCTTTGCCGCTGGCAGATGGTGGCGAGGGAACGCTCGACGCCATCGCCGCGTGCGGCGGTGAGATTGTGACCTGCGAGGTGGCAGGTCCCTTGGGCAAGCGCACGTCTGCCCGGATGCTGGTTGATGTCGAGCGCGAGTCCGCGGTCATCGAGATGGCCGAGGCGGCCGGCATTGGGTATTCGCCTTGTACGGAGTCATCGGCGCTGGCTGCTACAACCTATGGCGTGGGCGAGCTCATGCTTCGCGCGGTTCGCAAGGGCGCAAAGACACTCTATATTGGTCTGGGCGGCAGTGCCACCAACGACGGTGGCGCCGGCATGCTGCAGGCGCTGGGCGCGCGTGTGGTCGATGACCAGGGCTGCGATATCGCTCCCAGTCTTGCAGGCCTTGAACACGTGGCGAGTATCGATTTGGCGCCATCGCTTCGGGCACTGAATGGCGTGCGTGTCGTGGTGCTTTCGGATGTCGAGAATCCGCTCGTAGGGCGTCGCGGTGCGCTGGCAGTGTTCGGTGGACAGAAGGGTCTGCCGGCGGATGATGCCGAGGCGCTGGGCAAGTACGACAGCTGGATGGTCGGCTACGGTCGTCTGCTCGATACGGCAATTGTCGAGGCTCGGGCCCAGGGGTTGTTGCGCACACCCGAGGGCGCACGGACATTTGGCTCGGTGCTCGGCGTGCCCGGCGCAGGTGCCGCCGGCGGCCTGGGTGCCGCGCTGTTGGCACTTGGTGCCGAGTTGCGTTCGGGCGTTGAGACCGTGCTCGACCTTGTGGGATTTGACGAGCGCGTGCGTGATGTCGACCTGGTCATAACGGGCGAGGGCAATATGGACGAGCAATCCGCCGCCGGCAAAGCGCCGGTTGGTGTGGCCCGCCGTGCCAAGCGATATGGCAAGCCGGTGGCCGCTGTCGTGGGCGGTCGTGCCGACAACCTGGATGCGGTATGTGAGCAGGGTATTGACTTGGTTTTGCCGATTTGCCGCAAGCCCATGGACCTGGAACAGGCACTCGATCCGCAAGAAGCCACAACCAACCTCATCTGCGCCGGCGAGTCTGCCGCGCGAGCCTACGACCTCGGCCGCATCTAGAAAAGTAGTCTTTTTAGGACGGGGCTTTTTTGACTACCCGCCAGTCAAAAAGTAGTCAAAAAAGCCCCGTCCCAAATTAGCTGTCTTGCCCCATCGGGCGGGAGCGAGTAAGATATACCGAGCGCCTAGCGCGTTCGATGGGTTCGGATGACGACATGTTCCGAATCTGGTCAGGTCCGGAAGGAAGCAGCCATAAGGAGCCTCTGTCGGGCATCCGGATCCATCGAGCGCACGGGCTTTCTTTTTGCGCGGTTTTACCAAACCGCGCAATGCTCGACGCTGCGCGCCACCCAGAGCGACAATTTGTCATTCAAAAGGCAAGGCATGACCAGAAGGTCTATGCCTTGTCTTTTTCATGCCAACTTGTTCGCTCTTGATGGCGCTCGCTGACTGCGCCAAGACATCAATGGCTACGTGGTTCAAGAGACGGCGGCGTTGCCATCTGTTTTTACAAGTAAAGAGGCCCGTTTCCCTGATTTTGGTTGGGGAAACGGGCCTCTTTGTCTATGGGCTTGTAGATTGGTGGGAGCGATATGCTCTGGCAGCTACTTTGAGTTCTTGATGCGGCGTACACCCGCGGTGGCTATTCCGAACCCTGCGGCGGCGATTCCTGCGAGTGTGATTGCGCTCGGCGCTGCGTCGCCCGTGTTCGCGAGCTTGCCGGCGGTCGTATCTGCTTGCTTGGTGGAGCTCGATGGAGCGTATTTGCCGGTCGCGGGCGAGCTGGCGGGCTGTGCCGTTTCGGCCGGCTGCGCTGAGCTGGAGGGTTTTGTCGTCTCGGTCGGTTGCGTTATCTCGGGCGAGGCGGCCTTGTCTGCCGCGGCCTTTGCCTCTTCGTATGCCTTGCAGGCGTCGTCATAGGCCGTTTGCGCTTTTTTCAAATTGTCGAGGAGCGCATCTCGCCAGGCTATGAACTGGTCGATATGGGCTTTATACTTCTCTGCAGCACGCTCACAGTCATTAACTTGTCTTTCCTGCCTTTTGAGGCGGTCCTGGGCCTCGCGGAGCTCCATTTCGCAAAAGTCAACTCGCGCTTTTGCCGTTACGATCTCTTGGTGCAACGACTTTATTTGCTGTTTAATAGTTTCGGCAAGCTCCTCGTCGCCGAGTGCTTCGACTGCCTTAAGCTCCTCAAGCTTCATGTCTAATTTTTCCTGGAGCTTGCTTACCCGGTTGATGGCCTCGTCGTTTTTGGCTTGGGCTGCATCGATGTCCGCTTGCATGGTGGGAAGGGATTCCCTCAATTCGGCGGCTTGCGCCGCCATCTTGTCGCGGAGCTCTTGAAAACGGGCAATGTCATCATTGAATCTCGCAATTTTCTCGCGACTTGCGGCGTCTTTTGCGGCCTCGAGGTTTTTGAGCGCTTCCTGCATGGCTGCATACGCTCTTTCTTTTGCGGCGGCCGCGTCTTCTGTCTGCGGGGCGCCCGAATTGCCGTTGGCGGCGCTCGTCTGCGAAACGGCCGCACCGGTGGGGGAACTGGTTTCTGCCGCGATCGCCGTTACGGGGGCGATTCCCGCGACAAGTGCCGCGGAAAGGGCGATGCCCACAGTTGCTCGTCTTGCTCTTCTTGCGAGAATGTCGTTCATCTCGGCACCTCATTTCAAGGGTCGGCGACTAACTTGGTAGCACTAATGTAAGTATATCAGGCAGTTTGCCCGCCATTGATCGGGTGTGCGCGTATACCCCTTGATTAACAGCCATTAAATCTATCCCTTAAGGAACGCGGCTTGCTAGTGTTGTCTGGGCATTGATGGCTGCGTGGTACAAGAGACGGCGGCATTACCATTTGTTATTTCAAGTAAAGAGGTCCGTTTCCCTGGGTTGGGGAAACGGACCTCTTTTTGTCTCTTGGCTTGTGGATTGGCGAAGACAATAACCGCTGGCAGCTATTTTGAGTTCTTGATGCGGCGTGTGGCTGTGGCGGTTATTCCGAGGCCTGCGGCGGCGACTGCTGCGAGTGCGATTGCGCTCGGCGCTGTGTCGCCCGTGTTCGCGAGCTTGTCGGCGGTCGTATCTGCTTGTTTGCCGCTGCTTGTGTTCGCTTGCTTGGTGGAGCTTGGTAGGGCGTCTTTGCCGGTTGCAGGTGAGGCAACGGGCGGTGTCGCCTCGGCGGGTTGCGTTGAGCCGGAGGGAGGCGCTGTCTCGGTCGGTTTCGTTATCTCGGGCGAGGCGGCCTTGTCCGCCGCGGCCTTTGCCTCTTCGTATGCTTTGCAGGCATCGTCATAGGCTATTTGCGCTCTTTTCAAATCGTCGAGGAGCGCATCCCGCTTGGCTGTTTCTCCGTCGAGATGGGTTTTATTAAACTCCACTTCGCTTTCAAAGAAATAAATCAGGCTTTTATGACTTTCGAGGCGCATTCGGCAGTGCTCAAGCTTATCTTCACAGGAATTTTCTTGCATTATTGCCTCTGTGATCGCCTCTTGCAACTGCCGAATAGTTTCGGCAGGAGTCGTGTAGTCGATTTTATTTAATTCTGCCTCAAGGGCTCTTGTCCGGTTGTGGGCCTTATCGCATTCGGCTTGAGCTGCATCGACGTTCGCTTGCATGGTAGGAAGGGATTCTTTATATATGGCGGCTTGCGCCAAATTCGTGTCGTAGTTCTCTTGAAAAATGGCAATTTTAGTATCGATTTCCGCAATTTTCTCGCGACTTGCGGCGTCTTTTGCGGCATCGAGGTTTTTGAGCGCTTCCTGCATGGCTGCATACGCTCTTTCTTTTGCGGTGGCCGCATCTTCCGTCTGCAAGGCAACTGCACCGGTGGGGGAGCTGGTTTCCGCCGCGATCGCCGTTGCGGGGGCGATTCCCGCGACGAGTGCCGCGGAAAGGGCGATGCCCAAGGTTGCTCGTCTTGCTCTTCTTGCGAGAATGTCGTTCATCTCGGCACCTCATTTCAAGGGTCGGCGGCTCAACTTGGTAGCACTAATGTAAGTATACCAAGCTATTTGACCCGACACTGGCTGGGTGTGCGCGTATACCCCTTGATTAACAGCCATTAAATCTATCCCTTAAGGAACGCGGCTTGCTAGTGTTGTCTGGGCATTGATGGGATCGCGTGGTACAAGAGACGTCGGCATTACCATTTGTTATTTCAAGTAAAGAGGTCCGTTTCCCTGATTTTGGTTGGGGAAACGGGCCTCTTTTTGTCTCTGGGTTTGTGGATTGGCGAAGGTAGTATGCTCTGGCGGCTATTTTAAGTTCTTGATGCGGCGTGTGGCCGTGGCGGTTATTCCGAGTCCTGCGGCGGCGATTCCTGCGAGTGCGATTGCGCTCGGCGCTGCGTCGCCCGTGTTCGCGAGCTTGCCGGCGGTCGTATCTGCTTGCTTGGTGGAGCTCGATGGAGCGTATTTGCCGGTCGCGGGCGAGCTGGCGGGCTGTGCCGTTTCGGCCGGCTGCGCTGAGCTGGAGGGTTTTGTCGTCTCGGTCGGTTGCGTTATCTCGGGCGAGGCGGCCTTGTCTGCCGCGGCCTTTGCCTCTTCGTATGCCTTGCAGGCGTCGTCATAGGCCGTTTGCGCTTTTTCCAAATCGCTAAGGAGCGCATTTCGCTTGGCTATGTCCTCGTCGATGTGGGCTTTAGCTTCCTTTGCCTCACTTTCGAAATACTGAACCTGTTTTTCCTGGCTTTCGAGCCGGCGTTGGTAGTGGTGAAGATCATCTTCACAAGATTCTTCTCGCCTTTCTGCCGCCATGATCTCACTGCGCAACTGCTTAATATGCTCCTTAATAGCTGTGCTGGGCGCCTCGTCGCCGAGCTCCTTGAGTACCTTATCTAATTCTGCCTGAAGGCCGCTTGTCCGGTTGTGGGCCTCATCGTATTTGGCTTGGGCTGCATCGACGTTCGCCTGCATGGCGGGAAGGGGTTTCCTCCATTTGGCGGCTTCCGTCACCACCATGTCGTAGATCTCTTGAAAAGCGGCAATGTCATCATCGATTACCGCAAGTTTCTCAGGACTTGCGGCGTCTTTTGCGGCCTCGAGGTTTTTGAGCGCTTCCTGCATGGCTGCATACGCTTTTTCTTTGGCTCTGTTAGACCAAATTTGACACGATCGGCTGTTCGTCGAACCGGAA
>NZ_QRYG01000015.1:0-54507 GCF_003462845.1 Collinsella sp. AF15-51 | reverse complement strand
CCGCCTCGCGGTGACATCGTTTTTATGTCAACCTTGGTCTAACAGAGCCTTTTGGATTGAGAGCGCATTCTCTTTGGTCATGCTCGCCCTGGTGGTTTCAACCTTGTTATTTGGACCCCAAAAGAATCTTAAGATATTTGGTATCTCAAAGATACTTGTTATTGGCGTATCGTTTGCAGTCCAATTGTTGCTAGGCATACTAGGGTCCGCGTTAAAAACAGAGGCGCTTCCAGCAATTCCAATTCTCAGTTTTCTGCTAGCAAGCGCTGCGACAGCCACGCTCTTCGCAACAGGCGCTTCCGAATCTCACGCATCTACCATTGAAAACCAAATTTCAAGCAAATCGCAATCCATGCAGAACCTTGAACTTCAGCTAAGACTGCTTCTAGATGAATCACCTTCAGAGTTGCGCGCATCAATGACCAGCTTCTTGGAAACTTCAAGCCTTGCCGACCCCGCCAGTTGTGAAGCAAGCGCTCAAGTTGAAGACGAAATATCGAGCGCACTTCGTGATCTATCGCAATCAATCGAATCAAACGATATCGAAGGCGCGAACTCGAAAATATTGCGCATGACTTCATTGATAAGGCAAAGAGCAGCACTGGTTAAAGCAAGCAAGGACAGCTAATGATCGATAAGGATAAATTAATCTCGCTTCTTATTTCAAAAGAAATTCCAGTAAAAACGACCCGGAGATACAAAACTATTGGCTATCGAATAAAGCTCGAGAGTGGAACAGCCGTATATGTCTACGACAGCGGCGGCTTCTTTTGTCAAGGAAATAACGCTGATCAGGTCCGAAAAGCCATCGAAGATGAAATCATTGATGAACCAAACAACAAAGTTTTCGTTGTTTACGGCCACGATAAAACCGCACGAAACCAACTCCAACGTCTTCTCGAAGAGTTAAATCTCGAGCCTATTTTTCTCGATAATCAGCCTATAGGGGGCCGAACAGTAATCGAACAACTAATGGAATACATCCCTTGCGCTAATTTCGGGATAGTACTTATGACCCCGGACGACATAGGCTATCCAAAGAATAAACAGGATCGACCGCAGCCAAGAGCTCGCCAGAACGTAGTTTTGGAGCTTGGGATGCTACTGATGAAATTCGGCAGGTCTAGGACCGCGATCCTTCTCAAAGAAGCCGACCCACCAATAGAAAAACCGTCCGATATAAACGGCATCTTATATCTCCCTTACAAGGAAGACGTTTTTGAGATAAAGCAGAAACTAATACGGGAAATGAACAGCAAGGGGTATGAAATGGAGCAATCGAAATGAAAGCGCTACAATGCGAGCTCTGCGGTAGCACAGAGATTATCAAGGATGGAGACTTTTTCGTCTGTCAAAGCTGTGGAATGAAATATACGCTTGAAACCGCAAAGAAAATGATGGTCGAAGGTGTTGTCCAAGTCGAAGGCACAGTGAAAACAGACCGCACTGAAGATGTCGATCGATATCTCGCCTTGGCCAGAACCGCTCAAAAAGCCGGTAACAACGCTGATGCTGAGAAATATGCCTCCATGGCCCTCGAGATTGATCTTAAGAACGCCGAGGCATGGTCAATAAAGGCAAAAGCGATAGACTGGCAGCTCACGTTTGACAACGATCGCTTGTCGGAATCAAATGCAGCATGCATTAATATGCTAAAGCTGCTAAATCGAGCCCCATCAGATTTTGATGAGATAAACACCGCGCTAAACATAGCGATAGGTTTCATTGAGCATTTGCGAGCTATCGCAAACTCTGAGATAGACTATTTCTGCCAGGAACTTGCAAATCTACCGAATGCGAAGAATCTAGAGTTAATTCAATCGGGGCTCATTCGTCACCTACAGTCGCGTGAACTCCAATGGAAAAATATAGAGGCCGTGTGCGAATTACAAACGGCTGCCGTAAAGAGGCTCAGCAAAGAGCAGGGGGAGAGTGCCAAGATACCCGAGAATATCGAAGATCTCCTCGGCGCCCTTACCGAAGACCTTTCCGGTCTTGCAGCGCGCAACATTTCATCAATGTATTACAATGCTGCAATCACGATCCTAAAGTCTGCGGTCAACGGCTGCTCCACATGGTCGGAACGGTGGAACAAGGTCCGTGTATTTGATTACTACGCGACAGATGATTTCGACTATGACAACGAAAAAGAAGCTTTTGATCTATGCATAGATGCGTACGATAGTTGCATAAAAGCGGCTCGCTTAGCTATCGACCTCTTTGACAATAAAGTCACTAAACAAGGTACTGCCACAGACGAGATGCTCTTAAGATGCTGGGGCATATTGTGCAGTCTCGAGGAGCTATGTATCAAAGTTCGAACAAATCGCCGATACTACGGATACTACGGACACTCCAGCGAACAAATAACAAACGACGGCTTTTTCCTTAGCGATGAGGCAAAGCAGCTTCGGAGAGAACAGTTAGAAAAGGACATGGCAAAGCGTGACGAATACGACCCCGAGAAGAAGAAGGAACGTGAGCGCGCTGAAAAAGAAGCAGAGCTCCAAGCCAAATATTGGTTAGATAATCCTGTTAAAAAGTCGCAAAAACAAGCGCTCGAAGATGAATTTGACCGTTTGGGGAACGAACTTCGAGAGCTTAAGAGCAGACGTTCTTTCTTCAGTCCATTCGAATTCAAAGCGAAACGAGAATGTGACACAAAAATAGAACAGGCCCGCGCGCGCAGGCGGGAAATCAAAGACTCTTTGAAGGCCTTAGACGATGAACTCATGGCGTACGTGTCGAACGAAATTGAATCATAGCTTTCACCGCTTGCCGCAACAGTCCATTGGCGACCTCAAAGGCGCCTCAATGGGATAAGAGCGATTTCACACCATGGAGGAATGGCGGGCAAACGCTCGGAGTGTTCATTTGTCTGATAACCGATGTTCACTCTAGCCCGAGCAGATTAAGTCCCGCCACCGTCATCTTGCACACGAGCGGCCTTGCGGACACCTTTTCTAAATATCCGGCAGCGATTAGGCTCGACAATGACCTACTCGCTGTCGGCTTTGTCACATCGAGATAGCCCGACACACCATCAAGCGTAGATTCACCAAAGGCACCGAAGATATGCATCTGTGCCGCATAAAACAGAATATCTTTTGCCCTTTCGGTAAACGTATCGTCGAGTTCATCGATCGCCCGCTTGAGATCATCGAGTTGTACGCGCTTTTCGGCCAAATCGCTCAGAACGGCATCTTGCGCTTGCTCGACCAAATCAAGCATCATTGCAACAAACGGAGTAGCCTCGCTACCGTTAAGGGGCCTCTCCACCACGTCAAACGCCTTGTAATATGCGGTTTTATTCTCAGCAATCGTCCTAGAGAGCGACAACACCGTAGGCTGCGACAACGTCTCGTTCAGGCTCAACGCGAGAAGATACCTCCCCGTTCTCCCGTTACCGTCATAGAAGGGGTGAATATACTCAAAGAGAAAATGGCAGATTGAGGCTGCATAGAGGCTTGGGACATCTTCGCGATTGCCCAACTCTATCATCTTGCCAAGGAGGTCAATGATTTCGGGCTCCGAGGAAACACCCTGATGGAGAATCTTGCCCCGACTGTTCTCAATCACAACGGGACCCAAACGGAACATCTTGCCATCCGGACGGTCCTTCGGGTCAAGCACGCCCTTAGTGACGGCATCGAAAATCTCGCGAATATCCTCGGGTTTGCCGGGACGACTTGAACCATCCACCAGCTGAAGGTAGAGGCGAGCGAATTCAATAAAAGGAGTGTGCTCCTTTTCGGCGGCACCGCAAAGTTCGGCCGCAGCATCCTCCGCAGACTCCAGCGCCGCTTCAATCTGGCGCCGCGTGCTGTGCACACCCTCCATCTCGTTGCTGAAAACAACCTCCTCAAGCACCAGCGAACGAATCGAGGCCCCCAAAGCCACATAAGGCAAGCTGTTCCACAGGTTGGAAATCTTTCGCTCTTTTCTGAGGATCCGCTCGCTAGCAACGGACAGGTTCAAAGGAACACAAGCGAACAGTTCACCATGCTCAAGGTGAATTCCAGTCCGCACCGTGCCGTCGGCAGTAAGGCGCTCGCGCAGCAGCTCGTCATGGCAAGCATAACGATCGGAGCTTGGATCTGCATAAAAGAGTTTTTCGAGCGTCTTGTACGCCATCGCTTCATCGCTCCTTTGAAATCAAATAGCTTAATCGTCTTTCATTATTTCGAATATATCCGATATTTGCAATTAAGACTCAAGAAATGCATTGTCTAATTTCAGAATTTGAAGTATTGGGAATTAAGGGTTCTTTTTTACATAGCGAGCTAATTTCAAACCTCAGCAGAGCTTTATGCAAGAAGGCACGCTGTCTGCATCAACCGCAGGCAGCGCACCTCCTTCTATTCGAAAAGGAAACTGCGTCCCATAATTCCGGCTCAGAATGGGATGCGCTTTCCCTAACGAGCCTCTCGCGGAAACTGCATCCCACTCTGAGCGCCCATTCCGGGACACAGCTTCCCAACGGCCCCCGTTTCGGAAACCACATCCCGTTCCGAGCCTTCAAAGCGGGACGCGGCTTCCCCGAGAAAGTATCGACTACTTACCGTCGTCGTCTTCGGCTTCTTCGCGCGCATAGAGCTCCAGCATGCGGCGGCGGTATTCGCGCACAGCGAGCTTGGCGCGCTCCAGGCGGCGGCGCTCACGCGGAGTCAGCTCGGACGGGTCGACCTCGTCTCCATAGGTCTTATCGGCAAGCAGGTGCGCCGCGTCCACGATGCGGGCATCGATGTGGCCGCTCGCCGCCTCGGCGGAAAGACGCTCGGCAATCGTATCGAGCGTAGGCAGGCCCTCGAATACGCGACCATGGCCATGCGAGGTCAGCAGCTCGTGCTCGCGCGCGAGCAAGCTCGCTAGGTCGTGGTGGGCGCGCAAGATGTCGAGCGCATCGGATGGATGCTCGGCAACCTCTGCCACGGCGGCGACCGGTGCGGCATCCACCACGCGGTAGAAGAGCTGCGCGAGCAATGGCATCAAGAACACCGTGATGGCACCGGCGGCAACCATGACCGACGCAATATCTTGCGACAGCGCGCCCGCGTTGACGGCAACGCTCGTAACGGCAACGATGATCGGCAGCGCCGTGGTGCAGTACAGGGCCACGGTAATGCGACCATACGCCGACACATCGCGCGTCGCAGGACAAATGCTCATGGAAATAAGAATGGGCACGGCACGAATAATCAACAACGCCACGATAAAGCCCACGAGCAGACCCGGGCGCGACGCCACGGCCGTCAGATCGATCTTTGCGCCCGATACGGTAAAGAACACCGGAATCAAAAAACCGTAGGCCAGACCGTCGAGCTTGGTCTCGAGCGTATGGTTGCCCTCGGGGATGATATAGCGCAGGACAAAGCCGGCGGCAAAAGAACCCAACACGATGTCGAGATCAAAGACAGCCGAGAATGCCACGAGCGTGACCAGGATGAGCACCGTCAGGCGCACGAAGGTCTGCGACGTGGTATCGGCGCGCTCCTCAACAAATGCAAAGAAGCGGCTGCCGACGCGCTTGGAGCGGCTCGGGACCACGGCCAGCAACACGCAAACCACCGCAAACAAGCCAAGGATAACGAGCGTTTGGATGCCAGTGCGGGCAGACAACAGCACCGACATGGCGAGCACGGGACCGAGCTCGCCCCAAGTGCCATACGCGAGAATCGAGTCGCCCACGCGCGTGCCGGTAAGCGAGCGCTCACGCATGATGGGCACGAGCGTGCCGAGCGCCGTGGAGGTAAGAGCAAGCGTCACAGCGATACCGTCGAAATGACTGACTGAGAACCACGGGGTAAAGCGCACGGCAAGCCAGGCGATACCAAACGTGACGACCCACGTCGCCAAGCCGTAGCGCCCCTCGACGCCCGTGATGCTCTTGGGGTCGATCTCAAAGCCGGCAAGCAGGAACAAAAAGGCCAGGCCCAGCTCGGACACAAGCGAGACCTCAGCATCTACATGGATGACGCCGAGCATATGGGGTCCCAGTACCGCGCCGAGCACGAGCAAAAAGACCGTCTCGGGAACGGGTTTTCCGGGAATCGCCGAGGCGATAAAAGGACTCGCAAAGGCCACGAGTGCGATGATGGCGAGCGAAACGAATGCCATGTGATGCCTTTCTCTTGTTTGCGCTTCACTGTAGCACCCTCGCCGTCCTCAACGCGCCGCGAGCTGTCGTATCATAGTGAGGTTTACAAACATGTGGCTCAAGGCGACCGCAGGGCAGACCCCGCAAACCGACCGCTGCCGCATACCGTACCGTACGCCCAACCGATCAGGAAGGCAGGAACCAATGGTCTCTCGTATCTACGTGGAGAAGAAACCCGGGTTCGACGTCGAGGCTCAGCAGCTCAAGGGCGAGCTGACCGAAATTCTCGGCATCAAGGGCATCGAGGCCCTGAGGATTATCAACCGCTACGACGTCGAGGGCATCGACAAGGAGCTTTTCCGGTCCTGCGTGCCGACCGTCTTTAGCGAGCCCCAGGTCGATGTGACCTACGACGAGCTCCCCGCAAGCGACGGCGCCGTCTTTGCCGTCGAATTCCTGCCTGGCCAGTTTGACCAGCGCGCCGACTCCGCCAGCGAGTGCGTGCAGCTCATCAGCCAGGGCGAGCGCCCCGCCGTGCGCTCCGCCAAGGTCTATATGGTCTCGGGCGCTCTGGACGAAGCCGCCGTCGAGGCTATCAAGCACTACGTGGTGAACCCCGTCGAGGCGCGCATCGCCTCGCTCGACCTGCCCAAGACACTGTACATGGAGACCCCCGAGCCTGCGCCCGTCGAGGTGCTCGACGGCTTCCGCGAGCTCGACGAGGCCGGCCTTGCCGCCTTTATTTCCGAGCGCGGCCTTGCCATGGACGAGGCGGACATCGCCTTCTGCCAGCAGTACTTCCGCGATGAGGATCGCGACCCCACCATCACCGAGATCCGCGTGATCGACACCTACTGGTCCGATCACTGCCGCCACACCACCTTCGGCACCGTCCTGGACGACGTGACGATCGACGACGCCGTGGTGCAGCAGGCCTTCGACCGCTACATGGAGATGCGCCACGAACTCGGTCGCGACACCAAGCCCGTCTGCCTCATGGACATGGGCACCATCGGCGCCAAGTACCTCAAGAAGACCGGCGTCATGACCGATGTCGACGAGTCCGAGGAGATTAACGCCTGCACCGTCAAGGTGAAGGTCGATGTCGACGGCGAGGACCAGGACTGGCTGTTCCTCTTTAAGAACGAGACCCACAACCACCCGACCGAGATCGAGCCCTTCGGCGGTGCCGCCACCTGCGTGGGCGGTGCCATCCGCGACCCGCTGTCGGGCCGCAGCTACGTGTACCAGGCCATGCGTGTCACCGGCGCCGGCGACCCCACCGTCCCCGTGTCCGAGACGCTCGAGGGCAAGCTGCCGCAGCGTAAGCTCGTGACCACTGCTGCCGCCGGCTACTCCAGCTACGGCAACCAGATCGGCCTTGCCACCGGTCAGGTCAACGAACTCTATCACCCCGGCTACGTCGCCAAGCGCATGGAGGTCGGCGCCGTCGTGGGCGCTACCCCGGCAAACCACGTGCGTCGCGAGTGCCCCGCCCCCACCGACAAGATCATCCTGTTGGGCGGCCGCACCGGCCGTGACGGCATCGGCGGTGCCACCGGCTCCTCCAAGACCCAGAACACCGAGTCCATCGAGACATCGGGCGCCGAGGTCCAGAAGGGCAACGCCCCGGTCGAGCGCAAGCTGCAGCGCCTGTTCCGCCGCGGCGATGCCTGCCGTCTGATCAAGCGCTGCAACGACTTTGGCGCCGGCGGTGTCTCGGTCGCCGTAGGCGAGCTTGCCGACGGCCTGTATGTCGACCTTGATACCGTGACCAAAAAGTACGACGGTCTTGACGGCACCGAGCTCGCCATCTCTGAATCCCAGGAGCGCATGGCCTGCGCCGTCGCCGACGGTGACGTCGAGGAGTTCATGGGCTACGCCGCCGAGGAGAACCTGGAGGCGACCGTTATCGCCGAGGTTACCGCCGAGCCGCGCATGCGCATGGCCTGGAACGGCGTCGCCATCGTCGATCTGTCCCGCGAGTTCCTCAACTCCAACGGTGCGCCCAAGCACCAGGTCGTCCACGTCTGCGCCCGCAGTGTGTGGCAGCCCAGCTGGGCCGGTACCACGCTCGCCGAGCGCATGACCTCGCTCGTCACCGACCTCAACGTCGCTTCCAACAAGGGCCTTTCCGAGCGCTTCGACTCCACCATCGGCGCCGCGACCGTGCTCATGCCCTTTGGCGGCAAGACGCAGCTCACCCCAAGCTCGGCCATGGTCGCCAAGTTCCCCGTGGACGGCGAGACCACCACGGCGAGCGCCATGGCATGGGGCTTCAACCCCTATCTGATGGAGGCCGACCAGTTTGCGGGCGCCTACCTGTCCGTGGTCGAGTCCATCGCCAAGCTCGTTGCCGCCGGCTTTGAGCACAAGCGCACCTACCTCTCCTTCCAGGAGTACTTCGAGCGCCTGCGCACCGAGGCCGAGCGCTGGGGCAAGCCCATGGCTGCCGTCCTGGGTGCCCTTATGGCCCAGGTCGACCTGGGTGCCGGCGCCATCGGCGGCAAGGACTCCATGAGCGGTTCGTTTGAGGACGAGGCCGGCGAGCTCAACGTTCCGCCGACCCTGATCAGCTTCGCCGTCGCCGTGGGCAAGGCCGCCCGCGCCGTCTCGCCCGAGTTCAAGGGCCTCACGCACCGCGTCGTCCGCATCGCCCCCGCCACCTATGGCGAGGACTACCGCCCCGATGCTCAGCAGCTGCTCGCCGCGTTTGACGCCGTCGAGGCGCTCACTGCTACCGGCAACGCCCTGGCCATCTCCACGCCCGGCTACGGCTGCGGCGCCGAGAGCCTCTTTAAGATGTGCGTCGGTAACCAGATCGGTATCGAGCTTGCCGAGGATGTAGACGTGGAGAGCCTCTTCACCCCGCTCTACGGCAGCTTTATTGTCGAGCTCGCCGAGGATGCCGAGCTGCCCGAGGTCGCCGACGGCGTTGTCGTCGAGCCCCTGGGCACCACCGTCGAGGGCTATGTCATCGACACCGGTTCCGAAGTCATCGAGCTCTCCGAGCTCCAGGAGGCCTGGGAGAGCGGCATCGAGGGCGTCTTCACCTACCGCAGCGCCGGCGAGACCCCCGAGGTCGAGACCATCGACTTCCGCGCCAAGGATATCCACGTGTACGGCGGCGCCAAGATCGCCCGCCCGCGCGTGATCATCCCCGTGTTCCCCGGCAACAACTGCGAGTACGACAGCGCCCGCGCCTTCCGTGCCGCCGGTGCCGAGGCCGACACCTTCGTGATCAACAACCTCACGCCCGAGGCCGTCGCCGAGAGCACCCACGAGCTTGCCCGCCGCATCCGTGCAAGCCAGATCGTCATGATCCCCGGCGGCTTCTCGGGCGGCGACGAGCCCGACGGCTCCGCCAAGTTCATCACGGCGTTCTTCCGCGCTCCCGAGGTCACCGAGGCAGTCCGCGACCTGCTCAAGGCCCGCGATGGCCTGATGCTGGGCATCTGCAACGGCTTCCAGGCCCTGATCAAGCTCGGTCTGGTGCCCTACGGCGACATCGTCGACGCCACGCCCGATGCGCCCACGTTGACGTTCAACACCATCGGTCGCCACCAGAGCCGTCTGGTGCGCACCCGCATCTCGTCCAACTTGTCCCCGTGGCTGTCGCAGTGCAGCCTGGACGACCCCTACACCGTCGCCATCAGCCACGGCGAGGGCCGCTTTGTCGCCAATGACGAAGTGCTCGCCCAGCTGATCGCCAACGGCCAGGTCGCCACGCAGTACGTGGGCGAGAACGGCAAGCCCAGCATGGACCTTTCCGTCAACCCCAACGGCTCCGCACTCGCCATCGAGGGCATCACGAGCCCCGACGGCCGCGTCTTGGGCAAGATGGGTCATGCCGAGCGCCGCGGCGACAACCTGTACCGCAACGTGCCCGAGCATGTCCCCGGCGATAAGTTCATGCCGATCTTTGAGAGCGGCGTGGCCTACTTCGCTTAAAGCTATCCCATCGGGTACAATCCCCTCGGGTAACAACACCCGCCACCGGCACGCCCGGTGGCGGGTTCTTTTTTGCTTCGCGCATACAGGAAGGACATCATGGAAAGCCGCAAGCCGTATCTCGCCACCCTGCCCGGGCTCATCCTGGGCTGCCTCGTCTGCTGCGCGCTCTGGGGGTCGGCTTTTCCCTGCATCAAGATCGGCTACGGCCTCTTTGGCATTCCCGCGCACGACAGCGCCTCGCAGCTGCTCTTCGCGGGTCTGCGCTTCACCCTTGCCGGCATGCTGGTCATTGTCGGCATGAGCGTGGCCCAGCGCCGCCCGCTCGTTCCGCAAGCGCGCGATATCAAGTCTATCCTCACGTTGTCGCTCTTCCAGACTATCGGGCAGTACTTCTTTTTCTACCTGGGACTCTCGCGCGCCAGCGCCATGTCGATCTCCATCATCGAGGCCAGCGCCAACTTCTTGGCCATCCTCTTTGCCGCCCTGGCGTTTCACACCGAAAAGCTCGATGCGGCCAAGGTGCTCGGCTGCGTACTGGGCTTTGCCGGCGTCGCGCTCGTCAACCTTTCGGGCGCGGACGGTACCTTTGGCTTTACGCTCGACGGCGAGGGCTTTATCCTGGCCTCCACCGTCGCGGGTGCCCTTTCGACCTGCCTGATCGGCATCTTCTCGCGCGAGCACGACGGCGTCTTGCTTGCCGGGTGGCAGTTCTTGGTCGGCGGCCTGGTCCTCACCGCCATCGGCTTTTTGATGGGCGGCACGCTCTCCCCCACAGCGATTGCCCCCGCCATCGCGCTCATCATCTACATGGCGCTTATCTCCGCGGTCGCGTACTCGCTGTGGTCGCGCCTGCTTGCCGTCAACCCCGTAAGCCGCGTTTCGGTCTTTGGCTTTATGAACCCAGTCTTTGGCGTGCTGCTGAGCGCGCTGCTGCTCGGCGAGGGCGCTGGCACGAGCCCCGTTACCGTCATCGTTGCCCTGCTGTTGGTCTGCGGCGGCATCATCATCGTCAACAAACCCAAAAAGGCCTAGCGAGCTCACTTTTTTGAGAGGTTGTTCGCACACTTTAGCTTATTGGAGTACATCGGTGAGCTGAGGGCCGCCACGCACGCAAGCGTGCGCCCCTTTTTCTAGCGTATCTGAACGCCGGCTTTCTTTTTCTCGGCCTTGACGCGGTAGAGCTCCGCATCGGCAGCGCGAAGTAAGTCTTGCCAGGTATCAACACTATCGCCGACCCGCGCGTAACCAATGGACATCCGCAATGCATACGGCACCTCGGCACGAGCGAGCTCGTCGTTAATCGCCGAACACAGGTCCATGATGTCCTGCTCCGCCGCTGCCTTTTGAAGCACCACGAACTCATCGCCGCCATAACGTGCGATAAAGCCACCAGACGCTGAGCAGACCTCTTTGAGCGTAGCAGATACGACCTGGAGGGCATGGTCGCCCTCCACATGTCCATAGCGATCGTTAATCTGCTTAAAGCCGTCAGCGTCCATCATGAGCAGATACACATCTTCGGCCTGATCCATATTCGAGAAGAGCGACAGCATATAGGTCTCAAAGCGGTTGCGATTGTTGAGACCGGTCAACGGGTCGGTCGAGATCATCTGCTCCTGGCAAACAATGTAGAGCTGCAACATACTTAACATGATGCCGACACTAAGGCAAGGACCCGAATAAAAGACCTGAAAGACACCAGCTACCAGGGCCGGAATGGCGAAAAATGCCAAGGTTTGATAGATGGCCTTCTTTTGTAGGCTCTCGACCTTGCAAGATTGTATAAACGCATGCAGGGACGTATATATAACGTAGCAGTAGCTGACGATGGGCTGGATCATATAGACAAAACCACGACGATACGCGCCCTGCGCATCGATATAGAACAGGGCATGCGTCCAGTAGCTCGAAAACGCCAGTACGACTACCAGCGCCGCAGGCAGCGTTACAAGCGCCACTCTAGAGCGCGCGGTCAAAAGGCGAGAACCCTGCACCGTCTCGGAATAGATAAACCAAATAAGGCACGCGGCGGCAAAGAGCGAAAACGAAACCGCGTTGGAAATCCAGTTGGCAGCAATGCCCAGCGTGCCGCCCACACCGTCCGAAAGCGTCCAGATTATATCGAATAACATGTACGCGGCAGAGGTGTAGCCGAGCGTACTAAACAATAACTGCTGGGTACTCGAGAACAAGGAGTGGCGACTTCGCGCGGCAAGCCCGATAAGAACAATCATGCATAGCAGGAATATCTCGATCTTGAGTGCCTTAACCACTAGACGCCATCCCTTCAATATCCAAGTGGTCAGAATCGCCCGATTCGTGCCTGGGCAATAAACACCCCTACTCCGCAGGGGTATAGGGAATAATAGCAGAGCGCCCGAACGTCACTGCAAGACAGCTCTCGTTCGGGCGCCCATACGGCGCGAATTGCACACGCCGGCTTGATTGACTCGCGTCGACGATTACTCGCCGTCGATGTCGGTCGCGACGGCCTCCTCAATAGCCTCGACGCCTTCGACCGACAGATCCTCTTCGCCGTGGCAGAACTTCTTATCGACCCAGCCGGTCAGAATCGGGGCCATGATGGCCGTGATGATGACGGCGGTGGCGATCTGCGCATACGCGGTGGGCGCAAGCTCGGCATAGCGCGGCGCGACCTCAGCAAGAGCAACCGGCGTGGTCATAGCCGTGCCGGCGATGGTGGAGCAAGCAACGGCGGCCTTGCCGTTGCCGCCGCACAAGCGCTCGAAGGCAAAGGTGATGGGGCCAACGATAAAGAGGGTGATGAGGCCCAACAGAATGCCGGAAATACCGCCGGTGATAAAGCTCGACAGGCTCATGGACGCACCGAGCTGAAATCCGATGACGGCAATCGCGGGATTGGCACCGGGAACCAGCAGGTTCTTGATAAACGGGAACAGGTTGCCCAGAACCATGCCAATAACGAGTGGCAAGATGGAGCCGATAATGGTGCCAATGGGAATGTTGGCGAGGCCGGAAACACCGAGGATGATCATCGTGACGGCGGGGCCAGCCGTAAAGAACAGGATACCGACGGCGCCCTGCTCGGACTCATCGCCGAACTCGCCCATGATGCCCGTATAGAGCGCCATGTTGCAAAACGTGATGCCGCCGATGATAGACACGGAGCTCAGACCCAGGAAGTTGTCGTTAAAGAAATATGCCACGCCCAGACCCGCGAGCTGCTGCGACGACCAGCTTGGGGATCAGCACGACGATACCGGTCTTGATGGCACCCGGCGTGGACTTAAAGCTGATGCCGGCGCCCACAAACAGCAGGATCGCGGCGACAATGGTATTGGAGCCACCGCGGCAGGCAGCCGTAAAGAATCCGCCGATCTCAAAAACCTGCGGGCAGAAGGTGTTGAGCAAAAGACCGACGATCATCGGATAAATCATGATGTCGCCCGGGATGCGCGGGACCTTGAATTTCTTTTGCTCGTTGGTGGTTGCTTCCTGTGCCATGAAACCCCCATTTCCGCTGACGGGATACAAAAGCCCACGTCACGCTTTGCTACAGTAAAGTTTGACCATGGTACCAGAAGAAATAGACCAGCTCGGTGAAAAACTCGACAAGTTGGGATGGAACGAGATTCGGCGCCCGCGACGCCACCCCTATATAAGGCTCAAGACGATATAGAGTACGATGCCCGAGACGCAGCACCACAGCATCGATTTTGTCTTGACCGCCACGACCACGACGCCGGCGGCCGCAATCCAGGGAACCAAGGCAGGCCAGAGCCCCGCGTCGAACGCGCCGGGACTCACCAAGTCGTTGGCGACCAGCGCGGCAAAGGCAGCGGGCGGGATATAGCCCAGGGCCTCGGTAATACGGGGCGACAGGGTCCGCCCGCGCAAGGCGAACGCCGGCGCGATGCGAAAGAACGCGATAGCAGCCCACGACGACAGCCACAGAACCAAGAACTCGTTAACGGGCATCGCGGGCACCTCTTCCGTCAAATACAGCATCGCACGCCAGCGCAATGGCAATGCCGACCACGACGCTTGCCGGCACGGTAATATTCATGAGGCCCAAGAACTTGCATACGGCGACGGACACCGCGCCCGAAACCGCCGCGACAACGTTGCCGCGCGACAACCGCTGCGAAAAGAGTAGACAGATAAAGAGCGACGTGCAGACGAAACTCGCAATAGCGGTGGGAACATCGACAACGGCGCCGACGATGGCGCCCGTCGTACACGATACGCCCCATGTTGCGATAAGGATCACGTTGAGCACAAAGGACTCGCGCGGGCCCCAATCCTCCCCTTCAACCAACTTGGCAAGCGAGATGCCATATGCCTCCTCGGTAAGTGTCGCGGCAACAGCCAGCGTCTGACGCTTCGAGGCGCCCGCCAGATGGGGTGCGATCGATGCCGAGTAAAGCGCAAAGCGCGAGGAGATGGCGGCGACGCTCGCGACGATCGATGCTGCAGGCACGCCCGCCAGCCACAGGTTGCAGATCATAAACTGGCCGCTGCCCGTCACAAACGTGCTGCTCAGAGCAAAGACCATCCAGGGGTCCATTCCCGTCTGCCCCATGATCATTCCGCACGGCGCGCCTATTGCAACATAGGTAAGCATCACTGGCCAGACGATTTTAAAGATCCTAAGGACCATGCCACTCCCATTCTGGTAAGTCGTCTGCAGCGCGCCTTGCAACGCAGCAGAAATATCAACCGGTGGCAATAAAGTTCACCTACAATTGCCACCGGATCGAAAGACACAACTTTTTAGGAAGTCATTATGACAGTTATCGATCGAGACCGGGCGCGCGCGGCCTTCAAAAGCTACACCGATGCCTACGACGCCACCAACCCACGCATCGCGCTCAAAATCGAGCATACGTACCACGTGGCCGAGGCATGCGATGCCGTAGCGCGCGAGCAGGGCTGGTCGTCAGAAGATATTGACCTGGCATGGCTTTGCGGCCTGCTACACGATATGGGCCGCTTTGAGCAGTTGCGGCGCTGGGACACCTTTAAGGACGCCGAGAGCATGAGCCATGCAGCGCTGGGCATCGAGGTCCTCTTTGGCGAGAATCCCGCCGATGCACCCGCCGTAACGAGCATCCGCGACTTTATCGATGACCCGGCAGAGGACGAACTGATCCGCGCGAGCATCGCCCACCACAGTGATTTTCGCCTGCCCACGGAACTCGACACCCGTACACGGAGCTTCTGCGAGATCGTGCGCGATGGCGACAAGATTGACATTATGCGCACCATCGCCGACAGCACCGTCGACACCATCCTCAAGGTGGATGAGGACACGTTTCTCGCCAGCCACTTCTCGACACCGGCGCTTACCGCCTTTGACGAGCATCGCTGCGTCGCGCGTGACGAGCGCAACGAGCCGGCGGACTACCTGGTGGGGCTCATCTGCTTTATGTTTGAGCTCGTCTATCCGGCAAGCCGCGCGCTGGCGCGCGAGCAGGGCGATATCCACCGCCTGCTCGACGCGCCCTTTGGCATTGCACGGCCTTTTAGCGACCCCGCCACGCAAGCGACCTGGGAGCGCCTAAAGAACGAGATGCGCACCTGGCTGGCGCGCGCCTAGTGCTCAAGCTGAGCTAGGAGCTCCTCAACGATCTCAACGGCATCGCCGACGACCTTGTACTGGGCGGCACCGAAGATGGGGGCATCCGGGTCCTCATTGATGGCGACAATGCACTCCGCCCCACCGATGCCGGCGAGATGCTGGATAGCACCCGAGACACCGATGCTCACGAGGAGCTTGGGCGAGACCGATACACCCGTCTGGCCAATTTGGTGGCGATACTCCAACCAGCCTGCCTCCACAATGGGACGCGTGCAACCAAGCTCGGCACCCAGGGCATCGGCGAGCTTTCGCATCAGGGGCAGATTCTTCTTGGAGCCGATGCCGCGGCCCACCACGACCAGACGCTCGGCATCGGCAATTGAGGCCTGCTGTCCCCACTCCTCGGCGGGAATCGAGATCTCGACGCGGGCCTTAACGTCATCCGCAAGCACTACCTGGGTAATCGTGCCGGAGCGGCTATAGTCAAACTCGGGCGCCTTAAAGATGCCGGGGCGCACCGTTGCCATCTGAGGACGGTGGTTGGGACAGATAATGGTGGCCATCAGGTTGCCGCCAAACGCCGGGCGCGTCTGCTGCAGCAGACCCGTCTCCGTATCCATCGAAAGCACCGTGCAATCAGCCGTAAGACCCGTCTGCAAGCGCACGGCCACACCGGGCGCCAGCTCGCGACCAAAGGCGGTCGCGCCGTACAGAATGGCCTCGGGCTTGCGCTCGGCTACCAAATCGCAGATCAAGCGAGCGTAGACCTCCGCGTCGTTCTGACGCAGGCGCTCGTCACGACAGACCAGAACTTCGTCCGCACCGGCGCAAATCAGATGCTCCAGGTCCCCGAGTGAGCCCTCGGGGCTCATGCCGACCAGTGCCACCAGACGGCAGCCGCGGGCATCGGCAAGCTCGCGCCCCTTGCCCATGAGCTCGAAGGCCACGGATGCAACGGCATCGTGCTCGTCAGTCTGCACGAAGATCCAGATGTCTCGATATGCGTCAAGGTCTGCCGCGCCGGCGGCCTCGTCGCGCTCAATCGAGATGGCGTTGACGGGGCAGGCGTCGACGCACCCACCGCACAGGATACAGCCGTCGGTTACGCGGGCACAGCGATTGGGGCGCTCACCCTCCACCACAATGCCGTCCGAGGCGCAGGCGCGAACGCAGCGACCGCAGCCGATACAGGCTTCGCTATCGATAATCAGCCCGCTCATCTATGCCATCCCCTCAATAATCTTGGCAAGTTTTACCGCCTGCTCGGACGCCGTTCCCTCAACGGCCTCGCACGTTTGGTCACGGTCGGGCACAAACGAGCGCACGACCTGCGTCGGTGATCCGGCAAGGCCGCAACGCGAGGGATCGGCGTTTACGTCGGCAGCGCTGGCCACACGCACGTCTGCATCCTCGGCCGCGCGAATACCGGCAATACTCGGCATGCGCAGCTGGCCAATCTCCTTGGCAGTCGTCATCGCACACGGCATCTCCAGGTACACCGTCTCCTCGCCGGCATCGCAGCCGTGGACGAGCGCCAGCGAGCCACACGTCGTAAATCCCGCGCTCTGCACACAGCTCACGTCGGTCACGCAGGGGACCCCAAAGGCGCCGGCCAGCTCGGGGCCGATCTGGGCCGTATCGCCGTCCACTGCCATCTTGCCGCAGATGAGCAGGTCAAAGTCCCCATCGAGTGCCTCGATGCCGCATTTGAGGGCATAGGTGGTTGCCAGTGTATCGGCACCTGCAAAGGCGCGATCGGTCAGCAGCAGCGCGTCGTCGGCACCTCGAGCGATGCAGTCGCGCAGCAGCGACTCGGTCGCGGGGATGCCCATCGACACCACCGTTACGCGCACGTCCATGCCAAAGCCGATAAAGTCGTCCTTCAGCGCTAGCGCACATTCGAGGGCACTTGCATCGAAGGGATTAATGACCGCCTGTTTGCCATCACGCACGATAGTATTGGTCTTGGGGTCCATCTTGACCTCGGTGCTTCCGGGCACCGCCTTGACGCACACCACCATATGGAAATCACTCATCTTCACGCGCCCCCTTTCTGGACGAGTTCATCCAAGAGCTTCTCCGTAAACAGGTTGCCGCGACCCAGCTGGCCGGCAGGATCGAGCTGGAGTTTGAGGCGCGCCGACTCGACCATGGCCTCGTGGCCGTACATCGTCTCCAAGAAGCCCGCCTTGATCTTGCCGACGCCGTGCTCGGCAGAAACGGCACCGCCCATGGCCGTGACCTCGGAAGCCCACTGGGCAAAGAGTTCTCCACCACGACGGTAGTCTTGCGCATCGCGCGGCAGGATGTTCACATGCAGATGGTTATTCCCGATGTGTCCCCAGGCAGCAGACTCAAGCCCGCTTTCGGCCAGCGTGCGGCGATAGAGGGCCATGACATCGGCAAGGCGTGCATTGGGCACCGACATATCCGATCCCAGCTTGGTAATGGTGGGGTCGATGCGGCGACGCTCGTCAATGAGCATATTGACGCTCTCGGGGACCGCGTGGCGGAAGAACCGCTGGCACTCGCGATCGACTTCGGTGCGGGCGACCCATGTCGCATCGTCGCGGCCGCCCGCAAGCTCCAGCACCCATCCCAGGTGGCACAGCTCCTCGGTCGCCTGCGCCTCGTCATCGCAGTCGAGCTCCACGTAGACACAGACCTTTGCCTCGTCGTCGAGCGCCGGCAGCGAGGCAAACGCTGTCGACTGCTCGCGCTGGCGACGCAGGATATCCAGGGCGCCAGCATCGAAATACTCAATAGCGGCGGCATGGGACAGCACGGGACGCACGGAATCGGTAAAGGACACGGCCTTGTCTTCGCTATCGAAAAAGCAACTCACACCCCATACGACCGAAGGTGCCGCCTGCAGGGCGATCTCGAGCTCGGTAATGACGCCGAGCGTGCCGCACGCACCGATAAAAAGATCGATGGCGTCCATATCGTCCGCAACAAAATACCCCGAGGCATTTTTGGTCTTGGGCATGGTGTAGTCAGGAAGATCAAGCTCGAATGTATGACCCTCTGCCGTCACAAGCGACAGGTGGCGGCCCTGGGCAAAAGCCTCGCCGCGCTGAAGCTCAAGCAAATCGCCATCAGCCAGCGCGACGTGGAGTCCCGTGATATGCGGGCGCATGGGACCGTAAGCGTAGCTGCGGGCGCCGGAGGCGTTGCATGCCGCCATGCCGCCCAGACAGGCAGATGCCTCGGTGGGATCGGTGGGAAAGAACTGCTCGGGGGACTCTTGGAACTCCTCGTGGGCCTCAAGCGATGCCTGGTCCCAACCAGCGGTCGGCAGTACCTTCTTGCTCAGCTGCTTACGCAGCTCCGAGAGCACAACGCCCGGCTCCACGCGCAGCAGAAATTGGCCTTGTTCATCGCGGCGAAGGCCCAAGTAGCGATTCATACGGGAAGTATTGAGGATATGCCCACCGTGGGGCACGGCACCGGCGGCAAGGCCGGTTCGGGCGCCCTGAACCGTTACCGGGACACGCTCGGCATGGAGCTTTTTCAAAATGGCGCGGACCTCGTTCTCCGTTGTCGGAAACGAGATGCTTGAGGCCTCGCCCGACGTGCGAGACTCATCGCGGCTATACTCTTCGAACTCATCGGTGAAGGGCTTGATGGTTGCAGACACGCGAACTCCCCCTTTAGCTAACTACAGTGTTTGCAGGGAGATGTTACCGCATCGTTTCGTCGACGTGTTCGAGACCGTCTCCATAATTGGCGTTTTTTACGTTCGTGCAATTCGGCGAACGGCAAGGCTTCCTCGGCAGACGATGCTTTTGACACATATCGCCCCGCCGTCGCCGACCGCTCGATTGTCGCTCGAAAAAAGTTGAAGTAATTTTTCCCACCTTTTACCTGCGGAGATGTCAATCCGTCAAGCATTTGGTCAGAAATTGGTCAAGTAGCGGCTGATACGGTCGGCATCGACAGCCAAAACCGATAGAAGTTTGGCCCCAGAAGCAGGGAGGTTCCCATGGCATATTACTGGCCCCAGTACGGCGTCGCCATCGAGGTCGACGACGATCCCTATCTCCTGCCTTTCGACGAAGAGGCGTTCCCCGATACGGCGGTCTACCACGTCACCACCGATGTTATCTGCGACCCCGAGTCGTTCTCGGCGCTCGCCCACCACATCGCGCGTATCCACGACATCGAGCTCCCTCACGACTTTGACGAGCTCATCTACTCGCGCCGCCTGATGCTTCACATGCTCTTTGGAGCGGACCCGTCCACGTTCGCACGTGTCTACACCACCAAGGACGCCGCATGAGTGCGAAGAAGCCGCCCCGCCTCGCAGGACTGGGGCGTCGCAAGAAACTCGTCGTTGTCTGTCTGGCTATCGTCTGCGCCCTCATCGCCGTAGGGCTATACGCCTGGCAGTCGCAGCCCGTGCCCGAAGCGGGTGCCTCAGTCACGACGGCAGAGGGTAAATCGCGACAAGAAATCCAAGATGAGCTCGATGCCATCGTCCGCGACAACATGATGACGATTTCGGTCGCGCCGGTCGCTCAGCTACAGGAGGACGGCAAGCTGCGCGTCAACGTGCAAAACGTCCAAGACAATAAATTTCCCCAGCGATTCCGCGTCATCCAAAACGACGAGACCATGTACGAATCCGGTGTGGTCGAGACCGGCAAGACAATCGAGACGTGCCCCGCCGGCGACATCAAAGAAGGCGAGGCATACATCGAGATCCAGGCACTCGATGCCAAGACCCTCGACAGCCACGGCAATCCGACACGTGTCAAGGTACGGGTTGAGCAAACCGAGAACTAGCTTTTTCGGCCGACGCGGCACCGCACGCAATTCACCAGCATTCGTCCAATCATCGCGGGGACGGCCCGCGGCGAATAGAAAGGAACGACCATGGACATCACCAGGAACATGAACGGAGCCAGAGCGCTCGTCGTGGGCGCAGGGCTCGCGCTCGCGCTCGCAATGGGCGCCGCCCCGACGCCAGCTCTGGCAGCCGGGCGCGTTGGAACCACGAAAGTAATGGTCAGGACCGAGATCGACAACGTAGAGTTCAAAGTTCCGACGGTTATTCCCTTCGTCGCCAAGGCCGACGGCACGCTTCAGGGCCCCTCAGAAGACGCGACCACCATCGACAATCATTCGGCCTACGGCATCCATGTCACCAACATGAAGATCGACGCCATGAACACCTGGACCATTGCCGCCGACGCCAAGGCCGGAACCGCGCAGAATTCCATCGACTTTAAGGTCGGCCCCGACGGCGCACTCCAGAACGCCAGCGCCGCAATGCAGGAGACGGGCCTCGATCTTTCCAAGAATGCAGCCTTCGACATGGGCTACCAGGGCATTGCCGGCGGCACGGACAAAATTAAGCTCAAGGCAAGCGGAAACGTCGCCCGCGTCACGCGCGACATCTTCCGCGTAACCGGCGAAGGCGATCAGGTTGCAACGATCACCTGGACGGTCGAGCCCGGTGCGCACACGGCATAAGGCCGTCGCCCTGGCCGCCGCCGTCAGTATCCTAGCGTTTGGGCCAGCCATGGCCTTTGCCCAGCAAGAACAGGCGCAGGCCGCCACGCAGGTGACGGTCGGCCTCTCGGAGCTCGACCGCGGCAACTGCAAGGAACCGTTGGCACAGACAGACGACAGACGATGGCTCTTGGCAGCAGGCGCCACGGCAGCAGGCGCGGGAACCGCCGGCCTCGGTCTGCACATCAAACGCAGCCAGAAACGAAACACGGACAGGCCGCACTAAATTAGCTAAGGAGACCCCATGGCATCGAAGAACCTTTTGCCCGTCGTCGCACTCTGCGGCGCGCTCGCAACCGGAACGCCTGTCGCCGCTTGGGCGACTCCCGTCATGGCAGACTCCTTACCAGCAGCCCTAAGCTCCGCACCAAATCCGTCGAGCGCCATTGCGTGCAAGCGTTTTTCGTTCGCACAGGCCGCAATCTCAACCTCGGGATGCCTTCGTCGTAATACGGACGGCTCGATAGTCGTGGATATCAATCGTTCGAACAAGGCAAACGGCTCCCAGGCGGGGTGCGCCGTCTGCACGTGGCGCTCGATTGTGCTCGATGCAGATGGCGATCCGTGCGATTTGGGGTTGCGCATCGATATCGCTTCGGTCGATGACTCGGCGAACGGAGCGAAGGTCGCCTTCGACGGTGCGTTTTTCGAGAAAGGAGGCGGTATATGTCTGGGCTGCGCCGCCGCGAATGCAGACGATGTGCAGCCCACCCTCTCATTCACGGCATCGCTGCGGCTGACCAAGGCGGGCACCGATGCCATCGCGGCGGGAGAAGCATCCCTGCTGTTCTACGCCGCCAGTACCGAAGACACAGACATTCATTTCGAGAAGCCGGCCGGATCGCTCAGCCTTACGCGCGGGACGGAGGCAGGCCCTATTGCGATCGATACCCACACGCTAGGCAGGCAACGCATTCTTGCCGACCCGGCGCTTCTCGAGATGGAGTGGAACGGATCCGGAGCCGTCGGGATTGTCCCCTCCGCGCTTGACGCCAAGACGCTCCCCTCAAACGACGAACCCATCAACGCAACCATACAAGAAGAGAGCACGGACAAAGAAGCAGGTGCGGGCGACACGCCGTCGCCGACAAACAGCGTCCCAGCTTCTTTCGAAGCACCAAATGAGCCCGCTACCGGTCCAAACGATCCCGAGCTCGCGGACAGTCTGGGGCTTGCTGATCCTCAGGAGATCGATGAAGGTAACTGCTGCGTGCTTGCCGCCCTCGACCACACAGAGGTCATCGATGCTGCAAACATCGAAGTTGCCGCCGCCAATCAGCCCGTCCGCAAGTCGGCCATCATCGCATTTCCCGAATCCATCGAAGTCGTCTATTTGCCATCGGGCGAGGTCGTGGCCCCAACGCTGCTCACCTTGTTGGGCGCCAAGAATACTCGAAACGAAATTAAAAAGGTCACGGTTGTCGACCCTGCAACCACCGCTAAACTGCGTCTATACGCCGTTGCCCCAGACGGAGGCAAGACCTTGGAATTCGATGGCGACACACTTCTAGCCTGGCGACGTCTGGACATTATGCAAGACGTCTCGTATCAGATCGAACTCGAAGGGTTTGATCGTGCCCGCGATGCCAATATCATCGCCGCGGCTATTGAATCCCCGCAGCGGCTTATGACACTGCGCTTTGACTACTACCCCTATGTCCCGACAACCACCTGAGGCTTAAATGCTGCGCATCATTCCTAATACCACTTATATAACGTATTAGATGAGTCGCGATGTGCCTCGCATTTCGTTCTGCTACGATTGCCACGTTGGCATCAATACAGGGGGGCTCATGCCGGGCTTGGGAACAATCATCAACGTTGAGCTTTTAGTTGCGGGCGGTCTTTTGGGATTAGCGGGCGGCCGCTTCATTACACCGTACATCCAAGACACGCTCATGAAAGCATCGGGGCTGTGCGTCCTGTTTATCGGCCTGGGCGGCACCATGCAAAAGATGCTCATCATCGATGGAAAGGCGCTAGCGACCACCGGTACCACCATGCTCATCGTCTCATTTGCGCTCGGTTCGCTCATCGGCGAGGCCATCAACTTGGAGGCCGCCATCGAGAACCTTGGCGAATGGCTCAAGCGCAAGACTGGCAGTGAGGGCGATAACAAGTTCACCAACGCTTTTGTCTCGACTTCACTCACCGTGTGCATCGGCGCCATGGCCATTGTGGGATCGATCCAGGACGGCCTGCTCGGCGACTGGTCAACGCTTGCCCTCAAGGGCGCACTGGACTGCATCATCGTCTGCACCATGACGGCCTCGCTTGGCCGCGGCTGCATCTTCTCCGCCCTGCCCGTCGCCGTGTTCCAGGGGACGATCACGTTGTTTGCCGGCGCGCTCTCCCCCATCATGACCACAGCTGCCCTCAACAGCCTTTCGCTCGTAGGTTCCATGCTCATCTTCTGTGTCGGCGTCAACCTCATCCGTCCTCAGACCTTCCGCACGGCCAATATGCTTCCCTCCGTCGTCATCGCCGTCATCTACGCCCTCCTGTTCTAAATCTATCAACGCATCGGTATCTCGAACATCTGTTTGATGCTGTGCTATGATATGAGGTCACCGTAGCTGCGTTCGAGAGGAGGAGCGGTGGCCGACCAGGACATCAAGATGCTCATCGAGCGCATTATGGCCGAGGCCCGGACCCATCAGTCCGCCCGCTTCTCAAACGAAACCTACGCAGACGAGCCGATTCTCAAAACCGGCCGACAGATGCAGAATTTCCTCCCCGACCAATACCGCAAGATGCGTGAGATATCGCGTTGGCAAGAAGACCCAAAGGGCGGCGCGGGCCGTTGGCTTTCGGAAGCCGAACTTTTCTACCGCCAAGGCCTGCTGATGGCCGACTTTGAGGACGACTGTCCCTACAACGGCACCTTTAAGTCGTACTTTCCCACCTACAACGCCATGAGCGACCGGCAGTTGCGCGGCTACTTTACCTGGCGTGCCCAAGTGCGCCGCGGGAATATCGAGGAGACATCGACCTCGTTTGCCTTCTTGTATCTCTACGAGCTGATCTGCGGCATTGGCGTAGATGATCCGCTCGATGGTTTTAACAAGATCAAGGCTTTTTGGGATGTCTATCGCGCCTTCGAGCCCGGCATCGACCGGTTTGCGCGCGTGTGGCTGCAGGACTACGCCGTGTTCCACGGGCTCGACCCCAAGCTGCTTCGTGACTCTAAAACCGTCATGTTCGATAACGCCCTTATCGAGCTGCGGCGCGCGGCACGAGACCTTGTACCAGCACCGGCACCGTCGGACCAGGCGCCCAAGCGTCGCAAGGCCTCTGAGCCCACGCTCCCCCTTCCGCCCGACGAGGCGTGCGAGGAACGACTCATGGCCGCCATCAATGCCCTCTCCACGTACAACCTAAGTAACTCGCGGCTCGACCGCAGCCACCACCGCGATCTGCGCCACGTGGCGTGCGCCGCGTATGTCCGCATGGCGCGCTACTATGACACGCACCGAAAGACCAGCATCGTGGCGAGTTTATTTGGGGAGGAGACGGCCATGCCCTACACCATGTTTGCGTCGGCCGTATTCTTTGCGCCCGAGCGCCACGAGGACTGCGAATATCGCCTGGACCCCATTCACGTCTACCGCTGCCAAAACGGGTTTTGGGAATGCATGCGCATTCACGGCAGCAGACAAAAAAGTAGCAAGCTCGGTGAGATGATGCGCGCCTGCGACCAGCGTCTACGCCTGGCCCTGGACCCCGCCCATCCCCTTAAGGAAGAGAAGGTCCCCAAATATCTGGCCAAGATTATCGATGACGAGATTGTGGCATGGCTTTCGTGGGACGCCGCACACCAGCCCGTCAAGATCGATATCGATCTGAGTCAGCTGGGGTACATTCGGAGCGCCGCCGCGCAAACGCGCGAGGCGCTTTTGATCGACGAGGAGCGCGAGGACGGCCCGCTTGCGGATGCCGAGGTGGCAGTTGCCGAACGACCGGAAGCCGAGCCCGTGGCCGACACGATCGCCGAACCAGTCGCGACGACCATGCAGCAGGACGAGGCTAGCGAGCCGACCATCTCCACCGAGCAGTTTGGCGTCGTAGCCCCGCTCCTCGCGCCAACGCCCGCGCCCGCCGACACCGCGTCCGCACTCGATCCCGCCGCAGACGCCTATCTTCGAGCACTACTCGAGCAAAACGCAGCACAGACGGCATCGGCGGTGGAACAGTCGGGCAAGAGTGAGGACATGCTCGTCGATAGCATCAACGAAGCGCTCTTTGACCTGGTGGGCGACACCGTTATTGAATTTGGATCAGCAGGACCGCAAATTATCGAGGACTACGAAGCAGACGTGAGAGGATACTTAGACCATGAGTGATACCGCATCCGCAGCACCCCGTGTGCCCAAGCGCGTCGCCGCCGTCATTCTCAACTCGCTCAAGGGCGGCGTTGTCCCGCGCATTGGCCTTCCCTACATCACCGTAGGACGCGAGGTCGAGATCCGCGCCCTGCTCACCGACCTGAGTCTCATCGCCGACGGCGGCGCAAGCTTCCGTTTCCTAGTCGGTCGCTACGGCGCCGGCAAGAGCTTTTTGCTCCAGACCATCCGAACGCATGCCATGGGCGAGGGCTTCGTGGTCGCCGATGCCGACCTTTCCCCCGAGCGCCGCCTACAGGGCGGCCAGGGCCAGGGCCTCGCCACCTATCGCGAGCTCATCCGCAACATATCGACCAAGACGCGCCCCGAGGGCGGCGCGCTCAACCTTATCCTGGACCGCTGGGTCGCCTCGTGTGCCGAGGCCGACGAGTCTGCCGTCAATGCCCAACTGGCCCCGCTCGAGGAGATGGTCCACGGCTTTGACTTTGCCCGCATGCTCCGCCGTTATCGCACGGCCGTCTCGGAGGGTGACGAAGAAGCTATGAGTCGCGTGACCAAATGGATTCGCGGCGAGTACCGCACCAAGAGCGAGGCACGCGCCGAGCTGGGCTCCTCGACCATCATCAGCGACGACGACTGGTACGACTACGTTAAGCTCATTGCGCGCTTTTTGGTCTGCAGCGGCTACAAGGGCATGCTGGTGCTCATCGACGAGCTCGTGAATCTGTACAAGATTCCCAACGCGATCACGCGACAGTACAACTACGAGAAAATCCTAACGATGTACAACGACACGCTCCAGGGCAAAGCGCAGTACCTGGGCGTGATCATGGGCGGCACGCCAACCTCCATCGAAGACCGTCGCCGCGGCGTGTTCTCCTACGAGGCCCTGCGCAGCCGACTCGCTCAGGGTCGTTTTGCGCGCGATGATCTCAAAGACATGCTCGCGCCCATCATCCGTCTGCAGCCGCTCACCTACGAGGAGCTGCTGGTGCTCATCGAAAAGCTCATGCAAATTCACGCCGGCTACTTTGGCTGGACGCCCACGCTTACCGAGAACGACTTGGTTGACTTCCTCAAGATCGAGTTCGGTCGTGTGGGAGCCGACACGCATCTGACGCCCCGCGAGGTCATCCGCGACTTTATCGAGCTGCTCGACATCCTGTGTCAGAACCCCGACGCCAACGTGGCCGAGTTACTGCAAAGCGTCGGCGGCGACGCGATGGCGCCGGCAACCGCAACAGGCGACACCGATACCGCAGGCGGCGACCGCAATTTCACCGAGTTCACCATCTAACCTGCCAAAAATGGACAGGTTTATTTTGGTAGGTTTTATCTGGGCAAACGCCGATGTTGCAAGATATCGAGCCGTTGCCCGTTGTGTTGATCAGCCCGTTGTTGAGAGGAGGTCCCATGAACGCCTTTGACCGATATGCCCCGTTTATCCAAGACTTCATCTACTCCCACGATTGGGAGAGTCTGCGCTCTATCCAGGTTGCGGCGGCAGACGCCATCTTTAACACGCAGGACAACGTACTCCTGACGGCATCCACGGCTTCCGGCAAAACCGAGGCGGCCTTCTTTCCCATCCTGACCGAGTTTTGGGAGAACCCGCCCGCGAGCGTGGGCGCCCTCTACATTGGTCCCCTCAAAGCACTCATCAACGACCAGTTCGTTCGCCTCAACGACCTCTGCGAAGAGGCCGATATCCCTGTCTGGCACTGGCATGGCGACGTCTCGCAATCGCACAAGGCTAAGCTCATCAAAAAACCGAGCGGCATCTTGCAGATTACGCCCGAGTCGCTCGAGGCGCTCCTGATCCATAAGCACATGGCGATCCCGCGCATGTTTTGCGACCTGCGCTATGTGGTCATCGACGAGGTCCATTCGCTCATGCGCGGCGACCGTGGCGGGCAGACGCTCTGCCTTATTGAGCGCCTTTCGCGCATGGCGGGCGTACACCCCCGCCGTATTGGCCTTTCGGCCACCATCGGCGACCCCGAGCGCACGGGCGCTTTTCTCTCGCAGGGAACGGGACGTGACTGCGTTATCCCCCGTTTTGAGGAACCGCGCCGCGTATGGCGCATCTCCATGGAGCACTTCTACAACTCGGGCCCCCAGGCACAGCAGCGAGGATTCGAGAGCGCAGGTCCCCAAGAGGCCGAGGTGCTTGCGTGCGAGCGCATCGAGGCGGCGACGCCCACGGCACTACCCACCGGCACCCAGGACAGACGTCACAGCGGACAACTCACGCAGGAGGAGCGCCGCCAGCGTCGCGAACAGGCACAGGACAAGGCTACTTCCAGGGATCGCCGCGCTTCCTCGGCCCCCGAGGGCGAAGTCGACATCCCACGGGCAACCGAACAGGCACTTCTCAACCCCACCGACACCGCGCCCGAAAACGCCGACCCCGGCATGGGCTACATCTTTGAACATACGCGCGGCCGCAAGTGCCTGGTCTTTGCCAACTCGCGCGAGGAGGCAGAGGCCGTATGCTCCATGCTGCGCAGCTACTGCGAGAGCCGACACGAGCCCGACCGCTTTCTCATCCACCACGGCAATCTTTCGGCATCGCTACGCGAGACGGCAGAAGAGCTCATGCGCGATGAGGAACAGGCGCAGACAACCGTCACCACCTCCACGCTGGAGCTCGGCATTGATATCGGTCGCCTGGAGCGCGCGTTCCAGATCGATGCACCGTTTACCGTCAGCTCCTTTTTGCAGCGCATGGGACGCACGGGACGCCGCGATCTTCCGCCCGAGATGTGGTTTGTCATGCGCGAGGAGGAACCCGAGCCGCGCACGATGATGCCCGAGACCATTCCGTGGAAGCTCCTCCAGGGCATCGCGCTCGTACAACTCTATCGCGAGGAAAAGTGGGTCGAGCCGCCCGAGCTCGATCGACTCCCCTACAGTTTGCTCTATCACCAGACCATGTCGACGCTCGCCAGCACCGGCGAGCTCACACCGGCCGAGCTTGCTCAGCGCGTGCTCACGCTCAGCTATTTCCACCGCGTCTCGGCCGATGACTATCGCGTACTGCTGCGCCACCTCATCAAGATCGACCACATCCAGGTCACCGAGGGCGGTGGGCTCATCGTGGGCCTCGCTGGCGAGCGCATCATCAACAACTTTAAGTTCTACGCCGTGTTCCAGGAAAACGAGGAGTTTACCGTTCGCAGCGAATCGGCCGAGCTGGGCACGATCGTCAATCCCCCACCGCCCGGTGAGCGCATCGCCATCGCCGGACACTGCTGGATTGTCGAGGAAGTGGACTGGAAGCGTCATACCGTCTTTGCCACGCAGGTCAAGGGCCGTGTGCCGGCCTACTTTGGCGACTGTCCCGGCGATATCAATACACACGTACTCGAGCGCATGCGCAAGGCGCTCAACGAGCACGCGGCATATCCGTACCTCATGGGCAACGCACGGGCACGCCTTGCACAGGCTCGTCATACCGCCGAGATTTCGGGCGCGGGAACTAAACCGCTCATTAACCTGGGCGGCGACACCTGGGTGCTCTTCCCCTGGTTGGGAAGCTACGCCTTTTTGGCGCTCGAGCGCATGCTCAAGATTAAATGCGCCGCGGAGCTGGACCTTCGCGGGCTCGATCCGTCGCGTCCATACTTTATGCAGTTTAAGATGAAGGCCGATGAGGAGACGTTCTTCGAGGTGCTCGCCGCCGAGGCTGAGAAGGACTTCGACCCCATCGAGCTCGTCTATCCCGGCGAGGTGCCTTATTTTGATCGCTACGACGAGTACGTTCCCGAGGAGCTTGTGCGCAAAGGCTTCGCCAAAGGCGTGCTCGACATCGAGGGTATGAAGCAGCGCGTCCTCAGCTGGCGCGACCACGCATAAGACCAGTCTTTTTGGGACGGGGCTTGTTGAGCTACTTTGGCATAACCAAGAAGTAGCTAAAGAAGCCCCTTCATAAACAGATTGGTCGCAGGGAGACGCGCTAGTCGTGGAGAGCGGTGCCGAGGAAGTCGGCATTGAAAGGCACGGCTTCGGCAAAGGCGTAGTCGCCGTCGCTGGCGATGAGCAGGTAATTCTCTTCGCCGCCAAACTCCGCATCGCCACATGGGACCACCCAGGCGTGGGCGAATACCTCGAGTGCCGTGGCAGCGCAATCGCGCAGGAACGTCACATCGCTCCCCTCGTTTGCGCTCACGATATTGGCCACGTAGATACCCCCGGGGTTCAGGCTGCCCCGCACTAAACGCAATGCCTCAACCGTCGCCAGCTCGCGTACGGGCTCGGCACCGCCAAAGCAATCGCTCACGACCACATCGTAGCGACGATGACCCACGCTCGTCACGCCCAGATACGAGCGAGCCTCAGCGGTAATCACTCGCAGGCGATCGCCCACCGTGCGCTCCAGCTCGTCCAGGTAGAACCAACGGCGCGCCAGGCGCGTAATCTCGGCATCGTACTCAATGACGTCCATGCGCAAGCTCTCGTGCGACATCAGCGCAAACTTGGGATAGGCAAACCCGCCGCCGCCCAGCATGAGCATGCGGTCGATACCGTGACCATAGGCGTCATGCATTGCGCGCTCGGCCTCAAACACGTCGTCAAACGCACGATAGTACGCAAAGACGGGCTCTGCCCAACGCTCGCCAACGTAGCTTGCGCTTTGGTAGACTCCGCCTTGCACCAACACGCGAATCTCATCGCCGCCCTCATCGTGCACGCGTTTCACACGCGCCAACCCATTGCGGGTTCGCGCAACCTGCAGACAGACAGCACGAACAGCGACAGCGGCCGCACCAAGCGCCGCGGCTCCCAGAGCAACGCCGGCAACGACGCCGGCAGAAACACTCGGCTTGTTCATTTAGAGCTCCTTTTGCAGATAGAGTCCGTGGTCGTAGAAACCCAAATGGCGATAGTACTCGCGCGTACCGATCGCGCTAATCACGTTGATACGCGCATAACCCGCATCCCGGGCAATCTCGCACGCACGCTCCACCAACGAGCGCCCCAGTCCATGATGCTGAGCCGCCTGGCCTTGATCGCCCACGCGCGCTGCCATGCCATACACGTGCACCTCGCGAATCATCGCCTCCTCCGGCCCCGTCGGCAGCTCGTCCGCGTGCGCGGCAACAAACGAACGGTCGGGTAGCGACAGGCGCAAAAAGCCGGCGATCTTGCCCTGCGGCGTCACCCAATGCAAAAAGCGTTCGTGCGTCACCGGCGTCTCGTACGCCACTTCCTCGTCAAGGGTCAACTCGTCCAGGTCGGCACCCGCCGTGCTGATCTCGCGATAGCGAATCTCGCGCACCGTCGCGCCTTCCCCACGAGCCGCCAAGCGGTTTTCGACGAGTTGACGCAGGTTGGGCTTCTTGTTGCCCACCATAATGTCGTCGGAGCTAAAGTCGCGAATCATGCGGCTGATGCGGCAGAACGCCGGCGTCACCACGATGTCGTTTGCCAGCACATCGAGCAGCTCGTCCTCGGTATAGGGGCGCCACTCGCCACGCTCATAACAGCCCACCAGGCGCGAGCCCTCGATGAGCGCGCACGGGTAGACCTTGACCTCGTCGGGCATAAAGGCGCCCTCGGTCACAAAGCGCTCGTAGTCGCGCTTGTCCCCCTCGGGCGTAGCGCCCAGCAAGTTGAGCATAAAATGCGCGTGGATCTTAAAGCCAAACAGGCGCGCCAGCGAAAACGCACGCTCAATCTGAGCCACCGAAATGCGACGCTCGTTGATATCGAGCAGGTGCTGGTCGAGACTCTGGATGCCCATCTGAATCTTGGTGCAGCCCAGACGACGGATGAGCGTGAGCGCCAGCGGCGTTACGGCATCGGGGCGCGTCTCGATAACGAGCCCCACCACGCGATGCTTCGCCGTCTCGTTGATGCGCTGCTGCCGTTCAAGCTCTTCCATCGTCGCCATCTGCCACTCGGCGACCTCGCCCCACGGCGTGCCGGAGCCGTACAGTCGACGCACCGCACGGTTGTAGCCGCCCACGGCAGCATCCACACGCCCCTGCTCGTCGGCAACGCCGGCAGCAAGCTCGGCCTCATCAGTCGCAATGCCGGCAGCCCGATAGCGCTCGCGACGCTCCGCCACCACCGGCGGCAGGGCATCGGCGGGAGCGTCATCGAGCAGGCGCCCTGCCTCGGCACGGCTGATGCCCGGACGCGCCAACATGGGGTTTGCCGCCACGCCGGCGACGGCATCGTCATTGAGCGCACGGAAAAGTTCCGACATAAACCATGCCTGATACCCTTGCGGATAGTCGCTCCAGGTACCGCCGAGCACGATGAGCTCGATCTTATCGGTCGCATGACCCATCTGCGAAAGTGCCGTCAAACGGGCACTCACCTGCAGATATGGATCGAAGCAGTTTTGCTCTGCACGGGCGCACGCCGGCTCGGCGTGCAGATAGCTTTTAGGCATGCGCAGATCGTTGGGGCAAAACAGGCAATCGCCCGAGCACGGCCAGGGCTTGGTGATGACGGTAATGGTCGCCACGCCCGAAGCCGTGCGGCGCGGCTTCATACGCAGCACCTGCAGCAGCTGACGCTCCAGTTCGGCATCGACATTCCATCCAGCCCAACGAGCCGGCTCCTCGCGCTTCACCCGCTGGTAAAACGGCAGCAGGCGGCGCTTGGCCAAATCGCGTTTGTCGACACCCTCGCGGCGTGCCTCGGCATGTATCAGTTTGACGAGCGCCTTGTCGTCTACAGTCTCGCCGCGACGCAGGGCCTCGAGTATGCTCAAAATAATCTGTTCCATGACCCCATTGTAAAGGCAAAGGCGCCGAAGCCGACCACGGCCCCGGCGCCTCCATCAAAGAGAATGCCTATATGTACCGATCTCCGAAAACCGCCCATCACTCCGAATCAAACGACATGTCGCCCGAACCGACCTTAAAGCGATACGTGGCAGACTTATCACCGTTGTCGAATTCATGATTCAAAGTGGTCTCGCCATCGTAGCCAAGCGGAAGGAAATCACTCTCGAAGTCACCGCTGCCCACGGTGAGGCGCGCCTTAAAGCCCGTAGAGTTCGGAACCGTTATCTCCACATCGCCCAAGTCCACGCTTACATCCATCGACTTCGCGGGGGCCTGGTAGAGCTCGAACGTCACATCGCCCGAACCGACCTCGGCATTCAGGGTGTCGGTCACGGTACCCGCAAACTCGACGTCTCCCGAGTCCAACGTCAAATCGAAGTCGTGGCACGCAATGTCCGTGATCGTCAGGTCTCCCGACCCCACATTCGCCGAAATGTCCATCATGTTATCGGCAAGCTCGCGCGGCAGCTCGACGGTAACCGTGCGGTCAATGGCGCGCTCGTCATCGCAATCGAACTGGCGAATCTTGAGCGCAGAACCCTTAACCTCGGCCAGATTCTGAGTGGCAGCATCGTAGGTAGCTACCCCCTTTGCAACACGACCGCTCTCGATGACACGCACCTGCCCGCCGGAAACGCACTTGATCTCAACCTCACCCGATGTCACATCCAGGTCAAGGGACTGGAATGAGTCGGCATCAAACGTTTCGCTCGAAAGCTGCCGAGACTGAGCGGAATAGTTACCGCCATCCAAAGAATCGTCCCCGTCAACCACATCGTCCATACCGGACAAACCGGATGCAATATCGCCGAGATCCCACGGGCCATCAAAATGAAACAATATCCGCGAAGTGCCAAAGATAAGCCCGATGATGAGCACGAACGCTCCGATACCGACGCCCAGGCGGACCTTGGACTCATGCGAGAGCTTCATCATTCATCACCTTCTTTGGCGCTCGGCTCAGCGGCGGTCGAGGAAGCCACGTCAGTATCAACCGCAGCGGAAACATCCTGAGCCTTAGCCGCCTCCGGCGCCGGACCAACCTGAATATCCCCGCGTGCCCAATCGCCATCGAGCGCACGCGCCACCCAGTGATAGATGGGGATTGTAAAGAAGATCAGCGCGGCAAAGGAGCCACCAAACAGGAACATCAGCAAAAAGAACAGCAGCGAGCACACGGCCCAATACGGAAACGACTGGAACGGACCTTTCACCGGAGTCGAGCCAGCTGCGCCGCCACTCGTCACCTGCGCCGTAGCGGCATTGGCGGCCTGCGCGCTCCAGCTTGCCGCTTGCGCCGCCTTGGCGGCGGCATCACTCGCCTGTGTTGCCGCCTCGGTAGCACGTGCCGCTGCCTCATGGGTACGGGCGCGCTCCGCTGCCTCGGCCTCGCGCTGACGGGCGCGGTCCTCGTTCTCAAACTCGATATCGTCCTCGATCTCATCGCTCGGATTAAGGAGCTCATCCAAACTCACGCCATAGAGTTTTGCGAGCGAGATCAGGTTCTCGGTATCGGGCGAGCTCTCCGCACGCTCCCATTTACTGACCGCCTGGCGCGACAGCCCCAGCTTTCGCGCCAGCCCTTCTTGGCTAAAACCCTTGCTGCGACGAAGGTCGGCGAGCCGCTGCGCAGTTTCTACATTCATGGTTCCTCCTATGCGATGCCAGCCGTGCCGCCGGACCGTTTTTGTTCTTAAGGCGCCTTGCTCAGTTAAAAATCTATCCGCCACCGCCAAAAGCATGCCACCTATTCTAGTGAGATTTTTGACAACCGGCGGTTGCGGGCATATATGAGCTGCGGAAATGTGTCCAAACAAAGCAATGACCCGCAGCTCGGTTGTCCCCGTTGCGGCGTTAACGGTAGTATGGTCGTACTGTTTATTCCGCACCGCCAACGGAGGGAGTTCCGCGCCGTGAACCGCGATTTCGCCTCATCGCTCATTCAGCTCAACAATACGTTCTATCGCGAGCACTCCGCCTCCTTCTCCGATACGCGCCAGGCACCGTGGCCCGGCTGGGTACGCACCATGGACATAGCGCTCGAGCAGCTCGACGTCGCCACGATCGAGCATCCCGTCCGCGTCTTCGATCTTGCCTGCGGCAACATGCGATTCGAGAACTTTGCCGCCGGCGGCGCACTTTCCGCCAAGGGCGTCGACGGCGCAAACCCCTCGGCAGACGCCAGTTGCCCGTTTGAGTTCTATGGTGTTGACTCGTGTCAGGATTTGGCTATCGATGCGCACGGTCACGCCCTGCGCATTCCCAACCTGCACTTCCAGGAACTCGACGTACTCGATGCCCTCATGAAGCTCAACCCCGCCGAGACACCCGACGTGCTTTTCGACGCCCCGCTCGCCGACATCTCGGTCTGCTTTGGCTTTATGCACCACGTGCCGTCGTGCGAGTACCGCGTACGCGTGCTCGACGCCCTGGTGCGCCAGACGCGCCCAGGCGGCATCATCGCCATCAGCTTTTGGGAGTTTATGAACGACGAGCGCATGGCGCGCAAGGCCGTTCGCGCCGAAGCCCGCGCCGAGCTCACCCCGCCGTTTGAAAGTTACGATTCCGCGCAGTTTGAAGCCGGCGACCACCTCATTGGCTGGCAAAACGACCGCCACGCCTACCGCTATTGCCATCACTTTGACGATCAGCAGATCACCGACCTGGTGCGCGGCGTGCGCACATTCTACAAGAGCGGCGAGGTCCCCGTGCGCGAGCTTGAGCGCTTCCATGCCGACGGTCGCAGCGGCGAGCTCAACCGTTACGTGATTCTCAAGCGCCTGTAGGCATCGGCGACTTGCCGCCGAGCCGCACCGCAACTTTCGGGCAAGCTATGCCCCACCCTTTTCAACCCATTGATGGAACGTGCTGCCATGCGTTCCATACTCATGATCAAGGAGCCTCATGGGAGCCGTCCACGTTCGCACGCCTAAGAACTTTGTGCTCGAGGAGCGCCTGGAGCGCTACGCCGATGCGATTGAGACGAACCCCGAGGCCTATGCCGGAGATTGGCGCGAGGCTTGCGCGCCAGTTGGCAGCAAGCCCTTCGAACACCTTCACCTGGATCTTGGCTGTGGCAAGGGAACGTACCTTGTAGAGCGCGCGGCCCACGAGCCAAACACCCTCTTTATCGGTATGGACCAGGAGCCCATCTGCATCGCCTATGCCGCACAGAAAATCTGCGAGCAGGAGCTGTCCAACGCACTCGTCCTGCCCCGAGGCGCCGCATCGCTGCCGCAGCTGTTTGCCGCAGGCGAGCTCGATGCCATTACCATTAACTTTCCCACGCCGCAGCCCAAGGCCAAGTACGCCAAAAAACGACTCGTCCATGTCGACCATCTGATGCTCTACCGCCCGCTCTTTTCAGCCGGCGCCACCGTCACACTGCGAACCGACAGTAAGCCATTGCGCGACTACGCCCTGGGGCAGTTTGCCGCGGCCGGCTACGACACGCTTTGGGTAAGCGACGACGTCCGCCGCGACCATCCCGAGCATCCCGAGACCGAGTACGAATGCCGCACGCGCGAGATGGGTGCCGTCGTCTATGGCATTTGCGCCACACCCGGCGCGCAGCCCAGCAATGAACAGCTCGCGGCGGGCCGCGCGCAGGAGCAAAGCCTTGCCTGCTACCTGCCCGAAAACCTCGATGAGCTCACCTATGTACCTCTGGGCATGGAAGAGGCCGTCGAGAACTTTAGAAACCGCGCCCGCAAAGGCAAGAAGCGCCTGCCGCAAGAGTCCTAGGGGCTTCTGATGGTCGCGGCGTCGGCAAACAAGCGCAAATTGGCGCCAGCGAACGGCCCTCAAACCTAAGTGAGTAGACTTTTTTGCAATAGCCAGGCACAGCCCGCATAGCGAAACATAAAACCGCAGGTAGAACCCTTGCGCAAAAGACATGTGCTCGCAATATCGCAAAAAGTCTACTCACTTGGCTAGCGACTACACTAAACGGCTGGGCAGAACGCCCATTTCCTGCATTTTCTTGCCTGCGAACGCATCGATGCGACGCTACGCCATAATAGTTGGCGGACAATCGCGAGAGAAAGCAAACACATGGCACAGACCACGACAGATATCGCCGCCAGCACCGTCCCCGGTGCCGGAGCCGCCAGTTCATTCTCGGGCGGCACGGGAACCGAAGCCGAATTCGGCTCACTCGGTGCGCTCTCCCCCACCTGGTGGGAGCCCGAGGACGGCAGCGAGCCCGAACCGTGGCTCACGCCCGACCAGGCCTTCGAGCGCTTCTTTGAATGGACGAGCGATCGCGGTATTGAGCTGTGGGACCACCAGGAAGAGGCCCTCATGGATCTAGCCGCCGGCGATCACGTCATTCTGGGCACGCCGACCGGATCGGGCAAGTCGCTTGTCGCGCTGGGCATGCTCTTTATGGGCATGGCACAGGGCAAACGCTGCTATTACACGGCCCCCATCAAGGCTCTGGTCAGCGAGAAGTTTTTCGACCTTGTGCAGGTGCTCGGCCGCGATAACGTCGGTATGATCACCGGCGACACGCATATCAACACCAAGGCGCCCGTCATCTGCTGTACGGCAGAAATCCTCGCCAACGACGCACTACGCGAGGGCGAAGATGCCGATGTTGGCTGCGTCGCCATGGACGAGTTCCACTACTTTGCCGACCCCGATCGCGGTTGGGCCTGGCAGGTGCCGCTGCTCACCCTGCCTCACACGCAATTCATGCTCATGAGCGCCACGCTCGGCGATGTCACTGCCATCGCCGCCTCACTCGAGGAGCACACCGGCGCTGCTTGCGACTTGGTCGTCGACGCCCCGCGTCCTGTTCCGCTGAGTTACGACTATGTGACGACCTCCCTCGAGGGCACGGTCGAGCTCGCCATGCGCCGCGACGAGGCCCCACTCTATATCGTGCACTTTAGCCAGGATGCCGCACTTGCGACGGCACAGTCGCTCGCCAATTTTGGCATTGCCAACAAGGAGCAGCGCGAGGCCATCAAGGAGGCGGCCAAGGGCACGAGCTTCTCGACGGCCTTCGGCAAAATCCTCAAGCGCTTGCTCGGATGCGGCGTCGGCGTGCACCATGCTGGCATGTTGCCGCGCTACCGCCTGCTGGTCGAGCGCTTGGCGCAGCAGGGCCTGCTACCCGTCATCTGCGGCACCGATACGCTCGGCGTCGGTATCAACGTGCCCATCCACACCGTGGTGCTCACCGCGCTCACCAAGTTCGATGGCTATAAGATGCGTCGTCTGCGCGCCCGCGAGTTCCATCAGATTGCCGGTCGTGCCGGCCGCTCGGGCTTCGATACCGAGGGCATGGTCATCGCCGAGGCACCCGAGCACGAGATCGAGAATGCCAAGCTTATGGCCAAGGCGGGCGACGACCCCAAAAAGCTCCGCAAGATTAAAAAAAAGAAGGCCCCCGAGGGCTTTGTCACCTGGAACAAGCAGACGTTCGAGCGCCTGATCGAGACGCAGCCCGAGACACTCAAGCCGCGCCTGCGCATCACGCACTCCATGGTGATTAGCGTGGTCGAGCAGGGTGGCGATGCCCGAGCCCGCGTACACGACCTCATCGAGACGAGCCTGCAGACCCCCGAGGAAAAGGCAAAGCTCGAGGTTCGCGCCGACGAGATCTTCGCCACGCTCATCGATTCCGGCGTCGTCGTGCGCACCGAGGTGCCGCCCGCACCCGACGCTCCGGCTGACGCCGCGCCGGACATCGACTACGCGCTGACGGTCGACCTGCCCGAGGACTTTGCGCTCGATCAGCCGCTCTCGCCGTTTTTGCTTGCCGCGCTGGAGCTGCTCGACCCCGAGAGCGAGACCTATACCATGGACCTCATCTCGATGGTCGAGGCTACGCTCGAGAACCCCAAGCAGGTGCTGCGCGCACAGGAGCGCGCCGCACGCGATCGGGCTATGGCCGAGATGAAGGCCGACGGCATCGAATATGAGGAGCGTCTGGAGCGTATTCAGGACGTCACGTACGAAAAACCGCTCGAGGATTTGCTCGACGCCGCTTTTGACAAGTACTGCCAGGAAGTACCCTGGGCAAACGACTACCAGCTCTCTCCCAAGAGCGTTCTGCGCGATATGCTGGAAAGCGCGAGCGATTTTAAGGGCTACATTCAAAAGCTCGGCATCGCCCGCTCAGAGGGCATTTTGCTGCGCTACCTGGCAGAGGCCTACCGTTCTCTCGACCGCACCGTACCCATCGAGAAGCGCGACGAGCGCCTGCGCGACATTATCTCGTGGCTGGGCTTTGTGGTGCGTTCGGTGGACTCGAGCCTGGTGGACGAGTGGGAGAACGCCGGCAACCCGGCAGCCCTCAACGCCGCGCCGCCGCAGGGCATCGACGAGGTCGTTGCGGACCGTCGCGGCTGCACGTTGTTGGTGCGCAACGCGCTCTTCCGCCGCGTGACCCTTGCCGCCCGCGAGCACGTTCGCGACCTGGGCGAACTCGACGACGACTGGGGCATGAGCGAAATACGCTGGCAAAAGGCGCTCGATGCCTACCATGAGCAGCACGAGGAAATCCTCACCGACGGAGATGCCCGCAGCGCCGCGATGTTTTCCATCGACGAGTCCGACGAGAAGACCGCGCACGTATGGCACGTGCACCAGATCTTTGCCGACGAGGACGGCGACCACGACTTTGGCATCACGGGCGATGTCGATCTGGACGCCACGCAAGACGGCGGCGAGGTCATCTTCAAGAACTACCGCGTCGGCTTTATCGAGGACCTGCTCGAGGACTAGCCGGGCACAATGGAATGGAACGAAGCGGGGCCGCTGGCAACATTGCCAGCGGCCCCGCTTTTTGCGCGATACGCTATCCCCTACTCGACATCCTCGACCTCATACGAATCCGCCTCGGCTGGCTCATCGTTTGTCTCTGGCGCAGCCTCGCGCGCCTCGTCAAAGGCGGCCTTCATGGTCTTGTTTCCCCACGTGAGCTTGCGAATGGTAAGCTCATCGGCCTTGTTGTGGGCCAGGCGCAGGTTCTCGGTGCTGCGGCGCAGATCGTCCTTGGTCTTCTCGAGCTGCTTGATGGCGGCATCGATCTCCTTGATCGCCGATTCGAATTGCTTGCTCGCCAGGTTGTAGTTGCGCGAGAAGCCATCCTTGAACTTCTCCATCTTGGCCTCGAAGTTCGTGACGTCGATGTTCTGCTGTTTGTACTCCGCCAGCTCCTGCTTATAGCGCAGCGAACCCATGGCGGCGTTGCGAAGAAGCGTGATCATGGGAATGAAGAACTGCGGGCGGATCACGTACATCTTCTCGTAGCGATAGCTCACGTCCACAATTCCCGCGTTGTAAAGCTCGCTCTCGGGCTCGAGCAGCGTGCAAAGCACCGCGTACTCACAGCCTTTCTGGCGACGATCGTGATCGAGCTTCTTAAAGAAGTCCTCGTTTTTATGCTTGGTCGCGGTCTCATCGTTCTCGTTTTTCATCTCTAACATAATCGAAATGACCTCGTTGCCGCTCGCGTCGCACTCGCGGAAGATAAAGTCGCCCTTGGTACCCTCGGACGCATCGTTGTCTTTCTCGAAGTACGCATTGGGAAACGCCGTCATGCGCAGGCGATTGAACTCGGTCTCGCAGTGCTGTTCTAGCGATTCGCCCACCATCTTGGTAGACAGACGCACCTTCATGTCCTTAAGGCGCTCGATCTCTTCATCCTTGTAGCGAATCAACTCGTCGCTCACGCGCTTGGCCTGCGCAAGCTCAAGCTCGTGGGCAGCCTTGGCCTGTTCCTCACGCGAATCGCGCACCGCCAGCTCACTCGTCAGCTTGGCACGCGCCTCATCGCGCTCTCGCTCCGCCGCGGCGACCGCCTCCGACAGGTTCATTTTTGCCATCAGTTCCTGCTCGCGCAGCTGGGCACGCAGGCCCTCGGCCTCTTGCTCGGACTGAGCCTTTGCGGCGGAAAACTTCTCTTGCACCTTCGCGCGATAGTCAGTAAGCGCGCGCTCGGCCTCGCTGCGAGCGGCATCGAGCTCACGCTGCGACTCTGCCGCGGCAGCGGCAAGCGCCATCTCCTGGGCCTTGTCCGCCGCGGCGATCCTGGCCTGCAGCTCGGCAATCTGAGCGTCGCGCGCGGACAGGTCGTTTTGAGCAGCATTGCGTGCCGCCGCCTCGGCAAGCCTGGCTTCATCATCTTTGCGCTCCAACTGCGCACGTAAATTGTCGATCTCGCGCTGAAGCTCGGCATTCTCCTTTTGAGCATCGGAACGAGCCTCAACCGCCGCGCGCTGACTTGCACTCTCGCGCTCTGCGGCAGCGCCTTCGAGCTTGGCGCGCAGCTCGGCAAGCTCAGCGTCGCGCTTGGCAACCTCTTGTGCCAGCTGCTGAGCTGCAGCGTTCTTCTGCTCGACAAGCTGAGCGTCGCGCTGAGACTCTGCCTTTTGCAAAGCAGCCGTCGAGCGCGAGCGCTCAAGCTCCAGTGCCTGCTCGCCCTCGCGCTGGACCGCCTTCACGCGCTCATCCAGGTCGCGCGAGAACTCGGCATCGCGCACCTGCTTGACGATATCCGCATAGCCGGACGCATCGACCTTAAAAACTTCGCCACAATGCGGGCACTTGATCTCGTTCATAGCAGCTCCTCGATGGACGCAAATTTCAACCGCCTACACTCTACCGCGCCGCACGGACAAAAAAGGCGCCGCTGCCATAATGGCAACGGCGCCAGAACCACCACAAAGGCGACTGTCCCCTTTGTGGTGACTTGGGTCCTTACAGGTCGCGGTAGTCGATCAGGCGAAGATCGGATTGAGACTCGAGCCAAGCGCGAAGCTCGGGGTCGATCAGTGCATCGACTTCCTTGGTACGATCGGTCGTGAGCGAGCTGTTCTCCAGGATAAAACGATCGAGATAACCCGGATGGCACACAAAGACGACCGTCTCGCCGTCCACCATCCCGCGAACCGTCTGCATGATTGCCTCTTTGGGCTCGTAGCCCGGCTCCATCGAGCGCATCACCATGCGCAGATCAGTATCTCCGCAATGCACCACAGCCGCGGGGTCGAAGCTCGCCTTTTGCTCCTTAAGGCCCAGCTCCTGAGCAACCGCCGAGATCGCTCGGTTAAGGTTTTTGCTCATGACGGCATGGGCCTCAAAGTAATCGGGCTCGCGGCCCACGATCTCGACAAAGCGGTCATGCTGCGCGCGGATCTCGATGCAGGCCTCGTCGAAGTCTATCAACTCCTCGCCGCGCTTAAAATGATCGCGGAAGGTACGGCTGCTATGGAACTCATCATTCTCGTTGAGCATGCTCGGAATGAGCGCCGGGTCGGCACACGGCTTGCCCAGGCACACGTTGGTATGCTGACCCACCGCAATGCCGGCATCCGCCACGAGCGACCAGCCACGCTCGGCCTCGGGCATATTGGGCATAAGTCCCGCCGAGCGCACCAGGCCCTCATTGATACTGCGGGCAATCCCCAGGTTAACGGCATACGAATAACCGATATCATCGGCACGAATGAGCAATTGCTTCATATTGACCCCCATCTACGGAAAGGGACACTTGAAGCGCAGCCAAGTGCCCCAGATAATTGTCCTACCGAACGGATGCTTTAGGCTTTGGCGGCAGCAGCGTCTTCGTCGAGCTGCTCCTTGGTAAAGCCAAAGAAGTAGGCGATGGCAGCGGCGGCAACAAATGCAGTGCCCGATGCAACGCAGCCCCATACGAGATTAGCAGTTCCGCCTGCAACATAACCTGTAATACCAAGGATATTAGTTGCGCCCAAAACATACGTGGTCACATTAGTGAGAGCCGCGATCAGGCCGCCGATAGCGCCGCCCGCGACCATGGCACCCAGGCAGCGAGTATACTTAAAGCCGCAGCCATACAGCGCGGGCTCCGTCACGCCACCGACAATGCCGGAGAGCGAGAAACCAAGCATAGCGCCCTTTTCGTCGACCTCCTTAAGGCGCAGGAAGGCACCGAAGGCCATGCCCCACGTGGCGAACTGAGCGATAGCACCCGCGACCATAACGCAGGAGTCAGACCCTGAGGTGAGCACCTGTACAATGCCGAGGGCAATCAGAACCTGGTGCATACCGGTCATAACCAGGAACTCCCAAAGCGCGGCAATGGCGACGAGGGAGAGGATTGTGACGATGCCGCCAGCGTTTCCGAGGCCGAACATAAAGTTGCCGACCAGGTCGCCCAGAATGGAACCAATCGGAGCTAGGGCGCACAGGGAAACGGGGGTCATCACAGCCATGGTGCACACGGGCACAAACACCGTGGAGAGCATGTCGGGGATGATCTTCTTCATGAACTTCTCGACGACCATCAGCACCGGCATAGACAGCAGCATGGGGAGCACGGTCGCAGAATAGTTGTTCAGCTGAGCCGGGAGCACGCCGTAAACCATCGTGGTCGTAGCACCAGAATCCGCAGCGGCGTTGACCAACGTCATGAACTCGGGGGCAATGAGCACGCCGCCGAGCATCATGCCGAGCGGCTGGCTGCAGCCGAGCTGCTTTGCGGCAGCCCAACCCAGATAGACAGGGAAGAAATAATAGCCGGCGTTGTAAATCCAGTTGTAGAAGAAGTTGTAGATGTCAGAATCGGCAGACCAGATACCGAGCATGCCGTCGCCGCAAAGTACGGCAAGTGTGCGGAACATGGCGGCGCCCATGATAATGGGGATCGTCATGCACATTGTCTTGGACAGGTAGTTAAGGGCCTTCTTGCCCGCAGTCTTGACCGTCAGTGGCTCCTTGGTGCCGTCATCGAGGTTCTCGTCAATGGAGCCTTCGCCCTTGACGCCCAGCGCAATGGCGGCGTCATAGACCTTCGGCACGTTCTGGCCAATGATGACCTGATACTGGCCGCCAGACCACTGTGCGCCCAGCACACCCTTGATCTTCTTAACTTCATTATCATTGGGAATGGACTGATCTTTGAGGTTCAGACGCAAGCGGGTCATGCAGTGCGTCGCGTTCGTCACATTGGAGGCGCCGCCGACGGCAGCGAGCACGTCCTCGGCAATCTTCTTGTTATCGACAGCCATGTCGAATCCCTTCTCTTCCAACTAAAGGCCGTGGGACTTCACGGCACCAAGACGCACGATTCCGCTCGCGCCTGCGCAGCGCGCGATACCAGTTGGCAAGAGATTGATTTGCATGTGATTCCCGGGTGGATCGACATGAAAAAAGCCCCGCGCACAACCGACAGAGACCCAATTATGGTCTTGGCAGAATCGGTAGTGCCTCTCGGAGCTGCGCCGTGAGTAACACCCAACACACGGCGAGTATATGCGGCAGATGCGTTCGTTGCGGCTCAGATTACCGACGAACGGTAGCAAACGACCCGCGAACGGTCGCCATGACGGAAAGGAAATACCAGAGAGCCTATTTATCCGAGTGGACAGAAGCCACGCGATTCACATGCATGATCAGATAGACGAGCTCCTCTTGGGCCAATGGCTCGCCAAAGGTCTCTTGAATCAGATCGTCGACACGGTGAGCGCAACGCGATGCCGCCGGATACTGCTCCACGAGCACGTCGTAAAGACCGGAGTTCTCGGTATCGATCGGCTCTTTCTTTGCCACGCGGTCGAGCAGATAGCGCACATGAGTGGCAAAGCGGGCAAAGGCGAACGACGAGCGATCGACCGTCACACCCAACTCTTCTTGAATAATCGCGACCGTCATATCGAGCAGTCGCTCCTCGTGCTGCTCGGCAAGCACGCGCCGCTCGCTCGGCTTAACCGATGCGTTGACAATCGACATGGCAATGCCCGCGGCCTCGCTTCGGGGCATACGCACACGGAAGCTTTTCTGGATGCCGCGAACAGCCAGCTCGCCCAAGCGGTATTCGATGGGATGCAGCTGCTCCAGATCGCGCTCGAGCGGCAACGACACCACCATGTGTTCGCGGGCGCGCTTAATGGCAAACTGGATATGGTCCGCCAGTGTAATGGGGAGGTTAGGGCTCAATTCGTACGAAAGCTGTCCGGTTGCGATATCAGCCAGCTGAGCAGAAAACTCCAGCACCTCGGGGTCGACCTCATCAATAAACGCCAGGTACTTTGAATCAATGCCGTAAAAGGTACGCGTGATGACATCCAGGTCGACCTCATGCGGCATATCGCCAAAGCCGATACCGCGACCCAGCGCGATAAGCTGACGCCCCGCGCCGTCTTCGCAGATGGCAGCGTTATGGTTAATGCGCTGGATAGCCCTCATGGATTCATCGCTCCTACTGAAACGCGCCGCACAGACCATCCGCGCGGCGCGTTCATTCTACCTGCACTTACAGCTACAGTCCAAAGAAGCCTAGGATTTGGTCACGGCTTACGGGCTTGTAGTTGTTGGCATCGAGGCCAACGTCGTAGCGCAGAACCGGGCGCTCGCGATCGCGGTTGCGCGCGTTGGTGCGGTCTCCCCTGCTGTGGATATGCCCGTGCAACATGATGGCGCCACGCGCCTTGCCGTTCCAGCTGAGCATGGGGTAATGGCTCATTACCAGGCGATGGCCCTTCGCGTAACCGGGGGCGACCTCCAGATAATCGCGCACCTCATCCCAAATGTGCGGCGCGTCTGGATCTTCCCAGTCGCCGTCATGGTTACCGCGGATGAGCGTTACGTTCTGACATTCGATGCGCTCGCGCAGGCGCACCGCCTCCGCCAGGGGCAAACGATAGGTAAAGTCTCCCAAGATATAGAGGCGGTCGTCCACAGCCACGCACTCATTGATGGCATCGATGACCTTGCGGTTCATCTCCTCGACCGAATCAAACGGTCGATCCATGTCGTGCAAGATATTCGTATCGCCCAGGTGCAGGTCGGCGGTAAACCACATCATCGTCTCTGTCCTCATTTCGCAACGCGTATAAGACCTGTTTAGTATACAGACGCGGCGATGAGACAGTCACCCAAAGAGCCCGCCGAACAGACCTCGGCGACGCTTGTCCTGCTTTTTCGAAGCGTCATCCCGCGTCTTCTTGCCCTGCCGCTTCTTACGGTCCTGCTCCAACTCATCGTCATCGAGTAGCATATCCCACTCAAACGGATCGTCTGTCAGATCGAACAGGTCATCGTCATCAAACACGTGCGCCTCCATTACCGATTAGCGAGCATCCACAACGTAGTTGAGAAGTCTACGGGCCCGTGCGGACACAAATTCATCCTGTCTGCGTCTTTCAATCGTTTGCCGCAACGCTTGCGCAACGGAACGCTTGCAGATAAGATGGGAACACGGATGGCACCCGTGGCAGCGGGTCTTGCCAACTCCGATACACGTTTTCATCGTGAGAAATGGCCGTCTTCGCTTACGCGGGGGCGGCCACTTTGTTTATCCCTATGTCATCTGATTCTAATGCACAAACATGCGCACGAACTTGCGCTTCCAGCTTGCGTAAGGGGCATAGCGGAACGGCACGTCCAGCCACGTTGCCTTGTTCACGATGCTCTTCTTGTGGCTAAACGTATCGAAGCTCTCGCGTCCATGGTACTGTCCCATACCGCTCGCCCCCATGCCGCCAAAGCCCATATGGCTCGTGGCCAAATGCATAATGGTGTCATTAACACAGCCACCACCAAAGGGCACGTAACGCACAAAGCGCTGCTGAACCTCACGGTCTTGGCTAAAGATATACAGGGCCAGCGGCGTCGGACGATCCGTAATAAACGCTTCGGCCTCGTCTAAGCTCTCAAACGTCAGCACCGGTAAGATGGGGCCGAAAATCTCCTCCTGCATCACGGCGTCATCGGGGGCCACGCCGTCTAGGATCGTCGGCTCAATCTTGAGCGACGACTCGCGCGCCGTGCCTCCCAGCACAACCTTATCGGAGTCGATCAGCCCGCGCACGCGCACGAAATGCTTGGCGTTGACGATATGTCCGTAGTCCTCGTTATCGAGCGAATGCTCGCCAAACATACGGCGGACCTCCTCCTTGATGAGGCCCAGCAGCTCGTCGTGCACGCTCGTATCGACCAGCAGGTAGTCGGGCGCCACGCAGGTCTGCCCCACGTTGAGCCATTTACCAAAGGCGATACGCCGTGCCGCAACCTTCAAGTTTGCCGTCGCATCCACGATGCAGGGACTCTTTCCGCCCAGCTCAAGCGTCACGGGCGTAAGGTTTTTACTTGCGCGCTCCATGACGAGCTTGCCGACCGGAACGCTACCGGTAAAGAAGATCTTGTCCCAGCACTCATCGAGTAGCGCTTCGTTTTCGGCCCGCCCGCCCTCGACAACCGTCACCAGGCGCGGATCAAATGCCTCTTCGCAGATTTGCTTGAGCACCGCGCTCGATGCAGGAGCATAGGCGCTCGGCTTGATGACCACAGTATTGCCCGCGGCAAGGGCGCCGGCGAGTGGCTCGAGCGTCAACAAAAACGGATAGTTCCATGGAGCCATGATGAGCGTGACGCCATAGGGCACGGCTTGCGTTTTGCACACACTCACGGCGTTGGCAAGGTCACACGGACGCAGGCGCGAACGACTCCATCGAGCCACATGCGCGATCTGATGACGAATCTCGGAAAGCGAGGTGCCGATTTCGCACATATAGGCCTCGTCATGCGACTTTCCCAAATCGGTCTTGAGCGCATGGGCAATATCGGCCTCGTGGGCCCGTACCGCATCGCGTAAACTCACGAGCGCACGACGTCGAGCATCGACATCAAACGTGGCGTGCGTCTTAAAGTAGGCGCGCTGATCGCCGACGATGCGCGCAATTTCCTCGGTGTTCATGGCGCCCTCCTAGTTCTCGTCCTCAAGCATACCACCCGCGACGACCTCGTACATACGCTCGAGCTCCAAGCGGTCCATTAAAAGCGGAACGGGGTACAGCGGATTAGCCTCGGCATCGGCGTGCGTTGCCATTTCGGGAATGTCGGAGCGGCGAATGCCTGTCACATATTTGGGGATACCCAGGGCAACGTTCATGCGGTCGACCCAATCGATAAAGGCCTCGGCCGCAAGACCGTCCTGCGCGGTAGCCGGCGCAATGCCCGCCATGCGAGCAAGATCGGCGAGCTTGGGGGCGGCGGCGTCACCATAAGCGCGAAGCATGTGCGGCAGGATGATCGCGTTGGCCAAGCCGTGCGGAATCCCGTATCGTCCGCCCAGGCTGTGTGCAATGGCATGCACGTAGCCCACGTATGAGCGCGTAAAGGCAACACCCGCTTTATACGCCGCCGAAAGCATATTGCGGCGCGCACGCATGTTGTCGCCATGCTCATAGGCCTCGAGCAAATTATCGCGGATGAGTTGCACCGCCTGACGCGCCATCTTGCGCGTATAGGGCGTGGTGCTGCGCCCGATAAAGGCCTCGACGGCATGCGTCAGAGCATCCATGCCCGTCTGCCCCGTAATGGAGGCGGGCAGGCCGCGCGTAAACTCGGGGTCGTGCACCGCAAAGCGCGGGATAAGCACAAAGTCGTTAATGGGGTACTTGTAGTGCGACTCGTCATCGGTAATGACCGCTGCGAGCGTGACCTCGCTACCCGTACCTGCCGTGGTGGGAACGGCGATGAGCAGCGGCAGGCGACGATGAACGCGCAGCAGGCCGCGCATCTTGTTGATGGGCTTGTATGGCTGCGCAATGCGCGCCCCCACACCCTTGGCGCAGTCCATGGCCGAACCGCCACCAAAGCCGATAATGGCCTGGCAGGCGCTCGCGCGATACAGGGACGCCGCTTCCTCCACGTTTGAGACCGTGGGGTTCGCACGTGTTTCGGCATAGACCGCAACGCCAATTCCCTTGGACGCGAGCGCTGTCTCGAGCGGTGCCGTGAGCCCCAGACGGGCAATGCCGGGATCCGTCACGATAAGGACCTTCTGGATCGAGCGCTTTTGAAGCACCGCGGGCACATCCTCGGCATGCTCTAAAATGCGCGGCTCGGTATAGGGCAGGATTGGCAATGCAATGCGAAAAACCGTCTGATATGTTCGACACCAGGCACGACGGGCTAGATGCATAAAGGAAACTCCTTCATTTGTTGATAGGTCAACATTTGCTCGACCGATTGTACTCATCGGAGGTCGCACGAGGTCTAGCAATCGTTAATCAATCAACATCTTCACATGCCCAAAATTGTTTTATTAAAAATCATTCCTAATAGGCTTCACATTCGGTCGCATTTATGGATAATAGAACTCGTCAAGACGCACGTCCGGAGAGGGCCCTTACGGGACCGGACGAGCGCGCCATCGCCATCGATCGAAAGGATCGAATTATGAAGTTTGTTTGCCCCGTTTGCGGTTATGTGGAAGAGTTCGACGGCGACCAGCTGCCCGAGGATTTCAAGTGCCCCCAGTGCGGCGTTCCCGGCTCTCGCTTCCTGAAGCAGGAGGAGGGTCAGCTCGAGTGGGCTGCCGAGCACGTCGTGGGCGTCGCCAAGATGGAGGGCGTCTCCGAGGACATCGTTGCTGACCTGCGCGCCAACTTTGAGGGCGAGTGCTCTGAGGTCGGTATGTACCTGGCCATGGCTCGCGTCGCTCATCGCGAGGGCTATCCCGAGATCGGCCTGTACTGGGAGAAGGCTGCCCACGAGGAGGCCGAGCACGCCGCCAAGTTCGCCGAGCTCCTGGGCGAGGTCGTGACCGACTCCACCAAGAAGAACCTCGAGATGCGCGTTGAGGCCGAGAACGGCGCCACCGCCGGCAAGACCGATCTCGCCAAGCGCGCCAAGGCCGCTGGTCTCGATGCCATCCACGACACCGTGCACGAGATGGCTCGCGACGAGGCTCGCCACGGCAAGGCTTTCGCCGGCCTGCTAAAGCGCTACTTCGGCTAAGCCAAACGCCTGAGAGACATTCTCTAGCTTTATAAGGCCCGGACCGCATGGTTCGGGCCTTTTTCGTGTCTTGCAAACCAGTTAACGTCCCAAAAATAGGACCACCTTTGACATCGGCTTCGCGTCAAAAACTAAGTGAGTAGCCTTTTGGGAACTTGTCGAGCAGACCACCCGTATTGCTTTATAAAACCGCAGGTAGATAGCTTGCCGCAAAACAATCTGGTCGCCATCACGCTAAAAGTCTACTCACTTAGATTTGCAACCGTCCATGATCGGGCCTTTTTGTGTCTAACGGGCATCTTTTTGTCGATTTCTCCCAGTTTTGACCAGTCAACGAATAGCTCAGACCGAAGCAATGCCTCGGCCCCTTGCTCCTCCAAGCTTTTATCGCGATATTCAACATCGAGCAACCTGCATACGGCCTTAACAATCGCATGGAATCTATCATCATCGGATATCTGTCCGTGTGTCAGGAGAAATACATCGTAGCCCATGGCCTGAAGCGCCGTCATGCGGTCGGCGTCACGCAAACCATCCCCGGCTCGCCCGTGTGAGCCCTTTCCTTGGCATTCAATGGCCACCTGTCGCTCTCCGTCCGGCGAAGAAAGAAGTAGGTCGATATATACACGGGACTTGCCTACAATCGCCCGAGCACTTGCGCTTAGCGCCACTTCGACATTGAGCTCTATGCCGCAAAAACCTTCGCCTCCCAATGATCGTGGCAACCCAAGCAACAAATACGTCTCAACCTCAAAAGGCGATGCGGCACCCAGTGGAACGAGATGCGATACCGCGACAAATCGCTTGCCGTAACGCATCCCACAAACATCTGAACAAAAACGGTCAAGGTCTCCGCCCAAAACCAAAGCGTCTCGACGCCATAAATTTGAGGCGGTGCCGTCCTCGGACGGGCAGCGCACCCAACCGAACGTTGTCGAAATCGCGCCCGAATCAATTGCACGCGAAAGCTCCGCCTCAAGTGCCGCCGGCAGGGCACACACCGCAAACAAGCCACACATCTCCGCCAATACCAAAAGAAGCTGAAGATCCGTCAGATGCCGCAACATGATGAATGCCGTCAGTAGAGGAGACGTAATCAAAACCCCATGCTCCGTTTCCAGCACGGATTCCCTGGGAAGCTCACCAAGAAACAGCCGCTGCCTAATGCTGGCAGGACAAGTCCGTTTGTTTCTCGTCCGAACCAATGTATACAACGGAAAACCGAGCGCGACCGCAGCCGTCGGGTTGCGGGCGAGATCATATCGCTGCCGGTCTTCTTCCGGTCGTGGAAGCGGCGGACACAAAGCGCGGACTTGAGGAGGCAAACGCCAGTACCTAAAAGCTGATATGTCACAAAGTAGATCCTTCATAGGCACAGGAAAACACGAATTTCAACCCAGTCAGTCACGCATTGGCGCGAACGCACCAAAAATGGCGCCGAACGGACTGCCAAGTTTTCAACAGCCCTCCCCAACTGGCCAAAAGCTTGCCGAGAGCTGGACGGAGCCCTGTTGAAAACCCCATTTTTTTTCTCATGCAGGAGCTTTGCGCGGCAAGTGAGTAGACTTTTTTGAACATCCCGAGCAGGCCGGTCATCCTGCTTTTCAAAACCGCAGGTAGATAGCTTGTTACAAAACTGTCTGGTCGCCAAAGTGCTAAAAGTCTACTCACTTAGGTTGCAGAGTGCTCCCCATTAGCTGCAATTCCAAGGTAGTTAGTACTTTTGGACTCAGATCGTCATACTGAACAAGAATTTGAGTTGAGTTTTCAGGGACAGATGCGCCATCGGCACACCAAAAACAGTCACCGATATCGATAAAAGGGATGCTCGAGCGCGTGAGGGCCCGTGCAAAAGAGCTTCCGCCCGCGTCACACTCCACGGCCACGACGCAGTAAAGGCCGGCGTCCGCGTACTCGATCGAGACTTCCCCTGCCGGAAACGTTTTCCGTACAAGCGCCGCCAGGCCATCACGCGCCCCACGAGCACGAGCGCGCACGCGGTTCACATGTCGCTCGTAATCACCCGATTCCAGCAAACGCGCCAAGGCAACCTGATCAACAGAACTTACCGACGAGGCGTAGAAACCAAGGTTGCGTTTAAACCTCTCCATTAGTTCATCGGGCAGCACCATGTACGCCAAACGCAACGCCGATGAAAGACTCTTCGAAAACGTGTTGGTGTAGATAACCGACTGGGCGGCATCGATCGACGCGAGCGCGGGAATCGGCTTGCCGGCAAGGCGAAACTCACAATCAAAGTCGTCTTCGATGAGATACCGACCTGGCCGCTCGGCGGCCCAGCTCAGCAACGCATAGCGACGTGCAATGCTCGTCACAAGACCGGTCGGATACTGATGAGACGGCATCAGGTGAAGGACATCGGTCCCGGTTTTCTGCAGCGCGCTCAAGTCCACGCCCTCAGCATCCAACGGGATATGCCGCACTTCGCAACCCATGGCCTGATAGATGCGCGTCAAGCGCAAATAGCCTGGATCCTCGACGGCATACACCTTGTCCGCGCCAAGCAACTGAACCAACATGGTATCGAGCAGCTGGGCGCCCGCACCGATAACGATGTTGTCGGGGTCGACATTCATGCCCCTTGCCCCGCGCAGATGGTGCGCAATCGCACGTCGCAGTCGAGCGGTGCCCTGCGCCGGTGCGGGCGAAAAGATTTCACGTTCGTCTTCGGACGTCAGCGTCGCCCGTAGCGCACTTTGCCAAAGCCGCGCCGCCTCCAAAGCGGAAGGAGAAAGTGCGTCGAATCGCTCTGCCTGCCCCATGGCATCATGCGCGCTGGGACCAACAGGGACAGCATCTCGGTCGATATCCCCCGCAGCAAAAGCCAAAACCGGCGCATCCGGAAGCTCGCACGCGTAGTAGCCACGACGCGGCATCGAGCAAATATAGCCCTCGGCAAGCAACTGGCTATATGCATTCTCGATGGTAATGACACTGATACCCAAATGACTCGCAAAGGCGCGCTTAGACGGCAGATGCTCCCCCGCCGCAATACGGCCAGCAACAATATCATCGCGAATTTGCTGGTAAACATACTCATAAAGCGATGCTTCGCCGCGATTTTCCAAATTGTAGTCAAGCATGGGTCTATCACCTGACCTTATCGAATCATTCAATCTGGCATTAGTCTGACCTTGTTATTATCTCGAAAACTGAGTATTTCGCCATACCCAGCTCCCCGATAGGATGTTCCGTCAAGCAATGTACATGCCAACCAAGGGAGCAACCATGGCAGAACAGACCAGCAAGGCCGATCGCGTCAAACTCAATCGCGAACTCGCGCAGATGCTCAAGGGCGGCGTCATCATGGACGTCACCACGCCCGAGCAAGCACGCATCGCCGAGGAGGCGGGCGCCTGCGCCGTCATGGCGCTCGAGCGTATCCCGGCCGACATCCGCGCCGCAGGCGGCGTCTCGCGCATGAGTGATCCCAAGATGATCAAGGGCATCCAGGAGGCCGTCTCCATCCCCGTTATGGCCAAGTGTCGCATCGGTCACATTGTCGAGGCGCAGGTCCTGCAGGCCATCGAGATCGATTACATCGATGAGTCCGAGGTCCTCTCCCCTGCCGATGACGTCTATCACATCGACAAGACCCAGTTTGACGTGCCATTTGTCTGCGGCGCCCGCGATCTGGGCGAGGCGCTGCGCCGTGTTGCCGAGGGCGCCACGATGATTCGCACCAAGGGCGAGCCGGGCACGGGCGACGTCGTCCAGGCCGTGCGCCACATGCGCAAGATCCAAAAGCAGATCCGCGACGTTGTTGCCCTGCGCGACGACGAGCTCTTTGAGGCAGCCAAGCAGCTGCAGGTTCCGGTCGAGCTGGTGCGCGAGGTCCATGCCACGGGCAAGCTCCCCGTCGTAAACTTTGCCGCCGGCGGAGTCGCGACCCCCGCCGACGCCGCGCTGATGATGCAGCTGGGCGCCGAGGGCGTCTTTGTTGGCTCGGGCATCTTTAAGAGCGGCGACCCCGCCAAGCGCGCCGCCGCCATCGTCAAGGCCGTGGCAAACTTCACCGACGCCAAGCTCATCGCCGAGCTTTCGGAGGACCTGGGCGAGGCCATGGTGGGCATCAACGCCGACGAGATCGAGATCATCATGGAGGAGCGCGGGCGCTAGTCCAGCAGAAAGGATCGCACATGAGCGATTATGCACACCAAACGGTTGCCGTGCTGGCGGTCCAAGGCGCTTTTGCCGAGCATGAGGCAAGGCTATCTGAGCTGGGCGCACGCTGTATTGAGCTGAGGCAGGCGGCTGATTTGAAGCAGAACTTTGACCGTCTGGTACTTCCCGGCGGCGAGTCTACCGTTCAAGGGAAACTGCTTGATGAGTTGGGCATGCTCGAGGAGCTTCGTACCCGTATCGCTGAAGGCATGCCCGTCCTGGGCACCTGCGCCGGCCTGATTCTGCTGGCTCACGACCTTGCCGCTCATGACGATAAGGGCACGCCGCGTTTGGCAACCATGGATGTGCTCGTTGAGCGCAATGCCTATGGCAGACAGCTCGGCAGTTTTCGCACCAAGGGACAGGTAGACGGCATCGACGGTGAAGTGCCGCTGACATTTATCCGCGCGCCCCGCATCGTCGAGGTCCACGGCGACGCCAAGGCCTTGGCAGAGGTCGATGGCCGCATCGTCGCCGCCCGCCAGGGCAACCAGCTCGGCGTAACCTTCCACCCCGAACTCGATGAAGACACCCGCCTCCACGAACTGTTCCTACAAATGTAGGTAGAACAAAAACGAGAGTGGATAATCTCCCACTTTGAGCTTGAATGCAGACTCAAACCGGGAGATTATCCACTCTCATGCTATGTAGTCGTTGGGGACGTTCTTAAACGACTAGTCAAACAAGAACGTCCCCAACGACCATATTGCGATAGACGACCACGTTTGTCCAGATAAAACCGACCAAATAAACCTGTCCCCTTTTGGTAGGTTTGGATCAAGGCAACGCCGATGCCTTGGTACCGACAGACACTATGACCCAATCCGAGGGCACTAAAAAGATAGGAGCCCCCGCTCGTGACCGCGGGTCGGGGCTGCGACAATGATGTTGAAGTGCCATAGGCGCAGCCGCGCCGCAACGAGGTTGGGAGGCTCCCATGCCAAAGTATTCTACCGCGTTCGGGATGGACGTCCACCTGAGGTCGACCACCGTCTACGCCCTCGACGCGGACACCGGCGAGGCCGTGACGAGGAGGTTCCCCGGCAACCCCTGGGGCGAGATCGCCGGGTGGATGGGTGGGTTCCCCGGGCCGTCGCTCGCGGCCTACGAGAGCGGCTACCCCGGCTTCGCCCCGCAGAGGGAGCTCGCCGGGCTCGGCGTCGAGTGTGTCGTCGCCGCGGTCTCGAAGATCCCCAGGTCGGCCGCCGACTCGGCCTCCAAGAACGACAGGAACGACGCCGCCAGGATGGCCAAGTGTTAGCGCTACTGTAAAAACAACCATTTTGACCAACGCTCAATAACCAATCA
>NZ_QRYG01000014.1:0-56043 GCF_003462845.1 Collinsella sp. AF15-51 | reverse complement strand
TTTTCCGGTTCGACGAACAGCCGATCGTGTCAAATTTGGTCTAACAGAGCCTTAATAATTGGCGCAGCGTATAGCGCGCTTTGCCTTCTTCTTTTTGCAATAGCCATAATACGTGGAGGGCAAAACTATGCGCATAGCATGCTGGCTGCATTTTTGCCCGCAATGATGATTAACGCCGTATTGGTGATATCGGTTGCGTTGGAGACGGTGACCATCTATCGGATAACGGGCAGCGCTGTATTGAGCGGGGCCGTGGTGATAGTTGGATTTGTCATGAGCTTGACGCTCTACGGAGCCTTCCTTCAGACACCCATACCATCCTTGCGATGGATTTTCCTTCTTCCGGGGCCGTATCTTGGAGTCGGATGTGCCCTTGGGTATAGCGATATGGGCCAGCTGACGCTTCTGGGATATGGCGTGGCAGCCAGCTGTCTATCGGTATTGATTTACGCTCTCGTGAGCTTTCGTGCCGGGGGTGTGTTCAATGGCTCGTCAGATTAAAAGATTCCTCCATTCAGAATGGAAGCATGTGAGCAAATGGGCGTACGCCTTAATCCTGGTAATTTATGCGTGCATGGTGGTATTGCAGCTTAATTCTTTCCCGATGTGGCTCTGTGGCCTCCGTGAGAACAGTTTCTTGGGCTTTTTCCCAGACCCGACGCTTCGGCTATCGGCGGAGGATGCCCTTCTATTTGGTAATGCAGAGGTTTTTCGCGGTCTGCTGTTCAACGTAGCCCCGTTGGCTCATGCATTGTTCTTTCCGTTCATTGCTGCTTGTATTGTGCCGCGCTTTGTCAGTTCGGGCTTTGTCGAGGAACCGTGGGGGCTGTCGGAGGCCCGGGGAGGGAAGCGTGTGTGCGCTATCGTTGCGCGAGCGATGCTGTCTTCTTTTGCCCTTTTGGGCGCGTTTATCCTGACGAGTGTCGTTTTGTACTGTCTTAACTGCGCGATCGTTTTGGATGCTCAGCAGTATTTCAACCTGCATGTATTTTGCTATCGACTTGTTCTTGCTGCCGCTGCCTGCCTTGCATACGTGGTTTCTTGCGTAATCGTTGTTTCCTATTTTGGGTCCGGCTTCGGTCCGATTGGCATGCTGTTGCTTGTCAACGTCGTAGCGATCTACATACAGATCGGGGCCAATTCCATGCTTCCGCTTCCAGCCTCGATGCTCATGTGGATTTGCGGCGTGACCCCGTTGGGGAATGGTCAATGCATCTCGATTTTAATTGACTGCCTCATAAACGTAGCAAGCGTTTTTACCATTTGCTTTACCGTTGATCGATTGCGGTCGAGATTTCTTTGATTGTTTGTGAGGGATGATCATACCGAGCATACCAAATACAGGGGGGCGGACACCGTGGCTGGTGTCCGCCCCCCTGGCTTAGGAGGCTTTAACTTGTGTAGCTTGCGAGCTAGCGGGTCTGCTTTACCTTGGTCGCTGCCTCGACAAACGACTTCCACAGGTTAAAGTCGGTCTCGAGCGTCTGCCAGGTGTATTCGGGATGCCATTGCACGCCCAGGCAGAAAGGCTGGCCTTCGACCTCGATGCACTCGGGAACGCCGTCGGTTGCCTTGGCGACCAAACGCGTGCTCTTACCCAGACGATCGACGCAGCAGTGATGTGCAGAGTTGGTCTGGATCAGCCTGTGCCCGCCAACCGCGCGCTCCAGCAGCGAGCCCGGCACGACCTCGACGGGATGCACGGGGTCGTTGAGCACGTGGGTATGGCGCCACTGCGTGCGGCCCTCGCGAGCGCCCAGGCTCGGCACGTCCATGCACAGGGTGCCGCCAGTGGCGACATTGAGCAACTGCGTGCCGCGGCAGGTGGTAAAGAGCGGCTTCTTGGCGCGAAGCGCCTCGTTAACCAGCTTAAACTCAAAGCGGTCACGAATTTCACAGCACAGCGTGGGGTCGTAAGGACGCTCGTCGCCCCAGCGTTTGGGGTTGACGTCCGGGCCGCCGGGAATAGCGATACCGTCAGCGATTTCCACGTAATGACGGATGACATCGACGTCTTCGGTAATAGACATCTGCAGCGGCAGGCCACCGGCGGCAAGAATGGCATCGACAAAGACACTTGCGATTTCCTCGTTGGGGGAGAGCGTCTCGCTCAAATAGGGTTTCGCTTCTTCCCAGCGTGGTGCTACCAGGATGAGCGGGCGGTCGGCGGGATCGACGTTGACGTGCGGGGTGTAGGACGATGAGGTGCGGGTTCCGATCATGGGCGTGGCTTTCGAATCCGGGTGGACATGGCGCAGGGGCGGCGCGGGACAAACTGCTTCTGATGAATTTGCCCCGCGTGGTAATTGGGTTAGTGCCCCTTGATGGAGTTGAGGAAGTCCTGGGCGCGTTTGGTCTGGGGGTGGTCGAAGAACTCGTCGGGCGTGCCGACTTCCACGATCTGGCCGTCGGCCATAAACACGACGCGGTCGGCTACACGGCGGGCAAAGTTCATCTCGTGCGTAATGACGATCATCGTCATGCCCTGCTGGGCCAGACGGATCATGACCTCGAGCACCTCGTTGATCATCTCGGGATCAAGGGCGCTTGTGGGCTCGTCAAAGAGCATGGCCTTGGGCTGCATGGCGAGTGAACGGGCGATGGCCACGCGCTGCTGCTGGCCGCCCGAAAGCTGTGCGGGTACCTTGTCGGCCTGCTCGGCCACGCCCACGCGGCTCAGCAGGTCCATGGCGCGCTCACGAGCTTCCTCCTTGGACACGCCCAGCACGTCGACCGGCCCCAGCATGACGTTCTGCAGCACGGTCATATGTGCGAACAGGTTGAACTGCTGAAACACCATGCCCAGTTCGGCACGCATGCGGGCAAGATCCTTGCCTTCCTGCGGCAGAGGCTCGCCCTCGATGAGGATCTCGCCCGAGTCGATGGTTTCCAGGCGGTTGATGGTTCGGCACATGGTCGACTTGCCCGAGCCCGAGGGGCCGATCACGACGACGACTTCGCCGCGGTCGACCGAGAGATTGATGTCGTTGAGGACGTGCAGATCGCCATAGTGCTTATCGACGTGCTTGAGCTCGATCAGCGGCTGATTGCCGGTAGGAGAAGTGCTCTGTGCCATGGTGCTCGGCTCCTTATGACTCGAAATGGTAAAGCGTTAGCGAATGATGGTCGCGCCGGTCTTGTGCGAAACGTAGACAGCGGCCTTGTTGATCGCGACGTTGATGAGGATATAGATGACCGCGATCACCAGGTAGACCGACACGAGGGCGTCGTAGTTGGTAATGAGCACGCGGGCGTTTTGCATAAGGTCGGGGTAGCTCACCACGTAGGCGACGGTGGTGTCTTTGACGACGACCACAAGCTGCGAAATCAACGACGGAATGATAAACCGAATGGCCTGCGGCAGCACGATTTTAAAAGTGATTTTAGCCTTGGAGAGACCGAGTGCCTGGGCGGCCTCGACCTGGCCGCGCGGCACGGCATTGACGCCGGCGCGGAAGATCTCGGCGAGTACGCCGGCCGCGGCGAGCGCGACGGGAAGCGTGAGCATCCAAAACGACGGCAGTGAAATCTTGTACTGAGGCAGCACCAAAAAGAAGAAGTAGATGAACAGCAGGCTCGGCACGCCACGGAAGAAATCGGTGAGCACGCGGCAGACCAGCTGCAGCGGCTTGATGTCGCTGGTACGGCCGAGCATGAGGGCTAAGCCCAGTACCAGCGCGATGGCGCCGGCGGTGAGCGCGACCTTTACCGTGCCCTCAAAACCGGCAAGCAGGAACTTCCAGGTGGTGAGGTGCGTAAAGAAGTACCAGTAATGGACCGAAAGCTGGCCGGTCACATAAAAGCGCTGCAGTACCAGAGCGATGAGCGCGGCCACGGCAACAAGTGAGATGGCGGTGCCGACGCGAATCTTGGCGCGCATCTTGGGGCCGGGAGCCTCGTAGAGCGCATCGCGCATGGTGAGCGCGGAGGTGGAGTGCTTGCTCATCGGAGGATCCTCACCTTCTTATCGATATAGTTGCCAATGTGGCTCACCACAAAGGCCGTGCCCAGGTAGCCGAGCGCCGAGATAAAGAACGCGGCGACGCCGCCGAGCGAGCGCGTGTTGATGTAGCTCACCACGCCGGTGAGCTCCTGCGGTTTAAGCGGCACCTGACTGCCGAGCGCGGTGGTGAGCATGACGGCGATAAAGAGGTTGGTCATGGGCAGCACGCTCGAGCGCAGCGCCTGCGGAATCACGATCTTGGCGAGGATACGGCTGAAGCTCATGCCCAGCGAGCGGGCGGCTTCCACCTGGCCGACACCGACGGTGTTGATGCCGCTCATAAAGTTCTCGGAGCCAAAGGCAGAACCCAAGAGCACTGTGGCGACGATGACGCAGGTGCGGTAGGGCAGGACGACCTTGAGCGGCGGCAGCGCGTAGACGACGATAATGAGCAGCGCGATGCCGGGGATGTTACGGAAGACCTGGACATACAGGTCGCCAAAGACGCGCAGCGGCTTGAGCGGCGACACGCGCATCACGGTGACGGCGACGGCCAGCACCATGGCGATGGCAAACGACTCAAGCGTCATGCCCCAGGTTGCTAGCAGCGCGTCAATGTAGTTCTGGCCATAGAGCGACCAGAGCTCGGAGAGACTCATGCGGACCTCCCGCCGATAAGGAAAGGGGGCTCCCGTGTGTACGGAAGCCCCGACAACTCAGTGAGGAAACAGTTTAGCGCAATAAAGCGCATCATGCGTTTCCATATGGTTTCGTAGCGGCCGTTACTAGGCGTATTGCCTAGGCGCCGATCTCGGGTAGCTCGGGAACATTGGTGTCGCCCGTACGGTCGCCAATGCAGATCTGCCACAGTTCGGTCCAGGTGCCATCGTCCTCGATCTTCTTAAGGAAGTCGTTGACAAAGGCGACGCCGTCGGAATCGAGCGGCAGGCCGATGCCGTAGGGCTCCTTGCTGCCGAAGGGCTTACCGGCAATCTTGTACTTACCGGGCTCGCGGACCAGGGCGCTCTGCTGCATGTTGTTGTCGATGACGTAGGCATCGACGCGGCCCTGCTGGAGTGCCTGACGTGCCTCCTCGTCGGTCTTGAACTCCTGCTGGCTGGCCTTGGGGGCAAACTCCTCCAGGATGGCGGGGCCGTTGGAGCCGGACTGGACGGCGACGTTCTTGTCGGCCAGGTCGTCGACGCTCTTGATGTCCTCGTTATCGGCGAGCACCAGGATAGCCTGCTGGGTGTAATAGTAGGGACCGGCAAAGGAGACAAGCTTCTTGCGCTCGTCGGTGATGGTGTAGGTGGCAAAGACGGCGTCGACCTGGCCGTTCTGTAGGACGGACTCGCGCGTGTCCGAGGTCACCTGGGTGATCTCGATCTTGTTCTCGCCCAGAATGTAGTTGGACAGGAGCTGCGCGATGCCGGCATCGAAGCCACGGGTCTGACCGTCCTTCTCGTTGAGGAGGGAGAAGAGCGTGGAGGTCTGGACGCCACCGATCGTAAAGACGCCGGCATCCTTGACGGCCGTAGCCCAGGTGCTGGCGGCGATGGCGTCGTCATCGGCCTTGGGGCCGTCGTTGACGAGCTTGTCGAATGCCTTGGCGTCGAGTGTGGTGGAAGCCTCGGTATCATTGGAGCTCTTGGAAGAGCCGGCGGCGGAACCCTTGTCGGCCTCGGCGCTGGTGTCGGAGCAGCCGGCAAGACCAAGGCCGGCGACGGTTGCGAAGGTGGCGGCAACGAAGCCGCGGCGGTCGAGAACGACCTGCTGGGAGAGGTTCTTGCTCATGGTAGAACACCTTTCTCAATAAAATCCCTAGCGGTTGAGTAGAGTTATACCCTATCCCGCTCAAATGGGTCAACACGAAATAACTCAGAAACATACTTACCTTATGGGTTATTCTACCTACCATAAAGGGACAGGCACCTTTGTGGTGGTTCTTGCAGATGTGGTGGCCTGTCTCGCTGCTTTGTCTCAATCTGTAACAGGTAGACGAGGAAATGGGTTCTAACTGTTACAGATTGAGATTTTCTCTTCAGGGGAATTCGAATGTCTCGATCTGTAACAGTTAGACGGCCAAAAGGTCTCTATCTGTTACAGATTGAGACAAAGGTCAGGGGCAAAGACGGTTTGTCTAGATCTGTAACAGTTAGACGGGAATTCGGGCCATAGATGTTACAGATTGAGATAATCGCGCCGCGAAAATAAAAACCTCCGCAGGGGTGCTTCCCTTGCGGAGGTTTTTTACTCGTTAAGTAGCCTTACGGCTTCGGCGGCCATGTTCTCGGCCGTCATGCCGTTCTGAGCGAGCAGCTCGTTGGGGTCGTAGCGGTCGGGGAAGCCCTTGGCGATGCCGAAGGTGCGTGTGCGCAACGGCGTGCATGCCAGATAACATGCCACGCGCTCGCCCCAGCCGCCGTCCAAGATACCGTCCTCGAGGGTGACGACAACGCGATGCTCGGCGGCAAGGCTGTCGAGGAACTCGCGGTCGAGCTCGGTTGCAAAGCGCGGGTTGACGAGCGTGGCCTCGATGCCGTACTCGGCAGTCAGACGGTTTGCCACGCGCTCGCCCAGCTCAAAGAAATCGCCAAGCGCGAGCACGGCAACGTCGCGGCCCTGGCGCACGACATTGTAGCGCGCGACGCCGTAATCGTCGCCCTCGGCAGGCGCCAAGTCGGGGCGGCTTACCAGGCCAATGCCCGGCACACGGATCGCTACGGGATGCTCGCGGTGGTCGAGCGACCAGCTCAGCATGGACAGATATTCCTCCATGCAGGCAGGTGCAAGGTAGTGCATGTTGGGAAGTCCGCCCAGCATGGAAATATCAAAGAACGAGAGGTGCGTCTCGGACGTGGTGCCAAAGATCGACGCGCCAAATACCAGGATGGTTGCGGGGGCGTCGTTGAGGCACAGGTCGTGCCACAGCTCGTCGTAGGCGCGCTGCAAAAACGTGCCGTACACACCAAAGACTGGCTTGGCGCCCGAGCGCGCAAGCGCGGTGGCAAAGGTCACGGCGTGTTCCTCGGCAATGCCCACGTCGACAAAGTGCTTGCCTGCCGCGGCGCGAAGCTCGGGTGTAAAGCCCATGATGTAGGGCGTGGCAGCCGTGATGCCCACAACCTGCGGATCGCGCTCGATGGCGGCGCTGAGCGCCTCGCCCGTAATGTCGGCATAGGTGCGCGGCGCAGGCTCGCTCGGATGGCCCGGGCAGAGCTTGCGCCCAGTCGCCATGTCAAACGGACCCACATGATGCCAGCGCTCGGGGTCGCTCTGGGCTGGCTCAAAGCCCTTGCCCTTTGCGGTGGAGACGTGCAGCACGATGGGATGATCGATATCGCGCAGCTCCTGCAGCGTGTCGACCAGGGCCAACACATCGTTGCCGGTGTCCAGATAGCGGTAGTCGAGCCCCATCGCGCGGAAAACGTTGCGCTCACAGGTGCCGTTGCTGGCGCGCAGCTCGGCCAGATTGCGATACAGGCCACCGTGGTTTTCGGCGATGGACTGGTCGTTATCGTTGACGATGATGATCAAGTTGCTGTCGAGTTCGGCGGCATTGTCGAGGCCCTCAAACGCCAAGCCGCCCGAAAGCGAGCCGTCGCCAATGATGGTAATGACGTTGTACGTATCGCCCGCCAGGTCACGAGCGTGTGCCAGGCCGCAGCCCAGGCTCACCGACGTGGAGGTATGGCCCATGGCAAACAAGTCGTGCTCGGACTCGTCGGGATTGGCAAAGCCAGAAGCCTCACCATAACGCTCCGGATCGATATAAGTGTACGCGCGCCCAGTCAGCGCCTTGTGGGCGTAGGTCTGGTGCGAAACATCAAAGACAATCTTGTCGATGGGGGAGTTAAACACGCGATGAAGCGCAACCGTGAGCTCAACGACGCCCAGGTTGGGGGCAACGTGCCCGCCGACGGCGGCGGAGCTTTCGAGGATGGCGTGGCGAATCTCGTCGCAGAGCTGCGGGAGCTCGGCGCGATTAAGAGCCTTGACGTCCTCGGGCGTTGTCGTTTGCGTAAGCAGCATCGTTGTGGGTTACTCCATGCGAATCGAGCGCCGGCGCTCCCTCGGCCGGCACAATTGCACAAGACAGTCTCGCACATTTTGGCGTTTGATATGTGACGGCGGCGCGGTAATTCGCCAACTGGCGGGGCAAAACGTTTTGTCCGATGCCATACTAGTAAATTCGATGATGATTTTATTCATTGCGTGCAGGCTGCGACTTGTCGCCGGGAGTCGCTGGAAGGAGACAGCATGTCCGATGTCGCTCGTGCCGAGAAAATCGCGTGCGAAGTAGACCATGCTGCCCGTCAACTGGCACAGGCGGGCCGTCTGGACCTGACGCGCGAGTTTATCCAGCATGGCGACGTGACGGTGTATACGCATGTGACCTCGGTGGCGCGGGCAAGTCTGTCCTTTGCCGAGTGCTTGGGCCGTGCTGGCATTTCGGTCGACCGTGCCTCGCTGTTGCGCGGGGCCCTGCTGCACGATTACTTTCTCTATGATTGGCACGACCCCGATCCGAGCCATCGACTGCACGGATTTCGGCATCCATTTTTTGCCCTGGCGCGTGCCGAGGAAGATTTTGAGCTGACGCCGCGCGAGCGGAATATCATCGTGCGCCATATGTTTCCGCTGGTACCGGTTCCACCGACGTGTCGCGAGGCATGGATTGTGTGCCTGGCCGATAAATGGTGCGCTCTGTGCGAGACGGTCGCCGGCCGTCTGCGGCGCAAGGACGAGGCTGACGATGGCGTGAACAGCGAATCGAGCGAAAAGAGGAGAGGGTAGACGGTGGAAACCGCGATCGACATGGCATTTGACGGCGCGACGCTTGTCGCCTGTCCGCTCTCGGCGCTGGTACTCTCGTTTGCCTTCTACGGTTTTTGCGGCTGGGTATGGGAGTCGACAGTCTGCGCCATGCTCAACCACGGACGCTTTGCCAACAGCGGCTTTTTGCTAGGGCCGTGTTGTCCCATCTACGGTGCGGGCGGCATTGCGTGCTGGTTGCTGCTGCGTGGAATCCCAGACGCCTCGAGCCAGTTTGTCGCTGCCGCGCTCGTATGCAGCGTGATCGAATATAGCGTGGGCGTGCTGTTGGAAAAAACGACGGGTGCCCGGTTTTGGGATTACTCGCATCTGCCGTTTAACCTGCACGGACGCATCTGCCTGTACTGGGCCTGCGCGTTTGGCTTGGGTGCGTTGTGTATTTGCCGTTTAGTGGAGCCGGCATTGCTGGGGCTGCTTGGCCATCTGCCGGTGCTAATCGTGCGCTTGGCCGCCTTTATCGTCGCGGTCGCGATGATGGTCGATGCGGTGTGCTCGTTGGCGAGCTGGCGGCGTCTGTCCGATCAGCTTGAGCGTGTGCGTGCCGACCTTGCCGACCGCATCAATGAGTCGCTTGCCGACGCCTCCGACTCTATGCTCGAACGTATTCCCGATTCGGCGATTGACTCGGTGGCGCAGACGCATATCCGCGGTCGCGCCGTTAACGCTTGGCTGGCCGAGCTGGGCGACGCGGCGCTCGATGCCCTGCGCGAGAAGACTTCGATGCCGACGTTTATCTCGGATGGTGCTCGCGGCCTGGCGCTCGCTGCCCGCCGCGTGGCCGATGCCGCGCCGAGTATGCCGCGTCCGTCGCTCGGTCGTCGCCTTGCCGGCAAGCGCATGAGCCGCCCGGTACCGAGCGTGTCACTCAGCCGCCGCGACCTACGCTTCTTTAACGCCTTCCCGCGTCTGCGCATCAATCGTTACGAGGGTGTCATTCGAGCTACCGACCTCCGCGACCGAGCCCGCGAGCTGTTCCGGCGCTAGCCAGAGCGGAGCCAAGCGCGCCCTTCTCGTTCGCACGTTTCCCGTTCGTTTCGCGTCCGTTGCCGCGCCGTTTCCAAGATTGCGGTGCCGTTTCCATTCGACAACGCAGCGTTTAACAACGCCGTATCTGGTCTACACCAGTTGGCCCTCGGCCGCATCATGAGCGCCGACAACGTTCATGCGACCAAGGGGGAGCGAATGTACGATACGGGATCGACAACGTTTATGCTCATCTGCACCATGCTCGTGTTTTTAATGACACCGGGTCTGGCGTTTTTCTATGGCGGCCTGTCCAGGCGCAAAAATGTCATCAACACCATGCTTATGTGCTTTGGCGCCATTGGCCTGGTTGGTGTGCTGTGGATTGTTGCCGGCTGGTCGCTGGCCTACGGTGGCGACGGTTCTAACCCGTTTATTGGCGGCTTTGACCAGCTGCTGTGCCTGCCGGTGCTCAACCAGGTGCTGCAGGCGGCCGAGGGCAATGCTGCGGATGGTGCCGTCTACCCTCAGATCATCAACATCGCCTTCCAGATGGCGTTTGCCATGATCACCGCCGCTATCGTTACGGGCAGTCTGGCAGGCCGCGTTAAGTTTGGTGCCATGACGGCCTTCCTGGGCATTTGGCTGCTCGTGGTCTATGCGCCGCTCGCCCACATGGTTTGGGGCGGCGATGGTTCCTTTATCGGCGACATCATCGGCGCGCTCGACTTTGCCGGCGGCGACGTGGTACACATTTCGTCCGGTCTCACGGGCCTGATTCTCTGCTTAATGCTCGGCCGTCGTCGCGGCTTTGGTATGATGAGCTACCGTCCGCATAACGTGCCGTTTGTGGCGCTGGGCGCCGGCCTGCTTTGGTTTGGCTGGTTTGGCTTTAACGGCGGCAGCGAGTTTAAGGCCGACGCCGTGGCGGCGCTCGCCATCCTCAACACCGTGACGGCCAGCGCGGCGGGCATGGTCTCGTGGCTTGCCGTCGAGCGCGTGCACACCGGTCGCCCCACGCTGGTGGGTGCCAGCACCGGTCTGGTTGCGGGCCTTGTGGTGGTCACGCCGGGTGCGGGCTTTGTCGAGCCGTGGGCAGCGCTGGTCATGGGCCTGATCGTCTCGCCCGTCTGTTACCTGGCCATCAGCCATCTTAAGACCAAGTTTGGCTACGACGATGCGCTCGACGCGTTCGGTTGCCACGGTATCGGCGGCATCTTGGGCGGTGTGCTCACGGGCCTGTTCTGCGTGCCGGAGCTCTCGTGGACCGGTAAGGGCGGCCTGTTCTACACGGGCGACGTGTCGCTGCTTGTCTCGCAGGTTCTGGGCATTGTGGTGACGGTCGTTATTGTGCTGGTGCTCGACTTGGTGATCGCCGCGGTGGTCAAGGCACTGTTCCACGGCAGCCTGCGTGTGGACGAGGCCGACGAGGCGCTGGGCCTGGATGCCAGTCAGCACGGCGAGAGCGCCTATCCTTCTTTCTCCGGACTCGATTAGCAGCTTCCCCAAGCACCGCACCTTGCCGTTCAATCGTCGCTCACGTACTTAAGTACGCTTCGCTCCTCTTTCACGGCAATCTGCGGCACTTGGGAAACCTGCTAAGACCAGTCAGTTGAACTTATTGATCTCTGAGGTTGGTTTGCGGCACCTGGAAAACCCGTGCCATGTGAAGGACAATTCATTTCTTTTATTGAAGAGAGGAATTCACTATGAAGAAAATTACGGCTATCGTGCGCCAGGAGAAGCTTGAGGTTCTTAAAGATGCGCTGTTTGCTGCCGATGTTCGCGGCATGACCATCAACCAGGTGCAGGGCTGCGGCGCGCAGCATGGCTGGAAGGAATACGTGCGCGGCAACGAGTTGCTTGTCAACACGATCCCTAAGGTGCAGTTCACCCTCATCTGCGCCGATGAACATGTCGACGGAATTGTCGACATCATCTGCAATGCCGCCCGCACCGGCGCCGTCGGCGACGGCAAGATCTGGGTCGAGCCGGTCGAGGAAGTCATCCGCATTCGCACCGGCGAACATGGCCCCGCCGCGGTGTAGAATCGACCGTCTGCCATCCGCAACGTTAAAATGCTGCAATGAGGCACAAGGCTTGCGTTGCGGATGGGCGGATTATGGGTCGCAATAAATATCCCGAGGAGACGGTCGCGAAGATTCTCGACGCGGCACTGGAGCTATTCTGCGCACAGGGTTATGAGGGGACGAGTATTCAAGATATCGTTGACCGTCTCGACGGCATGACCAAGGGCGCTGTCTATCATCACTTCAAGAGCAAAGAAGAGATTTTCAACGCCGCGTTTGATCGGGCGATGACTCCGATTGTTGAGCACCGCCGCTCGATGCTTGGCGTCGGTAATATGACCGGAGCCCAAAAGCTCAAGCGACTGTACGCTCCCGAGTCCGTTGTTCCACAAATTGAGCTATGGGCACGTATGCGTCCTGCAGCAGATCCGGTAAAAAGCTCGCGCCTACTGGCGATGCAGTACCAGGGCTCATTTGACGAGTCGGCCGATGGCTGTCTCTTGCCAGTGATCGAGGAGGGCATCGCCGACGGCTCCATTGCGTGCGAATGCCCGCGCGAAGCGGCGGAGGCCGTATCGTTGTTGGCGAATCTTTGGCTGCTGCCATTGTTCCGTCCGCTCGAGCCCAAGGAGCGAATGCTCGCTCGCGCACAATGTTTGGCGCAGATGGCTGCCGCGGTGGGGCTCGATTTGGGTAATGAAGTGCTTCAGACAACGGCGCAGATTTGGGGCGTATGGGACCGCGCCGGGTGGTAATATAGATACCAACGGTATGTAATTGATTTGTGAGGGTAGCCACGGCTGCCCTTTTCAAGTCATTAAATACATACTAGTGGTATGTATAGGGGGTGGGCTTATGGCTGGGCTGAGAGACGTCGGTGTCTCGTTGAAATCAAAAACAGTGCGGTCAATCAGGCTCGCGGAACTTCTGGTTGCGCAGCTGTGCACGTATTCGATGCTGTCGGCGCTGTGCTTTGCGTATCCACTTTACTTGTTCGATCGCAGTGGATCGTCAACGTTATATGGCGTCGTCGCGGCGATAGCGTTCATACCCGGCGTACTTGCAACTCCGGTTGGCGGAATCTTGGCGGATAGGGGAAGACATCGCGAGGTCCTCGTGTCCCTCGGCATTGCTCTGATGACTGCATCACTGCTGTCTATCCCCATGAAGCACTCATTGCCTCTTGCGGTCGTCGTAGTAGCGATACTTTGTGTTCAATATGGTTCTCAATCGCTGCTGAAGCCAATGCTCCAAATTGAGACGGTGCGCATGGCGGGTGAAGAGAAGGTTGAGCGGGCCACTGCATTGGTTTCGCAGATGACCATGGTGAGCAATATCTTGGGCCCTGTGGTCGGGACGGCAGTCTATGGGTACTTTGGCATCGATGCTCTTTGCACAACCGCGTCGGTGGCGTTTGCGATTTCAGCTCTCTTGTTTGGGGGCGCGCTCAAGCAAAATGCCTCATTTGAAACGATGGGAGACGGCGCGACTCGTACGACATGCCGAAACGATTTTCGGGAGTCGATTCGGTATCTGTTGCAAAATGCATTATTGGTCGCTGTGATTTTGCTTGCGGCAGTTTTGAACCTTGCGTTGGTTGGGCTAATGATTGGCGCTCCCATTATTGTTACAAAGCATCTCGGCATGCAATCGTCCTGCGTTGGGATAGTTGAGGTGGCTATGGGCTTGGGTGGTCTTGCCGGCAGTGGCTTGGTCGGCATTTGGCCGCATCGTTTTTCTTTCAATGGCATATGTCGATATGTTGCGATGATCTGTTTTGGAGTCGCACCGATCATTGTCACGCTACTGTTCGGCGCAGATGCATGCATGCTCACCGTGTTTGTGGTTGGTTCGGCATGGGTCATGGTGTGGGCGAGCATTGCGTCGGTTGAAATTATCGCGTTTGTTCAGCGGGCAGCGCCGACTGAGCTCTGCGGAAAAGTGCTTTCGGTCGTTTACATGGTCCTTTCCTGCGCAATACCTATCGGCCAATTGACGTACGGGGTTGCATATGATCGATGGACACCGGCGATTGTATTCGCAGCCATGTTGGCGGTGCTGACGTTGACGACGGCTCTGTTTTATCGGCTGAAAAATCGATTGCGGCGATTGTCTTAACGCGCTGGGGCACCGTGAATTTGTGAAGGCGGTGGTACGCCGCGCCGGGACGGCATTGTTTGGACATGCCTCTCCTTCGTCTACAATATCGGGCAGACGAAGGAGAGGCATGTCCATGATCAAGATGTTCGCGAGTGACTTAGACGGAACGCTGCTGAACGCCCTGCACGAGGCGGATGGGACCATCCGCCGCGCCATTCGCGAGCTGACTGAGGCTGGCCTGCACGTGGTTCCCGCGACTGGACGCTCGACGTTGCCGATCGGCGAGCATGGCTTTACGGGCTTGGCGCTTGACGCCTGCTGCTCCAATGGATCCATCGTGCGCGACAGCCATGGCGAGGTGCTCAAGACTTGGACCATCGATCCGCAGGTCACTGAGGAACTGCTCAAGGCGTTCCCGGACATTTGCTTTGATTGTTCCACGCCCGATGGCATGTACTCGAGCGGTTCGTTCGAGATGCATCAGGCGGGCTTTAAAAAGGACAGTCCCATCAAGCGCATCGTGATGCGCGGCATGCGTGCGCGCGGCGGGTATCACGAGGAGCAGTATTTCGACCAGTCGATCGGTGACATCCTGCGCCACGATGTATGCAAGATCAATTGTCGCGTGACCTCGCCCGAGCTGGAGCGCGACCTTAAGGCGTATCTTGCCGAGCGCTCGGACCGTGTGGTCAACGCGCCGTTCGATCCGGTGATGTTCGAGATCACGGACGTGGCGTGTAACAAGGGCGAGAGTGTGGCCTGGCTGGCGGGCTACTACGGCATTGCCGAGGACGAGGTCGCGGTTTATGGCGACGGCGGAAACGACATCGCCATGCTCAAGCGTTTCCGCCACAGCTACGCGACCAAAAACGCTAGCGATGCAGCCAAGGTCGCCGCGAGCGCAACTATCGGCAGCTGCATGGTCCACGCCGTCCCCAAACACATGCTCGCCACCATGCATAAGCAGAGCTCCCGCACCATCATCGAATAATGTGACAAAGGGACTGCCCCCTCGTCACATTCCAAATATTGCCTTTACGTGTTGATGCACACGGTGTGCAATAATACTCGCACTGTGCAATAGCGCACAGGCTGAGTAACAAGGAGGACGCTTGTCCCAGCTCGAGAAATGCGATCGCCGGTCCCTTCGCTCGCAGCGTGCCCTTCGCCAGGCACTTGCCAGCGAGCTTGCCGAAAGCGGCGACCTTTCGCGCATTAATGTCGCGTCGCTCACCGAGCGCGCCGGCCTTACGCGCCGCACGTTCTATTCGCACTACCGCGATATCCCCGACTTCATCAATCAAATCGAGGACGGCTTGCTGGCCGAGATCTGTGAACGCATTGAGCTCATCACCGCAGCTCAGCTGCCCGATCTCTACCACAACATCGATGAACTCGAGCCGGCGCCCGGTTCGGTTGAACTGCTGCGCTATCTTGCGGCCAACCGCGACTTAATCGGTGCGCTGCTGGGTCCGGGCGGCGACCAGGCCTTCATTAAAAGGATCATCGACACCGCGCGTGAGGCTGTGGTGCCGCGTGCGCAGACGGGCATTTTGGGCCTGGCGCTGGGCACGTTCTTTGACTACTACGTCACCTACGTCGTGAGCGCCGAGGTCGGCATGATTCAGCGCTGGTTTGAGCGTGGGCTCACCGAATCGCCCGAGGCCATGGCGCGCATTATGACGGTGCTCGCTTTTGTGCGCCCTGGTGACCTGTATGGCCAACCCATCGATATCAACGTGCCGGAATACGGCATGAAGCTATTGAACTTGCAGCTCGAGGACGCGGCCGACACCGCCGCAACCGTCGAGTCCAACAACTAAGAGGAGAGACAATGAGCAAACTCGTCGAGGGCATCAAGGATCGTATGGTCGCTGCCGCACGCGAGGCCGCGCCCGCCGTGGTGGACGCCGCGCAGAAGGCCGCGACCGCGGCTGCCGAGAAAGTTGCCGAGGCAGTTGCCGATGCCAAGAACGCGGCAGGGGAGACGCTCACCGCTGACGCAGCCACGCCCAACGTTGCCGAGTCCGTAACCGCCACCGCCGCCCACGCCCCCGAAGGCGCGATCTTCAACCCCGAGGCCGCCCGCGGCAACCTGCACCTGGGCATCGACGTGGGCTCCACCACCGTCAAGCTTGCCGTGCTCAACGATGACAACCAGATCGTCTACGCCAAGTACCAGCGCCACCACACCGACGTCCGTGCCTGCGCCCGCGATCTGTTCGAGGGCGCCGCGACTGTGCTGCCGACGGCCCAGATGACCTGCGCCATCACCGGCTCGGGCGGTCTGCTGCTGTCCCAGTGGCTCGACTTGGAGTTTGTCCAGGAGGTCATCGCCAGCAAACGCGCCGTCGAGACCCTTATCCCGGCCACCGATGTCGCCATCGAGCTGGGCGGTGAGGACGCCAAGATCATCTACTTTGACAACGGCATCGAGCAGCGCATGAACGGCACCTGCGCCGGCGGCACGGGCGCGTTCATCGATCAGATGGCCACTCTGCTGCACACCGACGCGAGCGGCCTCAACGAGCTCGCGGCCAACGCCACCACCATCTATCCCATCGCCAGCCGTTGCGGCGTCTTTGCCAAGACCGACGTGCAGCCGCTCCTCAACGAGGGCGCCCGCCCCGAGGACGTCGCCGCTTCCATCTTCCAGGCCGTCGTGACCCAGACCATCTCGGGCCTGGCGTGCGGCCGTCCCATTCGCGGTAACGTCGCCTTCCTGGGCGGCCCGCTGCAGTATCTCTCCGAGTTGCGCCACCGCTTCTACCTCACGCTCAACCTGGACGAGGAGCACCGCATTGTGCCCCAAAACGCCCACCTGTTTGTGGCGAGCGGCGCTGCCATGGCGCACGAGTCCAACAAGCTCAGCACGTTCCCGCAGCTTATCGAGGCCATCGACAGCCTGGGTGACACGCAGGGTGCCGAGGTCGAGCGCCTGGATCCGCTCTTTGCCACCGACGAGGACTTTGCCGAGTTCAAGAACCGCCACGACCAGGAAGTCGTCCCCAAGGGTAAGCTCGACGGCTACACCGGCCGCGTGTTCATCGGCATCGACGCCGGCTCCACCACCATGAAGGCCGCGCTCGTGGGCGAGGACGGCCAGCTGTTGCACACCTGGTACGGCAACAACAACGGCGACATCCTGGGCACGGCCAAGGTCATCATGGCCGATTTCTACAATCACATCCCTGCCGGCTGCACCATCGGCCACGTGACCACCACGGGCTACGGCGAGGCGCTGCTCATCGAGGCCCTCAAGGCCGATTCCGGCGAGATCGAGACCGTCGCGCACCTGCGCGGCGCCAAGGCATTCCTGCCCGGTGTCGAGTTTATCCTGGACATCGGCGGCCAGGACATGAAGTGCCTGCGCGTGAAGGACGGCGTCATCGAGCACATTATGCTCAACGAGGCCTGCTCATCGGGCTGCGGCAGCTTTATCGAGAGCTTCGCCGTGTCCATGAACATGGACGTGCGCGCGTTCGCCGATGCCGCCATCCATGCCAAGGCCCCGGTCGATTTGGGCAGCCGCTGCACGGTCTTTATGAACTCGCGCGTCAAGCAGGCGCAAAAGGAAGGTGCCACGGTGGGCGACATCGCGGCCGGCCTGTCCTATTCCGTCATCAAGAATGCCCTGTTCAAGGTCATTAAGCTGCGCGACCCCAAGGAGATCGGCAGCCAGGTGATCGTTCAGGGTGGCACCTTTATGTCCGATGCCACGCTGCGCGCATTTGAGCAGCTCACCGGCGTGCACGCCGTGCGTCCCGACATCGCCGGCTGCATGGGTGCTTACGGTGCGGCCCTGCTCGCCCGCGACCGCGCCGGCGCCGACGGCACCTCGACCATCCTTTCTGCCGAGGACATCGCGCACCTCACCGTGACGCAAAAACACGTCCGCTGCGGCCGTTGCTCCAACAACTGCCAGCTCACCGTCAACGATTTTGGCGGCGGCAGGCGTTTCATTACCGGTAACCGCTGCGAGAAGGGTGCCGGCCACAAAAAGCAAAAAACCGAGGCTCCTAACCTCTTTAAAAAGAAAAACGAGCTGCTCTTTAACCGCGAGGTGCTGAGCCCCGACGAGGCCCCGCGCGGCACCGTGGGTATCCCGCGCGCACTCAACATGTACGAGAACTACCCCTTCTGGCATGCGTTCTTTACGCGCCTGGGCTTTAGCGTGCAGCTGTCCGACCAGTCGAGCAAGAAGACCTACCAGGCGGGCATCGAGTCCATGCCGTCCGAGAGCGTGTGCTATCCGGCAAAGATGAGCCACGGCCATGTGATGAACCTTATCGACCGCGATGTCGACTTCATCTGGATGCCGTGCGTGCGCTGGGAGCGCAAGGAGGATCCGACGGCTGGCAACTGCTATAACTGCCCCATCGTCATGAGCTACCCCACGGCGTTGGCACTCAACATCGACGAGATCCGCGAGCAGAACATCGAGTTCCTGTACCCGTTTGTGCCGTATCACGACAAGACCGAGCTCAAGCGCCGTCTGTACCAGGTGCTCGCCGTCGACCGTGTGGCCGATGCGCAAGCCGGTCGCGGTCGCGTGCGTGGGCCCAAGATCACGCGCTCCGAGGTCGATGCCGCTGTCAACGCCGCCTTTGAGGCCGATGCGCGTTTCCATGAGGACATCCAGACCATGGGCGAGGAGGCTCTTAAGTGGGTCGAGGACCACGGTGGCCACGGCATTGTGCTCGCCGGCCGCCCCTACCATAACGACCCCGAGATCAACCATGCCCTGCCCGAGCTTATCTCGAGCTTTGGCTTTGCGGTCTTTACCGAGGATTCGCTCGCGCACCTGGTAAAGCCTGAGCGTCCGATTCGCGTCGTCGACCAGTGGATGTACCACAGCCGCCTGTATGCCGTCGCCCGTTTTGTGACGATGCGCAACGACCTGGATCTGATCCAGCTCAATTCCTTCGGCTGTGGCCTGGACGCTCTGACCACCGACCAGGTGCAGGAAATCCTTGAGGCCAGCGGCAAGATCTACACCGTGCTCAAGATCGACGAGGTGTCCAACCTGGGCGCTGCGCGCATCCGCATCCGCTCGCTCATGGCGGCGCTCAAGGACCAGGAGGCCGAGCGCTTGGCCGAGGCTACGGCAGCGGGCGAGGCCTACGAGCAGGGCGACGCCGCGCCGGTGGCACCCTCCATGGATGCTCCCGCATTCGCGAGCCGCAAGTACACGTTCGAGGCGCAGCGTGAGAGCGCCTCGACCGCATGGCCCAAGGTGCCCTTTACCGAGCAGATGCGCGAGGAGGGTTACACCATCCTGTGCCCGCAGATGGCGCCGATCCACTTTGACCTGGTCAAAGAGGTGTTCCGCGGTGCCGGCTACAACCTGGAGCTGCTGCCCTCGACTGACCACGATGCCGTCGAGGCCGGTCTGCGCTATGTGAACAACGACATCTGCTATCCGTCGATCCTGGTGACGGGTCAGATCATGGAGGCCATCGAGAGCGGTCGGTACGACCTGTCCAAGACAGCCGTGGTCATCAGCCAGACCGGCGGTGGCTGCCGTGCCACCAACTACATCGCGCTTATCCGCAAGGCCCTGCGCGAGAGCGGCCACCCCGAGATTCCGGTGATCTCGCTTTCGGCCGTGGCGCTGGGCGAGGACAACCCCGGCTTTAAGATTACGCCGGCGCTGCTTAAGCAGGCAGTCTACGCGGTGCTCTTTGGCGACGTGATGATGCAGATGCTCTATCGTTGCCGCCCGTACGAGGCAACGCCCGGTGCGGCGAACGCACTCTACGAGGAGTACATGGCGCGCGCCCGCAAGCTGGCGCCCAAGTTCAACAGGCATAACTACACCAAGCTGTGCCGCGAGGCCATCCGCGCGTTCGACTCCATGCCGCTCGTGGGCGAGGGCACCAAGCCGCGCGTGGGCGTGGTCGGCGAGATCTTGGTCAAGTTCCATCCCACGGCCAACAACCACGTGGTCGACGTTATCGAGCGCGAGGGCTGCGAGGCCGTGGTGCCGGGTCTGCTCGACTTCTTCCTGTACTCCATGAGCAACGCCGAGCTGCAGAAGGACGAGCTGGGAAGCTCTCCCACTACGCGCGCGGGCATGCAGGCGCTCATCAAGCTGGTGGACTGGATGCGCACGCCGGTGGAGGAGATGCTCGAGAAGTCCCGCCGCTTTGAGGCGCCCGAGCGCATCGGCACCATGGCCGACAAGGCCCGCACAGTGCTTTCGGTGTGCAACAACATGGGCGAGGGCTGGCTGCTCACGGCCGAGATGCTCGACCTGATCGATCACGGTGCGCCCAACATCATCTGCACGCAGCCCTTCGCGTGCCTGCCCAATCACGTGGTGGGCAAGGCCGTAATCAAGGAGCTGCGCCGCCAACATCCCGAGAGCAACATCGTCGCGGTGGACTACGACCCCGGCGCGTCCGAGGTCAACCAGCTCAACCGTATTAAGCTCATGATCAGCGTGGCCAAGGAGAACATGCGCGCCGGTAAGGGCTTTAAGCTCGAGAAGGTGGCGCCGCTCGCGATGGACGAGGTCACCGGCCAGATGCGTGCTCATGACGGCTGTGTGAGCTGCGGGCCGGCCAGCGAGGAGGCCGTGGCATCGGTCGCCGAGCGCCTGGGACGCGGCATTAAGAAGTAACTGGCCTGCTATGGGCTAGATATGGGACAAACGGGTGGCAGCCGTACCGGTTACCACCCGTTTTTACTGGACATCTGTTGCGTAAACGGTCCAACTATCACCCCCTGCGAACTTGGATTTCGGAAGTATGCGGCAAAATTTGAATAGGCCGAGCACACTGGATATGCCCAAGCTTTGTACCTGCGGTTTTATTGGTGAAAAACCGGGGTGTGCTCGAGGGCTCCGGAATTTGCCGCATACTTCCGAAAACAACGTCTCGGTGGCACCAAAAATTGCCTCCAGAACCCTGAGATAATGAACATATTGTAGCCGTTCGCCGCAAATTATCGTCCGTTCATGGAACCTATCTCCAACGAGTTGTAACCATATGGTTTGATGTTGAAAACATATGATTGCCGGCAGGCCATAGGTGACGTTCCCCCTGATATCGGAGGTTCCAGGTATGTTTCGCGCTCCGTTAAATAACTATCGGTTGGGCTAACATGGGTCGCCGTGCTATTTCGATAACCCTTGCAGTGGTCTGCCTGGCTGTGCTCTTAGGCGCTACGGGGCTGTTTGCTATAAGTCGAGAAACATCCTATATGCAGGAATGTGCTTCCGAAGGCTTTGTCATTGATGGTTACTATCGGGATGACAAAACGAGTCGGGAAACCCTGGCTTTTCTTGAGGAGGACAACTGTCGATGGCAGCTGGTCGACCAAGACGGAATCTGCACAGACGGGCAGTTTAAGCGTACGGATGACCCCAACATCCTGATATTAAAGAAGGAAAACGGTGAAGAATTCGGTACGGTCCACGTGGCGTACTTGTCACGCCGACGCGATCAGGGCTTGCTCTACCTATTTAGAGATACCAGGGTGACCCGTTTTTATCTGGTGAGTACCGGTCCGGCGTTTACGGTGGAGTCTGGCGATGTCGATGCGGACAGTTGATTCACGGCAATAAAACAGCGAGCGGGGCACGGACATGAATCGCGCCCCGCTTTTTTGCTCGCGGCCTGCGTCGCGTCTGCGCCTCGTTCCGACTCGCGCCCGTGCGCGCATCCATCTCACATCCCGCATCACTTCACATCGAACTCCACGCGATCGAGTTCGGGCACGTTGAGGTCGATGAGCTTGCGGGCGACGTGGCGGTCGTGTGCCCCAAGCGTCTCGTCTGTCGTCACATGGGCGACAATCTCGCGCTCGACGATACCCTCCTCCTCGCCTTCGGTAGCCGAGGTCTCGACGGCGACGGTGTAGTCCTTAAAGCCTGGCAGCACCGCCGCAAGCTCGCGCGTGGTCTCGGTGATGCCGTAGCCGTCCTGCACGCCGGCCTGCGCCGAGCCAATGGATCCCGCGGTCATAACGATGCAGGGGATGGCAAAGATCACCGTACCCACGATGATGCGTCGGCGCACCTTGCGCGATAGCTCGTCGACCTCAGCGTTTTCCTCGGCAGTCACAATGCCGTCGCCGTTGAGGTCACGCTTGAGCGGTACACGTAAAAGAAGCAATACGGCTTCGGCCGCCAGCGCGATAAAGACGACGTTGATGCCAAACTCGTAGAGCGCCGAGAGGAACAGCGACCCGCTCGCGATGGCGATGCCGTAACCCGCCGCGCACAGGGGCGGCATGAGCGCGGTCGCCACGGCTACGCCGGCAATGAGCGTGGCGGGTTCCTGGTCGCGTGAGTTGCCTAGGCCGCCCGCAAAGCCGCCGGCGAGCGCGACAGCGAGGTCCCACACAGTCGGCGTCGAATTGTCGATGATGGCAGCTGTGGTGGTGCCAAGGGGCGAGAGCTTAAAGTACAACGTGGACGTGACCAGGCAAAAGGCCATCTGCAGCGCAAGGCTGGCGATGGCTTCGACGGTAATCTCACGGTCGAGCGTGGCGATGCCATATGCCATGGCAAGGACCGATCCCATGAGCGGGCAGATGAGCATGGCACCCACGATGGCGATGTCCGAGTCGATATCGAGGCCGATGCTTGCGATGAGCATGGCGATGATGAGGATGCATAGGTGGGAGCCAGTCAGACGCGCCCCGTTTACAAAACGCTTGCGGATCACGTGATAGGGCGCGCGTCCCTCGCGAATGTTGAATGCGCGCTTTAGGAAGCGGGTGGCGTTCTCCATGGCCTCACTATGGGCAGGGCGGATGCCGTGGCGCCGGTGATGGCGTTCGCGCAGCCGCTTGATCTGTTGCTTGTCGAGTTCCATGTCCACCTCGTTCTGGCACGGGCCGCGCAACGCGCCCGTTGTCCTAACTCTACACCGTGGCGGATGAGGTGTCTGTTGGATGCGGAATCCGATAGGGCGGATGACGCGGGAGCAAATGCAAATCACAGGTTCAATTTGATCCCGCAAGAATATGATGCACCAGCTCCTACATGTGTGACGAAATTGTGAAGCACGAGAGTGCGAGTTTCAAAAAATCCGCTGGTGACCAATGTTGCGCAACAGAATTCAAAAATCGGCACCTACAGTTTGAAGCGTATGGATACATCCGTGTCAAAGGGAGAAAGCCATGGCAAACTACAGCCCACAACACTTTGAGCCTCGGGCTAAGGCCGTCAACGTCAAGGGCGTTGCCAACCGCGCCGTCGCAACCGTTTTGACGGCGGGCCTCATTGTTCAGCCGCTTATGTCGCCGCTGGCGGCAATCGCCGCACCGTCAACCGATAACGGCGATTCTGTTCAGGGGGGGGGGTAGTTCTGTAGAGAACACCGTTGCCGCCGGTAACCAAGCGGTCGTAAAGACGGCTGCCCAGCTGGCCGAGGAGTCGGCAAAGCAGCTCAAGGACGCTCAGGCCGCCTACGATGCCGCCCAGAAGAAGGCCGACGCGGCGGGCCAGTCTCAAAAGCAGGCACAGCAGCAAAAGAATCAGGCCTCGCAGGCTGTGAGCGACAACGAAATCGAGCAGAACGCAGCAGAAGTCGCCGCGCTCCAGGAGAAGATTGACGAGCTCAAAGCCGCCGTCGAAAAGACCGAGCAGCAGCAGAAGAAGCTGGGCGACCTGAACGATCAGCTCGAACAGGCCAACAAGAGTGTCGAGGATAAGACCCAGGCGCTCAAGGACGCCAAGGCAAAGCAGGATGAGGCCAAGAAGGCCCTCGATGATGCCCAAGCCAAGCTCGAGGCCATGGGTATGGACGAGTACGAGACTGCCAAGAAGGCTGTCGAGGACGCGCAGGCAAAGCTCGATGATGCCAATAAGGCCGTTGCTACTGCACAGGCCAATCTGGACCAGGCCAAGGCTGCCGAGGCTAGCGCCCAGCAGGAAAAGAAGGACACTGAGACCGCTCTGACTTCCGCCCAGGCCAAGAAGCAGGAGACTGCCGCTGCTCTCGCTGCTGCGACCACTGCGCGCGATAACGCCCAGCAGAAGTTCGACCAGGCGCAGGCCGCGCTTGATGCCGCGACCTCGGGCACGGGTATCGATCTGAACGCGCTCGAAGCTGCCAAGGTCACTGCCGCCAGCGAGCTCGCGACCGCGCAGGCCGCGCTCGAAGCCGCGACGACTGCAGACGCCACTGCACAGGCGAACCTGCAGGCTGCGCAGACTACCGTCACCGCCGCGCAGGAGAAGGCCAACGCCGCCAACGCTGCTGTGGCATCTGCCAAGTCTGCATACGATGCGGCAAACAAGGAGTACAACGCCGCCGCCAGCGAGCGCGACGCCGCCAAGGCCGCATACGAGAAGGCGCAGCAGACCGAAGCAGACAAGAAGACCGCGTACGATAAGCTTGTCGAAGTTCGCAAGCAGAAGCGCAGCGAGTGGGAGACGGCATGCGCTGAATCCGATACCGCCAAGAAGGCATACGACACCGCGAATGCCGAGGTCGAGAAGCTTAACCAGCAGATTGCCGACCTCAAGTCGAACATGACCGTAGACCAGAATGTTATCAGCCAGGGCATGTTCGGCTTCATGAACTACATCATCGGCGGCAGCCAGTTCACAGCCACGCAGAAGAAGAACGCCCAGGACGCCGTATCGATGCTGACCGGTGCCGATGACAAGGCCGAATGGTATGACCAGTACGTCGATCAGGACATGTCTCGCGACACCAACCCGCTTTCCCTGGAGCAGATGCGCAACGCCCTGACATATCTCGACACCCAGAACAACCTCCGCAAGGCGAACGGTCAGTCGGCGCTCAGCGTCAGCCCCCGCATGACTGTGGCAGCCGCCCTTAATGCATCATATTCATCGAACATCTGGAGACACTCAGGCTGCTACTGGGATAACGGTGAAAATCTTGCCGGCGGAGGCGGCGCATATACCGGCGGCGAGACCGAGGATACACTCGGTTGGCCCTATACTGGTCTCTACACTCAGGAGAAGGTTAATTACGAGAATTGGATTAAAAAGTACGGTGTGGATAGCGAGGCTGGCAAAGCTCTCATGGCTCATCGCTATGATTCGTACTATATCTACCAAAACTATCGCGATGTGTATTCCGGCACAAAAGATGAAAACGGTAAGGAAAGAGGAGACGGCTGCGGGCACTATCTCAACGTTATCGATTCCGCTACGGTGGCTATCGGTATCGCAACCGGTAGCGGTAAGAACACCGATTCCGAGGTAACCGTATTCGATTACAGCGCTGATGATACTCAGGCTGATTTCACTGTCTCCGAGTTCAAGAAGCTCGTGAACGACTACATCGACTCTGCCTATAACGCTGGCGGCACGCAGGCGCAGAAGGCGCAGCTCAAGGAGCTTCAGGGCAAGCTCGCCGAGGCGCAGAAGAACTTTGGAACTACTAGGGAAGCTTACTTCGCAGCTGTAAACGGGCAGGATGCCGCCCAGGACGCTTTCGCCGCAGCCGATGCGAACATGAACACCGCCAAGGGCGAGTACGAGAAGGCTAAGTCCGGAACCGCCGCCGCAAAGACGGCATATGACGCCGCGAAGGACGCACTCGGCGGAATCGACATCGAGTCCCTCAAGCAGAACCTCGATGCCGCCAAGTCCGAGGCGACCGCCGCACAGGCTGCACTCGACGAGGCTAACTCCAAGCTCTCCGATTGCCAGACGAACGCAGCCGATGCCGCTGCTCGTAAGGCGAAGGCTCGCAGCGCCCGCGATGCTGCCAAGGTAAAGTCCGACCAGGCCAGCGAGGCGTATGACAACGCCACGGCTTCGGTCAAGGACCTTACCGCCAAGCGCGATGCCGCCAAGACGGACCTTGCGAACAAGCAGGGCACGCTTGACGATGCCAAGAAGGCCGACGACACTGCCCAGGCTGGCGTTGACAAGGCTCAGGCCGCAGATACGCACGCTGCGACCACTCTTTCGGACGCCAAGCAGGCAGTTGACGCCAAGAAGCAGGCCCTGTCCGACGCGCAGGCGAAGGTCAAGGTCGCGGAGGGCGAGCTGGCCGGCGCAAACAAGGCCTTCGAGCGCTTCGCCGGCGCCCAGAAGGCGGTCGACGACGCCAAGGCCGCCTATGACGCTGCCGTCGCCGGTGTCGCCGATGCCCAGAAGCAGCTCGAGGCCGCCAACGAAGCCGTCGTCGATGCGAACCTCGAGATCGTCAAGGCCAAGGCCGAGCTTGCCAACGACGAGGCGCTCAAGGCCGATCTTGAGGCTGTCGACCACAAGGCATCCCTTGCCGCGGGCACGACGGGCAACGAGAAGCTGGTCAAGCTGAACGCTGTCTACGCTCGCTATAAGGCCGCCGTCGATGCCGCCGCTGGCCTCAAGGCTGCTCTGAGCGATGCCGATGCCAAGCTGTCCGATGCCAACGACGCCTATGCCGCCGCGCTTGCCGAGCTTGGCGATGCCAAGGATGCCCTGGCTGCCGCGCAGGCCGAGTACGACAAGTATCATCCCAAGGCTGAGCTGCAGGCCAAGCCTCAGGTTGCGCAGGCTGCCGCAAAGGCTCCTGTCGCCAAGAAGAAGGCCACGGACGGTGCACTTGCTCAGACGGGCGATACCTCCGCGCTTGCAGGTGAGGTCTTCGTCATCGGCGGCATTACGCTCGTTGCCACGGGTGTGACGCTCGGCGATCGTCGTCGCAAGCAGATGTAGCGTTTCGAGCGTAGTTTCTGCAACGAACTTCAATTCATAACGGGACCGTCTCGTTAGCCAAACGATAAGGCCGGCGCGCTGTTAAATGCAGCGCGCCGGCCTTTCTTTGCGTTGGTATAAAAAGCCCGGTCGGCAGCCGCAAAAGCTACCGACCGGGCAAGTCGTAGGCAATATGGTTGCCGTCGAGCAGCTGCTCAGCTTAGCCCAGCAGGCTTAAGCCCACGGAGACAAACGCCAGGATAACGCCGACGATGGACTCGCCGCCGAGCAGGCCGCTGGCGACAACCAGGCCCTGTTCCTGGAAGGCGGCGTCCTTGGCAGCCCTCTCCTCGTCAGAAAGACCAGCGGTGGCGTCGCGGTGGGCGGACCACTTGTCGTAGGCGAGCTTGACGCAGGAGCCCAGGAATGCCGTGAGTGACATGTAGAACGGCAGGTACACGCCCAGGCCGATCATCATGGCCGGAATGCCGAGCCAGTACATGACGATGCCGGCGATAAAGCCACCTGCGAACCACGGCACGCTCGGGATGCCCGAGACCATGGTGGCGACGACGCTTGCCTGCGCGGCAACAAAGCTTTTGTCGGGGCCAAAGGCGTCCGGACCATAGGCGGTGACGAGCGCGACCATGACGGCTGCGGCGACCAGGGCGCCCACGATGCCGCCGATGGCTTGGCCGATCCACTGCGCACGCGGGTTGGTGCCCAGCACGGCGCCGGCCTTAAAGTCGTTCATGACGTCGCCCGCAAGGCCGCATGCCACGGCCACGATGCCGGCGATAAAGAACAGCTTGACCTGGGCGATCTGTGCGAAGGCAGCCACGATGAGCATGACGATGAGGCCGAAGATCTCCATGGGGTCGATGCCCGTCTGGCCGCAGCTCTGCGCGCTCATGATGGTGGTGACAAAGGTGAACAGCGTGACGATGACGGCCGGGACGGGGCCAAGGTCGAGCGCGATGGCGACGATCACGGCGATGGCGGCGGCGCCCAGGCCGATGATGCCGGCGTCGAGCTTAAGGGAGCCCGAGATGAGCGACTGCTCGTCGGTGTCGGTGGAGCTGTCGGCGGCAAGACCGCGGACGATACCGGCGACCTGCGGCAGGATGTCCTTGAGGACGACGGCGACGCCAAAGCCCATCATGAGGCCCATGCCCAGGGACTTGACGATGCCCTGCGCAGTCACAACGTCGAACAGACCGGCAGCGGTGCCGCCCACGATGATGCCAAAGTTGCCCAGCAGGGCGCCGGCAAACCAGAAGGCGACCGGGGCGAAGCCCACGAGGAAGCCGACGGAGAGCAGCATGGGCGAGTTGTAGATGCCAAAGGTCACGCCGGGGATGTTGAGCGTGCACAGCATGCTGGGCACAATGCCCAGAGCGTCGCGCAGCACGCTATAGATGCCGGCGATGGCCATGGAACCAAAGAGCTGCTTGCCGGTCTTGCCGCCAGCCTCGGTCGCGCGCAAGGTCTGAGCTGCGGCGTTGCCGGTGGGGAACTCAAGCGCGGCGTCCACGATAAAGTGACGGTGGATGAGCGCGGTGGCCAGCAGACCCAGGATAGTGCCGGCGAGTGCCACGATAAACATGTCGAGCCAGCTAATCTGGTCGGCATAGCCCAGCATCCAGGCGCCTGGGATGGTAAACGCCAGACCGCCGGCGACCATGGCGCCTGCGGACATGATGGTGTGGGTGACGTTTGCCTCGTTGAGGCTGGCGTTGCCCATGAGCTTAAGGAAGAACAGCGAGATGACGGCAGCGAAGACGATTGGCCAGGGGAGTGCGCCCATCTTGAGGGCGGTGTAGGCCGAGCTTGCCGTGATGATCACGCAGCCAAGGACGCCGATGACGACGCCGCGCAGCGTGAGTTGCCCGCGCATCGAAGCGCGGTTCGAGGGATTGCTCATATAAAACTCCTTTGCGTATATCCGCTTCCCCCGGGAGCGCCGTTACGGATACGGCGCGGGAAGTCGGGTTACCAAGGGCCGCCGCGTGAGCTCGCAAACGACCGCGCACCAGTATAGCCGCAAGCTAGTCATTTTGGGATGACTGGTTTAGGTAGGCGATATACTGCTGGACAGACGAAAGGAGTGCCGACGATGCTTAATGGGTGCGCATATATATTGACGGTCGACGTGGGCAACACGTTCATTCGCTTTGGCCTGTTTGCAGAGGATTCGGCCGCGGCGCAGGAATGTCCGCTTGCGACGTGCGAGATCACCACGCCGTCGAGCATCACAGCAGACGAGGTGAGCATGAGGCTCACGCAGGTCATGGGCGCGCTGTCAGCCGATGCGGGCATGCCGGGTGTGCTCGTTCCCGCAGCCGCAGTGCTGAGCTGCGTAGTGCCGGCGCTCGAGCGCCCGTGGAAGGCGGCGCTTTCCCGCACCTGCACGGGACGCGTGCTCACCGCGGGGCCGGGCCTCAAGACCGGCATGCCCGTACACTACGACGATCCGGCCGAGATCGGCCCCGACCGCATCGCCGACGCCGTGGCGGCCCGTGCCGTCTACGGCTCTCCGTGCATCGTGATCGACCTGGGCACTACGACCAATATTGAGGTCATCGATGCGCGCGGTACCTTTGTCGGCGGCGTCATCGCGCCGGGTCTGGCGCTCGGCGCCCGCTCGCTCTCGGCTGCTGCGGCACGCCTGCCGCAGGTCGAGCCCTCGGCACCCACACATGTAATCGGCCGCAACACGCGCGAGGCCATGCGTTCGGGCGTGGTTCTGGGCGAGGTGGCACGCATCGACGGCATGCTCGACATGGTGCTTGCCGAGATGCGCGCGACCAAGGCCGCGGGGGAGGGCAATGTACCCATCGTCATTACCGGCGACGATGCCGAGGCACTTGCGGCGCTGGTCGGCCATAGCCTGACGGTCGATGACGCGCTGACGCTGCGGGGTCTCGCCGAGCTCTACCGCATCAATCAAAAGCCTCGTCGCGCATAAAGCCGAGGACATCGGTGGGAGAGGAAACAGCCCCACCTTTCACCTGCTACAATGGGTCAAATTATTGCGATTACGGAGGTGTCTGCCATGTCGGACGATCTTCATCAAACTTCGTCAGGCAAGCGCCTGGACGTCATTAGCTGGGACGAGTTCTTTATGAGCGTGGCCATCGCCGCGCAGCGCCGCAGTAAGGACCCCAACACGCAGGTGGGCGCGTGCATCGCCAGCACCAACCACCGCATCCTTTCGGTGGGCTACAACGGTACGCCCTCGGCGCTCAACGACGACTTTTTCCCGTGGGGCACGAGCGACGACCCGTTGCAGGACAAGCACAACTACGTGGTGCATGCCGAGGCAAACGCCGTGCTCAACTACCGTGGCTCGCTCAAAGATCTTGAGGGTTCCACGGTCTACGTCACGCTGTTCCCGTGCCACGACTGCGCCAAGATTTTGGCGCAGGTGGGTGTGGGCGAGGTTGTCTACCTGGACAACAAGTACGCCGACACCGATGACGGACGCATCAGCCGCCGCATCCTCGACTCCTGCGGCATTAGCTACCGCCAGGTTATCGTCGATGTTCACATCGGCACCGAGGGGCAGGCTCAGCAGTAGCGCGTGGCAACGCCAGCTGGCAACAAAAGGCAGCCAAAAGAGCCCCGTCCCAAATTGACTACTCGTGAAAGTCGCGTCTGCGCGCATGGACGGCTCGTGAGCGGGTACACGGCTGTAGTAACATAGCTTCTGTCCGCGGGCGCGCCCGCGTAATTGTGAGAAAGGAGCCCCTGTGGCTGTTAACGAAGAGCTGCTTAAGAAGGTTCTTGAAGAGATTCGCCCCAACCTGCAGGCCGACGGCGGCGATATGGAGTATGTGGGCGTTGACGACGAGGGCGTCGTCAAACTGGAGCTGCAGGGCGCTTGCGCCGGCTGCCCCATGAGCTCGCTGACCCTGTCCATGGGTATTGAGCGTATCCTCAAGGAGCATGTGCCCGGCGTTACCCGTGTCGAGCAGGTCAATGCCTCCGGCGAGACCGACGACCTGTACGACGAGTACGCGCCGTTCTAAGATGCGAAAGCTGCGGACGGCATACTCCGCATAGACGTTACGCCCAAATATGCGGCCGCGAGCGCAAGGCCCGCGGCCGCATTTGTATGTAGGGAGTAGGAGGGTCGACATGCTCAACGACTTCTACCATATGCTTGATCCCGTCGCGATTTCGGCGGGGCCCATCACGATTTACTGGTATGGTCTGGCCTATGTGGTCGGTGCCCTGCTCACGGCGGTCGTCATGTACCGCACGCAGCGTCGCTGGGGCTTTAGCATCACGATTGACGACCTGACGAGTGTCGTGGTCGGCGTGGTCTTTGGCCTTATCATTGGCGCCCGTCTGTTCTACGTCATCTTTTACGGCGACGGCTACTACTGGGCGCACCCGCTCGAGATCTTTGCCACCAACGAGGGCGGCATGAGCTTCCACGGTGGCCTGGTCGGCGGCATCTTGGGCGGCATCATCGTGTGCCGCATGTATAAGCTCGATGCATGGACTCTGGCAGACCTTGCCGTCATCGGCGCGCCGCTGGCCTTGTGTCTGGGCCGTTGTGCCAACTTTGTCAACGGTGAGCTGTGGGGCAAGCCGACCGATCTGCCCTGGGGTGTGGTCTTTGGCGGGACTGCGGGCGATATGCCGCGTCACCCCTCCCAACTCTACGAGGCATTTCTTGAGGGCATTGTGCTCTTCTGCATCCTGCAGGTGCTCAGCCGCAAAAAGCCGCTACTGCCCCAGGGCACGTTTATGGGCGTGTTTGTGATGGGTTACGGCATCGTCCGCTTCCTCGTCGAGTTCGTGCGCGTGCCCGACGCCCAGCTTGGCTATCTGCTGGGCGGCGTCATCACGATGGGTCAGCTGCTGAGCCTTCCGCTCGTTATTGCGGGCCTGGCGCTCATCATCTTCGCCCGACACCGCAATCGCCCCCAGCGCATCTACCTCGACGCTTAACCACCACATACGACCACAAAGGGGGCAGGCACCTTTGTGGTGGTTTGCTGGGCAATGATGACAGAACCGTAACGTTTCCCCAGATAAAACCTGCCAAAATAAACCTGTCCCTTTTTGGCAGGTTTCTAGAAAGGCTTTCGGACTGTGAAGGATTCCGATCTCTCCACAACGGCTGCGCGCGACGCGGCCCGCATCGTCTGGTTTAAGCGCTACCCCGCCAAGCAGACGCTCATCGCATTTCTGCTCGCGCTGTTGGCGACCACGGCGTTTTCCATCGATCCCGCCCCGGTGTCGAGCAACGCAGTCTTGGCGATTGACCCCAAAGCCTCGGGCATGCTGTACGTGTGCTACGAGGTGCTCCTCTCGTTTGCCGGCCATACCGACGCGGTCATGCTGCTTGCGCTTGCCTGCCTGCTCACGCTGCCGTTTCGCTACGTATTCTTTGGCCGTGGCGACACCTGGCGCCCGTCGATCATTCTGCCGTCGCTGTTTTTCGCCATCTGCATGGTGTTCGGCCGCAGCTACGACCTCACCGACTCGGCCGAGATTGTTCTTGGCGACAAGGCCCGCATCATCTGTGCCTGGATTGGCGGCGCGGGCTGGATGCTCTTGGCGATCGTTGCCTTCTACCTGGCTTTTGAGTGTCTAGATTGGCTGAGCTCTCGGCGCATTCCGTTTTCCGAAGCGCACTTTGGCCGCGTATGGCGTGTGGCTCACGCCGTGCTCTCGGCCCATCCCTTTGCCGGGCCCTTCCTGGTGCTTATGATCGCCTGGGCGCCCACGCTCATCGCTTCGCTGCCCGGCCTTTTTATGGGAGATACGGGTGCGCAGATTCGCCAGTGGTTCAACTATCCCAACGGCACGAGCGACTACCTGCGCCTACTCAACCCCAATGTCCTGCTCAACGGGCATCACCCGGTCGTGCACACGGCCATTATCGGCTCGTGCGTTCAACTGGGGCTTTCGCTGTTCAGCAGCGCTAACGCGGGCCTCATCATCTATACCTGCGCTCAATTTGTCATCACGGCTGCCTGCATGGCCTATTCCATTTCGTCGCTGCGCAAACTGGGCGTGAGCCTGCCGGTTCGCGGTACGATCCTGCTGTTCTTTGCGTTTATGCCGATGTTCTCTAACTACGCGGCCCTGCTCACCAAAGACGTGCTCTTTGCCGACGCGTTTTTGGTGCTGCTGGTACAGACCGTCAAGCTCGTGGCATGTGGCTTGCCCCGTCGTGATGCCAATGTCGAGCGGGCGGGCGAGAAAGCCCCCGTGCTCTTTGCGCGCCACGACTGGCTGTTGCTTGCGCTGGCTGCCATGGGTTCCACGTTTTTGCGCAATGGCGGTCTGGTCTTTCCGTTGGCGGCCTGCGTGATTGCGGCGGCGTTTTGCGCATGGGATGTACATGTCGCCCGTCGTGCGGCTAAGCAGACGGGCACCGCGGTCTCATGCGCCACGCCGCGCTTCCGCTGGGTTGGCGTCCTCGCGGTGCTCGCACTCTGCCTTGCCTCTAATATGTACTTCACCAAGGTCTTTATGCCGACGCACGACATCACGCCTGGTTCCAAGCGCGAAATCCTCTCGATTCCGTTCCAACAGACGGCTCGTTTCGTCCAAAAGCACGACGGCCTCAACTCGGGCGTCAACCCCACGGTAAAGGAGGACGGCACCATCGTGGAGGCTCCTTGCGACGGCTTGGTGACCGACGAGGAGCGCGCCGTGATCGACCGGGTGCTCAAGTACGAGAATCTGGGCCGCCGTTACAACCCGGATAAGTCGGATGCCGTCAAGAACTGCTTTAACGAGTACGCCTCGCAGGAGGACATCAAGGCCTATTTTGAGGTCTGGGCGCAGATGTTCAAAAAGGATCCCGAGTGCTATATCTCGGCGCTCATCAATAACTATTACGGCTACTTTTATCCGAGCGCGCGCGATGCCTGGGTCTACAGCACGGCGCGTAGTGCCGAGATCATGGCGCGTCCCGACAACCTCAAGTACTTCGACTTCCATCCGGTTGACAGCAACGTGGTGCGCTGGTGCGACCACCTGATCAATCTGTACCGTGTGGCGGTGCAGCGCATCCCGTTTATTTCGCTCACCATGAGCTCGGCCACCTATGTGTGGATTATGATCGCCGTGGTGGTCTACCTGCTGCGTCGTCATTCATGGCGTGCGCTGGCGATCTGGGTGCCGCTGTTGGGCGTGCTCGCCGTGTGCCTGATTGGTCCGTGCAACGGCTCGACCTACATGCGCTACCTGTATCCGGTCATCGCCTGCATGCCCTTCGCCATCGGCGCCACCGTCACCCGCAGTGACTTCCTCTGGTCCTAACCTGGTGCATTGGGGTCAGGTTTCTTTGCTGCACCAAAGGGGCCATCATCACGACGCCTTCATTTTGGGGTTTATCTTGCAGGCCAGTAGGTATATCATAACGACGTTTGTTTATATTGCCCGAGCATCTGCGCTGGGCTTTAGGTCGAAACCGATAGGAGACACGTATGTCCGGACACTCTAAGTGGGCCACAACCAAGCATCGTAAGGGCGCGCAGGACGCCAAGCGTTCCGCCCTCTTCTCCAAGCTCAGCCGCAACATCACCGTTGCTGCCCGTCTCGGCGGCGACCCGCTGCCCGAGAACAACGCCAGCCTCGCCGCCGCCGTTGCCAAGGCCAAGGCTCAGTCCATGCCTAAGGACAAGATCAAGTCCGCTATCGACAAGGCTTTTGGTTCGGGTGCTGACGCCGCCGTCTACGAGAACATCGTGTACGAGGGCTACGGTCCCGCCGGTGTTGCCGTCTACGTCGACTGCCTGACCGACAACCGCAACCGTACCGCCGCTGATGTCCGTTCCGCCTTCTCCCACGCTGGTGGCAACCTGGGCACCTCCGGCTCCGTCGCCTTCCAATTTGAGCGCAAGGGCCAGATCGTCGTCGCCAAGGAGATCCTGGACGAGAACGCCAAGAAGGAGACCATGATCGCCAACGGTGCTGCCGGTGACGAGGATGAGTTCATGATGGCCATCGCCGAGGCCGGTGGCGAGGACTACGAGGATGCCGGCGAGGAGTGGATCGTCTGGACTGCTGCCAACGACGTCATGGCTGTCTCCAAGGCGCTCGAGGAGCAGGGCGTCCAGGTCAAGGGTTCCGAGACCACCATGGTCCCGACCACCCCGACCGAGGTCTCTGGTACCGACGCCAAGAAGGTCCAGCGCCTCATCGACCGTCTTGAGGAGCTCGACGACGTCCAGGACGTCTACAGCACCATGGACATGACCGACGAGGTCATCGCTGCCCTCGAGGAGGAGTAGCGCCAGCACGGATTGAGCCGTGCATATCTGGGCATAATGAAGCGAGCATGCAAGCCTCGTGGAATAGATGAGCCGGATCCGCGTGCGTAGAGCACCGGACCCGGCTCTTTTATAATGATGCGAACCGTTCTGCATTTCGAGAGCCGAGATTTGAAGGGAGCGCCGCGTGCGCGTACTCAAACGAGCCCTAGCAATCGTGTACCTTGCCGCCACCATCGTGGCGCTGGGTACACTTGTCTGCCAGTTTTGGGGGCCGTATACGTATCGCTTTATGTTGCTGATGCGCGACCCCATGCCGCGCATCGTCGTGACGGTGTGCGCCGGCGTCGTGGCGCTTGGCGTACTGCTGAGCTTTTTCCGCCTGATGTTCGCCCGTCGCGAGCCGTCCTGCGTGCATCCGGCGGGGGAGCGCAATATCGAGGTTACCCTTGCGGCGCTTTCTTCGTGCGCCAGGGCTGCTGCCGAGCGCGACGACCGCGTGATGGTTGAGCATATCGAGGCCCGCGTCCAAGGCTCCGACGATTCGCACGTCCGTTTTAAGGTCGAGGCCATCGCGCTCGATGATAAGGACGTTGCCGCTCTTGCCACCTCGATGCAGCAGCGCATCGAGAAGGCCTGCGACACCATGCTCGGCACGCCGGGTACGACCGCGCGTGTCCGTTTTTTGCCGTCCAAGACTACCGTCCAGACCGTGGAGGTTTCCGGTGATTGATACCAATCAAGATAAGACCGCTCGTACGCCGCGCCTGACGATTGACCAGAGCGCTACGCCGGCGAGCGAACCTGTTGATTCCAAAGCAGAGGCAACCGAGTTACAAGACGCGGCAGCCGCGGATTTTGACGAGGCTATGGGTCTCATCAAGGGTACGGGCGCTGCCATCTGGAGCTATGCTGTGCGTCATCCCAACACCACGCTCGGTGCCGTCGCCGGCTTTATCCTCGCCGTGTTGGTGCTCACGCTCGGCCTGTGGGATACGCTCGTCATTGCATTCTTCGTGCTGATCGGCGCTGTGATCGGTCAAATTCGCGACGGCGAGAACGGGATCGTCAACTTCTTCGGCCGTCTGTTTAGCGGCCGCTAATATGTATTCGACTGTCGCATCCGCGGCAGGCATAAGGAGGAACCATGGCTTTTAATACGAAGGTCGATGTAGCCGATACCGAGCTCGAGGAGAACGAGGCGGTCGTCGCCGAAGCTGAGGATGTGACGCTCGAGGACGAGGCTCTCGTCGAGGCCGAGTCCGATACGGATGAGGACGACGAGGAAGCAGACGAGTCCGAGGACTCGCTGACCTATTCCAACGGCGTGATCGAGAAGATCGTTGCCATGGCCACTCGCGAGGTTCCGCACGTTCTGGGCATGAAGGGTAACCTCATGCACTTTGTGCAGGAGCAGTTTGGTGCCGAGAATCTGACCAAGGGCGTGACGGTCGAGGTCACCGATGACAATCGCGTGGTCGTCAACATCTCCGTCATCATCGAGTACGGCGCCTATGCGCCCGCGATTTTCGACGATGTCAAGGCACGTGTCACCGAGCGCCTTGCCGCGATGACCGGCCTTGAGGTGGCGGGCGTCAACCTGCGCATCGAGGATGTCATCACCCCCGAGGAGTACGAGCACCGCACCAGCCAGCACGAATAACCTTTCAAAAGGGGACAGGTTTGTTTTGGCAGGTTTTATCTGCGAAAACATTAAACGGCCGACCGCGCAAGCAAAAGCGTGGCCGGCCGTTTTTGTACGCTCCCGATATAGTTATACCGCTCGTCTAACTAAGGGTTGCAATCCCCACGTTCCGCGTTACTCTAATGGGCGCATTGTTTCCAAATTGTTAACGAGGGGTTGCCGTAATGGCCGACGAGCACGAAACAGAAAGCAAGGCATGGGCAATTGAGGCCGCTGCGGCAGAGGCGGCGTCGCGTGCTGCCGAGGAGGTGCATCGTCCTCCCGTAGTGCCGATGGAGCGCGTGGTCGATCGCGATGTTATCGAGCGGGGCGAGCGCGCTGGTCGCAAGCGCAGCCAGGAGCCGGGCTTTCCGCGCTTTTTTGCCGAGCTCAATTTGGGCCTGATCCTCACTGCCTTTGCCATCGTCGCGTTTAAAACCCCTAATCACTTTGCTTTTGGCGGCACCTCGGGCGTGTCGGTCATTCTGTCCACGCTGTTCCCGACCCTGCCCGTCGGCGTCTTTATGTGGATTATCAATGCGGTCCTGGTCGTTCTGGGCTTTATCTTTTTGGAGCGCAAGGCAATCCTGTGGAGTGTCTTTGCCTCGTTTGCGCTGTCCGCCTATGTTTCGCTGTTTGAGCTCTTTATTCCGACCGATGTCTCGATGACGGGCGATATGTGGCTCGACCTGTGCTTTGCCGTGATTCTGCCGGCGCTCGGCAGCGCCATCGTCTTTGATATTGGTGCCTCGACGGGCGGCACGGACATCCTCGCCATGATTCTCAAACGCCGCACGACGCTTGAGATCGGCCGTGCGCTGCTGCTGGTCGATATCGGCATCGTGACCATCGCGGCCTTCTTGTACGGCCCGCGCGTCGGTCTGTATTGCGTGCTCGGCCTGTTTGCCAAGACGCTTGTGGTCGACAAAGCCATCGAGAGCATCCACCTGCGTAAAGTCTGCACGGTCATTTGCTCCGAGCCCCTTAAGGTCGAGGAGTTTATCGTCAAGCATCTCAACCGTACGGCGACTATCAGCCGCGGCTACGGTGCTTTCTCGGGCAAGTGCGTGACGGTGATCATGAGCGTGCTAAGCCGTCGCGAGGCCGTGCAACTGCGCCGCTATGCGCGCGAAGTCGATCCGGGTGCCTTTATCACGATTGTCGACAGCTCCGAGATCGTCGGCAAGGGTTTCCGCGGAACGAACTAACGCGGTCGAGCTCATCAAACAATCGAATAGCGCCCTGCGCATTGCAAATGCGTCATGTTGGAGTATTTGTCCCCACATTGGGTGATAATGATGCCAAAGACATCGTTTGCGATCCAGATGATTCGTTCAAGATACGAAGGGATGATTCTATGTTCTGCTCGCAGTGTGGCGCCCCCATGGGCGATAACGACAAGTTCTGCGGCACGTGTGGTGCCCCCAATGCCGGTGCCGCAGCCTCTGCCCCTCAGGGTCAGCCCCAGCAGTTTGTTCCGCAACCGCCCGTGGCGAATGCGTCCAAGGGCTGTGTGGCTCAGGCGTTTGAGGATATGACCAAGACTCCGGGCGTGCTGCAGCGCGTGTGCCAGATTGCCTTTTTACCGGCGCTGATTTGTGTTGTGTCGGTACTCGTGCTGTTTATTCCCGTTATTGGCGGCATTGCGGCTGCCATCGGCTTTTTGGCAGCTTGCATTGCGAGCGTGTGTGGTTCCGGCTTTGGTATTGAGTGGGGTCGCGATCTGTCGCTCAAGGTTGATGGCGGTATGGATCGTCCACTCATGCGTTCCACGTCGTTTGGCCTCGGAGTCTTTTCGAGCGTTATCTCGGTCGTGCTCGAGGTTATCGCTGCCATTCCCGTTATCGGTGTAGTGCTTTCGCTGGTGGAGAGCGTGGTAATTGGCGCCGCGGGCTCGTATTCGTATTACGGCTCCTATGCACTCGAGGCAGCGCTGTTTGGCTCGCTTGGCCTGCTTGTCCTGGCTATGATTGCCACGGCGGTCTTGGGGGTCTTCTTTAAGATGTTCGCCGACATTGCCGTGATGCACTTTGCGGTGACCGGTCGTGTCGAGAGCGCGTTTTCGCTCGACAAGGTCTGGGCGGCGTTTAAGCACAACAAGACCAAGCTGTTCTGCGCTTCGTTCCTTCCCGAGTTTTTGACGGGTCTGGTCGCCAACGTTGTCACATGGATCCTGACGCTCGTCTTCGGCGCCATTGCCTCTGTCGGTATGTATAACTACTACTACCGTCCTTCGGCTATTGAGGCGCTTGTTACCGGCGGTGGCATCACGCTCGTATTGTTCTTGGTGCTGACGGCGTTTGTCACGGTATTCCTTACGGTCTTTGGCAAGATGCTCAAGCATCGTGCCGTTGACTATTGGGTTGCGCGCTACGCAAGCGAGTGGGCCGACGAGGACAAGGACGACGTCCTGACTTTTGTGCTGCCGTTTGAGAAGAAGTCTGCTCCGGCTGGTTTTAGCGCCGACGCAGCGCCCGTATCCGATTCCGCTGCGGCGCCGGCGCCTGCGCCCGAGCCCGCGCCCGTGCCCGTGCCTGAGCCCGAGCCTGCGCCAAGCTCCGACGAGGACCCGCAGGACGAGTAACCCTGCCACCTGCCATTTGGGGACGGGGTAGAAACGGTAGAAATAGCGCTTGACAAATGAGCGGGGGAGGACGTGTCGAAACGTCCGCCCCCGCTTTGATATCGCGATGTGGCTATGACTGCGAGATGGCCGCGAATCGACTACTCGCCGCGCTTCTCCTCGCGGCGAGCGGCGGCACGTGCATCGTGGATGCCCTTGATCGCGGCATGGCGTGCCGTGCGGGCGTCATGGATGGCGTCGCGAGCCTCGGCGGTCGTTGCCTTGGCAGAGCGCAACTTGGCGGCCAGGTCGGGGTTGGTTTCGGCGACCGCGGTGATCGCGGGGCCGTCGAGCTCCTCTTGTGTGGGCTCGGCCAAAAAGTCGATGGCATACTGGGCGGCCACCATGGAGCCCTTTGCCAGCACAGTCTCGTCGATCTTGTAGAAGCAGGAATGTTGGGCGTACGTGGCGCCAATCTTGGGGTTGCGCGTACCTACAAAGGCGAGCACGCCCGGTACGCGGCGCAGGTACTCCGAAAAATCCTCGCCCGAAAGCGTGCCGCGGTAATGGCCTTGGCCGGTGGGGCCCAAGCATTTGATTACTGCCTGGCGGCAGCGCTCGCTCGAGGCGGCATCGTTTTCGACCTTGTAGTTGGCGATGGTGTAGTCGGTGAGCTTTGCCTCGGCGCCCAAGGCGGCCGCGGTATGCTCCACGATGCGGCGCATGAGCTCCGGCATTTCCTCGTGGGTCGAATCGCCGTAGGTGCGCACCGTGCCGGCGAGGTAGGCCGTGCCGGCGATAACGTTGCGCGCGGTGCCGCCGTGCAGCTCGCCGACGGTAATGACGGCCGGCTCGTAGGGACTGATCTCGCGCGAAACGATGGTCTGCAGAGCGTTGACGATCTCGGCGGCAACCATAACGGCGTCGTGACCGCGCTGGGGCATGGCACCGTGGCACGAGGTGCCGCGGACGTCGATGCGGAACCAGTCGGTATTGGCCATGCGCGGCCCGGGCTCGCAGCTCACGGTGCCGGCGTCGACCTCACTCCAGATGTGCGCGGCGTAGGCGCCATCGACGCCGTCGAGCACGCCCGTGCCGATCATGAGCTTGGCGCCCTGGCCGTTTTCCTCGCTGGGTTGGAAGACGATGCGGACTTCGCCGTGGATGTCGTCGGTCATATGGCGCAGGATTTGCAGCGTGCCGAGCATCATGGCGATGTGGCAGTCGTGGCCGCAGGCGTGCATGCAGCCCTCGTTGACGCTGGCAAACTCCTCGCCGGTCTGCTCGGTGACGGGCAGGGCGTCGATGTCGGCGCGCAGCAGGATGCGGCGGCGTGGCGTGCCGTCCTCGCGATAGGCGTCGGGCGCGGTGCCGCGAAGGGTTGCCACAAGGCCCGTCTTAAGGGGACGCTCGTAGGGGATATTCATGGCGTCGAGCTGGTTGGCGATGTCAGAAGTCGTGCGCTCCTCGGCAAGGCTCAGCTCCGGGTGCTTATGGAAGTGGCGGCGCTGCTTGATGATATAGGGTTCAAACTCGGTAGCGATATCTTTGATGGCTGCGGTGACGTCGTCAGCCGCGCGAGCCTCGGTCGCCGCCATAATCTGCTGTGCCTTGGTCTTCGTCATGGTCGATTTGCTCCTTGCTGGGTTGATCGCAAAATCGTACAGGCTCTCTCCAGTATGCCACCTGCCGCTAGGGCTGGTAAAGTTGCCGTTTGCCGCTTGGGGTTTTGTTACAAGGGCGGGGGAGTACACTCGGGGGTGTTGAATTTCCTGCCAGAGATGGGGATGCCCATGCAACATATCGATCGGATTATCCGCTCTAAGAACGTCTTTACCGCGCAAGACGGCATCGATACCGCCCGCGAGCTGGCGATTGCCATCGCAGGCGACCGTATCGTCGCAGTCGGTGCGCCCGATGACGTGATTGCCGCCGCGCCTGCCGCCACGCCGGTTATCGACTACGGCGAGCAGTTTGTCTGCCCCGGTTTCCATGACGCGCACCTGCACTTTTTCCATACCTCGGTCGGCTCCTCGCCGTACATGCTCATGGATATGGGCACGTCAGAGGCGGCACTGGTGCAGCATGCGCGCGAGTTTTCCCAGGACCTGCCCGATGACGCTTGGGTTGTGACGCAGGGCTGGCGCGACTACCGTTGGGACCCGCCCGAGCATCCTAGCAAGGCGTCGCTCGATGTGGCATTCCCCGATCGTCCCTGCGTTATGTATTCGGGCGACGGGCACACGCTTTGGCTCAACAGCCGTGCACTCGAGGCGCTCGGCGTCACGCGCGACAGTGAGCCGCCGGCGGGCGGCAGCTACGACAAGGACGCAAACGGCGAGCTCACGGGCATTGCTCACGAGGCAGCTGCTATGCAGCTGCTACCGCGCTGCCTTGAGTGGCTGGGCGAGGATCGCATCGCAAGCGCTTACGCCGATCAAATGAGGCGGATGGCCGAGCAGGGCATCACCTCGATATGCGATATGTCGCTCATGCCCATGCCGGGCTGCGATTTTATCCGCGATGACGTCTACGACAAACTGCAGGCAGCTGGCAAACTGGGCATCCGTGCCCATCTGTTCCCCACGTTGCTGGATGACCAATCGCGCTTAGAAGAACTGCAGACCCGCTACGCGAACAACGCGCTGCTCTCGGCGCCTGGTTTTAAGCAGTTCTTCGACGGCGTCTCGAGCGAACACACGGCCTATCTCACCGATCCCTATACCAACCCGCGCTTCCCGGGCGATCAAGGTCGCCTGACGGTTCCCGTCGAGCGCATGCGCAAGCTGGTCCTGGCGGCAGCCGAGCGCGGCCACACCGTGCGCATCCACGTTATCGGCGACGGCGCCATCCATGCCGCACTCGATATCTTTGAGGAGGCGGCAGAGCTCTACGGCTTGCCCCAGCACGGCCATAATACGCTTGAGCATTTGGAGAATCTGCTGCCCGAGGACATCGATCGTCTGCGCAAACTCAACGTCATTGCCTCGAGCCAGCCCTGTCATATCACACTCGACCCGGGTGGTCCGGAGCGCGACCTGGGCTTGGAGCGTGGCCGCATCATGTGGCCGTTTGCGACCTATAAGCAGCGCGGCATCCGCCAAGCCTTCGGCACCGATAGCCCCATCACAGCCGTTACCAGCATGAACGTGCTCTACACGGCTATCACCCGCCAAGACCCCCGCAGCCACTGGCCCGAGGGCGGTTGGCTGCCGAGCGAGCGTATCGATGCGGCAACGGCTCTGCGCAACTACACCCTGGGCAGCGCTTATGCAGCGGGCGACGAGCAAAACCTCGGCAGCCTAGAACCCGGCAAATACGCCGACCTGGTAGTCCTGGACCAAAACCCACTCACCATCGACCCCCAAGAACTCCAAGCCACCAAAGTCCAAGCCACCTACCTAGCCGGCAACCTGATCTACGAGCGCTAAGTATTCATGTCTTACCGTTAAACGCGGCTCGGGCAGCTTATTTTGGGATGGCGCTCGAGCCGCGTTTGTTTGCAAATGGGGGGTTCGTTAGGAGCGTCCCCGCCCTGCTTGATTTGGGCGCGGGGCGGAGGCGCCGCCGCCCCGCGCCCAATTTGGACAGCAGCAATGCTATCTCTAGGTGTTTTGCATACTTTCCATTACGAATTGCATAAAAAGGCTGGGATGTTCTTCCGGATCCTGATGTACCCCCGTCCGCGCCGTGCAAAAAACGGAGTATTCAGCACCGCGAGCTCTGCCTGTGCCGCTGCGGCTGAGTAACGTTGCAGAGATTGACGTCATTTTGTGCTCCGGTGCGGCGTGAGGCATGCCTTTCTGTCCTGACGGGGTTTGCCTGCCGACCAAAATCGCCGGCCGAAGGCGTCCTTGGGACCAATATGGTGTGTCCGGCACGTATGCAGCCGTCCTAGTCTGCTGAATACTCCCAAAAATGCACGGTGCTCCCCAGGGGACCCGTGCGCGCAGCGAAAACCATGCACATGTCGCTATCCGCATCGCCATTTTGCTGCACTGACTTTTCTGAATGCCGGGCCCGAATTAGTTAACCTGCCTCCCGTGTGGCTCCGGAGGGGCGGGGCATAAGGTTTATCGCGAGTTCCGCACGAGCCGAAGGCCACTTAATGTGGCCTTCGTGCGAGCAGGACTGCCCGAGCAGGAAACCTTATGCCCCGCCCCTCCGGAGCCACACGGGAGGCATCGCTAAGTTATCCCCCGGCATTCAGAAAATCTAAGTGCCAAAAAATAAGATTTTTTGACTCCGTGTTGTATAACCCGCCATTCGTGGGTACCATTCAACGCGTACGCAAACAAAAAGGGTTAATTCGCGCGGCATAACCGCGCGGCCCAAAAAGGAGGAAACAAGCATGTCGTCTTTGAAGCCGCTTGCAGATCGTGTTCTGGTCAAGCCCGACGAGGCCGAGCAGAAGACCGCTTCTGGTCTGTATATCGCCAGCAACGCCCAGGAGAAGCCGCAGCGCGGCACCATCGTTGCCGTTGGCGCCGGCAAGGTCAACGACAAGGGTGAGCGCATCCCCATGGACGTCAAGGTCGGTGACGTTGTCATCTATGGTAAGTTCGGTGGCAACGAGGTCAAGGTCGACGGCGAGAAGTATCTGCTGATGCGCGCCGACGACATCTACGCTGTCGTCGAGGCCTAGTCTCGTCAGAATCTCTGATTCGTCTTTGAACGCGCCCGCCGCATAGGACTCGGAAGCGGCGACGCGAGTCACATTTCTTTTGGAGGATTACCTACCATGGCAAAGAACATTACGTTCAACACCGATGCCCGCGCTAAGCTTGCCAAGGGCGTCAACACTCTGGCCGACGCCGTTACCGTCACCATGGGCCCCAAGGGCCGCTACGTTGCGCTGCAGCGCACGTTCGGTGCTCCGACCATCACCAACGACGGCGTTTCTGTCGCCAAGGAGATCGAGCTCGAGGACAACATCGAGAACATGGGCGCTCAGCTGGTGAAGGAGGTCGCCACCAAGACCAACGACACCGTGGGTGACGGCACCACCACCGCAACCCTGCTCGCTCAAGCCATCGTCAACGACGGTCTGCGCAACGTCGCCGCTGGCGCCAACCCGCTGGCCATCCGTCGCGGCATCGACAAGGCCGTCAACGCCGCCGTCGCCGAGATGAAGAAGCAGGCCAAGCCGGTCGAGACCAAGGAGCAGATTGCTTCCGTCGGTACCATCTCCGCCGGTGACCCCGAGGTCGGCGAGAAGATCGCCGAGGCCATGGAGGTCGTGGGCAAGGATGGCGTCATCACCGTCGAGGATTCCCAGACGTTCGACATCACCATCGACACCGTCGAGGGCATGCAGTTCGACAAGGGCTATGTCTCCGCTTACTTCGTCACGGATAACGACCGCATGGAGGCCGTGATGAAGGATCCGTACATCCTCATCACCGACCAGAAGATCTCCAGCGTCCAGGACATCATGCCTGTTCTCGAGGCTGTCCAGCGCGCTGGCCGTGGCCTGCTCATCATCGCTGAGGACATCGATGGCGAGGCTCTGCCGACCCTCGTCCTCAACAAGATCCGTGGCGCCCTCAACGTCTGCGCCGTCAAGGCCCCGGGCTACGGCGATCGCCGCAAGCGCATCCTGGAGGACATCGCCGTCCTCACCGGTGGCCAGGCTGCTCTGGACGAGCTGGGCGTGAAGGTCGCTGACATCACCGCTGATATGCTCGGTACCGCTAAGTCCGTCACCATCTCCAAGGACAACACCGTCGTCGTCGGCGGCGCTGGCTCCAAGGAGGCCATCGACGCCCGCATCGCTCAGATCAAGGGCGAGATGGAGAACACCACCTCTGACTTCGACCGTGAGAAGCTCCAGGAGCGCCTGGCCAAGCTCTCCGGTGGCGTTGCCGTCATCAAGGTCGGCGCTGCTACCGAGTCCGAGCTCAAGGAGATCAAGCACCGCGTTGAGGATGCCCTGCAGGCTACCCGCGCTGCTGTCGAGGAGGGCATCGTCGCCGGCGGTGGCGTCGCCTTCATGGACGCTGCTCCTGCGCTCGATGCTGTCGAGATCGACGACCCCGAGGAGAAGATTGGCGTCGATATCGTCAAGAAGGCTCTGACCGCTCCGGTCGCTACCATCGCCAAGAACGCTGGTTTTGAGGGCGCTGTCGTGGTCGACAAGGTTGCCGAGCTGCCCGCCGGCCAGGGTCTCAACTCTGCCAACGGCGAGTGGGGCGACATGATTGAGATGGGCGTCCTCGACCCCGTCAAGGTCAGCCGCGTCACCCTGCAGAACGCTGCTTCTGTCGCCAGCCTGATTCTCATCACCGAGGCCACCGTCTCCGATGTGCCCAAGAACACTCAGCTTGAGGACGCTATCGCTGCTGCTACCGCTGGTCAGCAGGGCGGCGGTATGTACTAAGGCCGACAAGGTCTAGAACTCCCACTGGGAATCCGGGGGCGTGACGGGGGCTTCTCTCCGGAACGTCCTCGGACATGCAAAGAGGCTCCGCATCGCGCTTCGCGCTGCGGAGCCTCTCTGCGTCCTGCGGAATGTTCCGGAGAGAAGCCCCCGTCACGCCCCCGGATTCCCTGCGTTTACGGCCTTGAGGTCGGCGGGCGGAGAAGGACGTGGTCGATAGGGATACGTGTCCCCTTCGCTGTTTCGCGCTTTGCGCGAAAGGCGCGCTACTTTGGGATGGATGGGGAACGTGGTTGTTGCGGTGGCTTTTCCCTTTTGCTGTTTCGCGGCTTTGCCGCGAAAAGCGCAGCACTTTGGGATGGGCGGGTACGTTATTGTCGCGCTGCTCTGTCCCGGCCGCATTTCTAGAGCGTTTCCCCCACCACAAATTACCCTCGGCATACTTGCGCGAACGATTGCTCGTGCTACACTTGCAAGTGCTGTTTCAGGGCGGGGTGGAATTCCCCACTGGCGGTAAATCGGGCGGTGCCAAAGGGGTGCCGCGGAGCAGGCGAGGCGTCTGCGACCGAGCCGATGAGTCCGCGACCCGAGCGTGTGTTGGTTCGCATGCCGGCTGAACTGGTGAGATTCCAGTACCAACGGTTAGAGTCCGGATGAAAGAGGCAGGTGATCTTATGTCTGAACAGTCGCAGCATATCCATTTTGAGAACACGAATAGGTGGAGCACCAAACAGCTCGTTACCATGGCGCTGATGTGCGCCTTGGGCGCCCTGTTTATGTATGTGCAGCTGCCCATCCTTCCTTCGGCGCCGTTTTTGACGTATGACCCGTCGCTGGTGCCGGCGATGGTGTGCGGTTTTGCGTATGGTCCTGGCGCCGGTACTGCTGTTGCCGCTATGGCGATTGTTATCCATGCGCTTACCACGGGCGATTGGGTCGGCGCACTTATGAACCTGGTGGCTACGCTGGGCTACATTCTGCCCGCGGCTATCGTGTACCAGAAGATGCATACCTATAAGGGTGCCGTGATTGGCCTAGTGTTCGGTGTCATTGCCGCTACGGCGCTGTCTATGGTCGCTAACCTTACCATTGGCGTATGGTTCTGGTATGGCTCGGTCGATGTGATCGCCCCGCTCATGATTCCTGCCGTGCTGCCGTTCAACCTTATCAAGACCGTGCTTAACTCGGTATTGACGCTTGCAGTGTACAAGGCAGTCTCCAACCTCATCACGCCTAAAAAGGACCAGGTCAAAGGCCGCGCATGATTGAGTGTCGGGGCGTTTCCTTTAGCTATGACGGTGCCGTGTCGGCACTCGACGGTGTCGATCTGAACATCGAGGACGGGGAGTTTTTCTGCATCCTCGGTGGCAATGGGTCGGGCAAGTCGACGTTTGCCAAGCATCTGAATGCACTGTTGCAGCCTGATGCGGGCACGGTACGCATCAACGGTATGGATGCGTCCGACCCCGAGCTGGTCTACGACATTCGTTCGACCGCGGGCATGGTATTCCAAAATCCCGATGACCAGCTGGTGGCAACGCTTGTCGAAGATGACGTTGCGTTTGGCCCCGAAAACCTTGGCGTGCCATCGGCACAAATTGCGCAGCGTGTACGCGAGGCGCTGAAGGGCGTGGGGCTGGTGGGCTTTGAGCGCCACGAGACCCATGCGCTTTCGGGCGGCCAAAAGCAGCGCGTGGCGCTTGCCGGCGTGCTCGCCATGGAACCGCGCGTGCTCATCTTGGACGAGGCGTCCTCGATGCTCGATCCGCGTGGACGCAAGGGCCTCATGAAGGCTTGCCACGCGTTGCACGATCGCGGCATGACCATCGTGATGATTACGCACTTTATGGAAGAGGCCTCCGAGGCCGATCGTGTCGCGGTATTTCGGGCGGGGCGCGTTGCCGTGTTGGGCACGCCCGAGGAAATCTTGACGCGGGCGGACGAACTCGCGCAGCTCAACCTGGATATGCCGGCGTCGTGCTGTCTGGGCAGGGCACTATCTGCGAGGGGCGTGCCCGTTTGTGCACAGGTGCGCGAGGCGGATATGGTCGCCGAGATTGCGCAGGCTTATGTTGAGCGAAATGTGGCGGGCGCCACGGAGCGGCCTTCCGTGCCCGATGCTCGCGTGCCCGACAATGCCTCCTCCGAGACCGACGAGACAAATGTTTCGGAGCCCGTTATCGAGATTTCCCACCTCTCGTATAGTTACTCGCTGAGCGCTCGCGAGCGTCGCCGCTGGCACAAGCGCTCGGCCACTGCGGACGCATCGAGCAAACAGGCTCTTTGGGGCAACGATCCAAACAGCCCCTGGGCGCTGCGCGATGTATCGCTGACGGTGCGTCGCGGCGAGTTCCTGGGCTTGGCAGGTCATACCGGTTCGGGTAAGTCGACGCTGGTCCAGCATCTCAACGGTTTGATTCGCCCCCAGGAGGGATCCGTTCGCGCGCTGGGGCTCGACCTATCAAACAAGAAAGACGCCGCTGCGGTTAAGGCCAAGGTCGGCGTGGTATTTCAATATCCCGAGCGTCAGCTGTTTGCCGAAACCGTGACGCAGGACGTGGCGTTTGGCCCGCACAACCTTGGCTTGCCGCAAGATGAAGTCGACCGTCGCGTCGAGTCGTCGCTCTCGCGCGTGGGCCTCGACCTTTCCACGGTCGGCGACAAGAGTCCCTTTGAGCTTTCGGGCGGTCAGCAACGGCGTGTGGCATTCGCCGGTGTGCTCGCCATGGAGCCCGAAGTCCTGGTGCTCGATGAACCCATGGCGGGGCTCGATCCGGCTGCGCGCAGGGATTTCCTTGAGCTTATCGATCGACTTCACCGCGATGGCCTGACCGTTGTCATGGTTTCGCATAGTATGGATGACCTGGCCAACTGCTGCGACCGCATCGTCGTGATGAACGAAGGTGCGGTGTTTGCCGAGGGAACCCCCGCGCAGGTGTTTGCACATGCCGATGAGCTCAAGTCGATCGGCTTGGGCGTTCCCGCCGCCCAGCGCATGGCGTTGGCGCTCGCGGAGGCGGGCGTGCCGCTGCGTTGCAGCGGGCTCTATACGGTTGAGTCGCTGGCCGACGAGCTGGCAGATTTGCTGATCGGTCGCTCAGACGGTCCTTCTAACGTCGCGGACATTGCTAAATCCAAGACGGTCGCGCGAGAGGAGGGCTGCTAATGGAGGCGTTTTCGTTTGGCAGCTACTATCCGAGCGATAGTGCGATCCATCGCCTGGATCCGCGCACCAAGCTGCTCCTGGGCTTTGTGTTTTTAATCACGACGCTGACCGTCGGCGGCTTCCGCGGACTGGCTCCTGTCGCAATTTTCGTCGTGCTGATCTATGCCGTGTCCCTGGTGCCGGCTCGTCGCGTTCTGTCGTCGATGGCGCCGCTGCTGGCAATCGTCGTCGTGGTCGCGGTGCTCAACTTGTTTACCGATCAGAGTGGGCGCATCCTGTGGCAGCTCGGCTTTCTGCAGATAAGCGAGGGCTCACTGCGTTCTGCCGCCTTTATGGCGTGTCGCCTGACCCTGATGATGGCCGGCATGAGCGCCATTACGCTCACCACGCCTACGCTCGACCTCACCGCGGGCTTTGAGCGTCTGCTCGCACCGTTTGCGCGCGTGGGGCTCCCTGCGCATGAGCTCGGCATGATCATGGGCATCGCGTTGCGCTTTATGCCGCAGTTTGCCACCGAGATGAAGCAGACGGCGGACGCGCAGGCAAGCCGCGGTGCACGCGTAACGGGTGGCCCGCTCGGCGGCGTGCGTATGCTCGGCAGTGTGGCGATTCCACTGTTCACGGGCGTGTTCCGTCATGCCGAGACGTTGTCTGCCGCCATGGATGCACGCTGCTATCACGGCGAGCAGGGCCGCACGCGTCTGCATGCGCTTGCATTTCGCCGCGGGGATGCGCTGGCTGCGGTTGTGACGATGCTGCTGTTTGCGTGTGTCATCGTCGTCAACCTTCAACTTGTTTAGGCGCGATTCGAGCGCAAGAAAGGGGTCCCTATGACCGACAACGACCGCACGGCTCAGCTTGAGCGCGCCTGTTCGTATCTCAGGCGCATTCCGGCGTGGTGTCTGGCCACGACCGATGTGACCGACGGGCATCAGCCTCGCGTGAGGCCGTTTTCGTTTGCCATGGTCGATGACGGTAAGCTGTGGTTTTGCACGTCGCGCGACAAGGATGTGTGGGCGGAGCTGAGTGCGAATCCCAAGTTTGAGCTCTCGGGCTGGAAGCCGGGGGAATGTTGGATCGTGTTGACCGGCGAGGCCGCACTTGAGGACGACGCGGTTGCGAGCGACAAGGTGCGTCAAGCGGGTTTTAAGCACATGGTGGGCATCGGCGAGGAACACGAGAGTGCCAACGACGGCCGCCTTGCTTTCTTTTCGGTCCGCAACATTGCCGCGCGCTTCTGTGATATCGACGGCAGCGAGGAGCGCCTGGAGCTCTAGAGCGTCTCAAATTAACTACCCGTTCCGAATTAGCTAGCGCCAGGAGGACACATGGACGGATTGAATACGGTGTTGGAGTATCTGACGTCGGTGCCGGCATGGTATTTGGCGACGAGCGTTGACGGACAGCCTCATGTGCGTCCGTTTTCGTTTGCGCAGATCCAGGATGGCAAGCTGTGGTTTGTAACAGCGCGCACCAAAGATGTGTGGCAAGAGCTGCTGCAAAACCAGCGCTTTGAGGCCACGAGTTGGTGGCCGGGCCATGGCTGGCTCATCTTGCGCGGGCGTGCCGGCTTGGATGACCGGGCTTTAGGCGAAATGCGCGAAGCTGGGTGGAAGCATCTAGAGCGCCTGGGCGAGCACTATGAGGGGCCTAACGACCCCACGCTCGTCTTCTTTAGCGTCGAGGATCCCGAGGCTTTTATCTGCAATCACGACGAATGGGTGCCGGTCGAGCTCTAGCCAGCTGGCTCATCCTAACAACTTGGTTTTCGCATGGGCGGGCCCCGTATTGCCCGGCGCCGTTAGGAGCGCCGGTCAATACGGGGCCCGCTCCATTTGTCAATTCCTTCAAGCGAATGTGTCGGGAATGTTTCAATGCATGAATATGCAAGCCATTTACGTATTAATGCATCTTTTGGTGCTAAAGTTTCAACTCACTTCATAACGACTGCTGCGAAATGCGCATCGGTGCATAAATCGCAGACAAGGAGTCTGATATGTCTTTGAAGGTTGGAATCGTCGGCGCGGCTGGATATGCCGGAGCCGAGCTCATTCGCCTCGTCCTCGGTCATCCCGAGTTTGAACTTGCTGCCATTACGTCCAACGCCGATGCCGGCCAGCCGTTGTCTGCGGTGCACCCGAGCTTCACCGGCGTAAGCGATCTTGTCTTTACGACGCATGATGCCCCTGAGCTCAAGAACTGCGACGCGGTCTTTTTGGCCGTGCCGCACACGGCTGCCATGGCACAGGTGCCCGCGCTGCTTGCATCGGGCGTCTCCTGCTTTGATCTTTCGGCCGACTACCGTCTGAACGACGCGTCCGTTTTTGAGGCTTGGTATGCCGCCGAGCATACGAGCCCCGAGCTGCTCAAGACCCGTGCCTTCGGTCTGCCCGAGCTGTTCTGCCAGGACTTGGAGACCGCCGCATCCGACCATGCCGACGGCAAACCCGTGCTGGTCGCCTGCGCCGGTTGCTATCCCACCGCAACGAGCCTTGCCGCCGCGCCCGCCGTGCGCGCGGGCTGGGTGGCCGAGAACGGCCCCGTGATTGTCGATGCCATCAGCGGTGTGACGGGTGCCGGCAAGTCCTGCAACGCTCGTACGCATTTTTGCAGCGCCGACGAGAATTTGGAAGCATACGGCGTGGGCAAGCATCGCCACACGCCCGAAATCGAGCAGATCTTGGGCCTGACCGATCGCGTCGTCTTTACCCCGCACCTGGCACCGCTCAAGCGTGGTCTGCTCTCCACGGTGACGCTGCCGCTCGCGCCGCAGGCTCTCGACACGTTGGCTCTTGAGGATGTTGTCGACTATTACAAGCAGTTCTACGCTGGACGCACCTTTGTGCGCGTGCTCGACGCCGGCCAGCAGCCCAAGACGGCTTCGGTCGTCGGCACCAACGCCGCCCAGATTGGCCTCGCGCTCAACAAGCGCGCGGGCGTGCTGGTGGCGACGGGCGCCATCGACAATCTGTGCAAGGGCGCTGCGGGCCAAGCAGTCCAATGCGCCAATATCGTCTTTGGCTTTGACGAGCGACGAGGCTTGCCCACAGTGGCGTGCCCGGTGTAGCACATTCGATTGTTAACGATTTGGTAGTCGGGCATCGAGTGGGGCGCCACTCTTAAGCTGGTCTCATGATCACGACTGGCATGGCGCACCAACCGATGTCCGTTTTTTGTTTGATATAAGGAGTCGTAAGGACGATGAATACAGAGCAGTTCGATATCAAGATTCGTGCCGTCGAGGGTGGCATTACGGTAGCGGCCGGCTTTAAGGCCGCGGGTATTCATGCGGGTTTTCGCAAGAATCCCGAGCGCTTGGATTACGCGCTCGTCGTGCCCGATAAACCCTGTCCCGGTGCCGGCGTGTTTACGACCAATCGCTTTTGCGCAGCGCCTGTGCAGGTGAGCCGCGCCAACCTGGGCGGTGTGGGCAAGGGCTATGGCATCATCGCCGGCGTTTCAATCAACTCCGGCAACGCGAATGCCGCCACGGGCGAGACGGGCCTTGCCTGCGCGCGCGAGACGTGCAACATCGCCTCGCAGGTCATCGGCTGCGAGCCCCAGCAGATTCTGGTTGCCTCCACGGGTGTGATTGGCCAGATTCTGTCGATCGACACGTTTGAGACCGCCATTCCTGCTGCCTACGAGGCGCTCTCCGCCCACGGTGGCGCCGATGCCGCTCGCGCCATCATGACGACCGACACGCACTCCAAGGAGTACGCCGTATCCTACGTCAGTGAGGCTGCGGGTCATGCGGGCAATGTCTATACGGTAGGCGGAATGTGCAAGGGCTCGGGTATGATCATGCCCAACATGGCCACCATGATCGCAGTTATCACCACCGATGCCCCCGTCGAGCCTGCGGCACTTCATGCCCTGCTGCTCTCGACCGTCAAGCAGACCTTTAACAAGGTAACGGTCGATTCCGACACCTCGACCAACGACACCTGCATCATGCTTGCCTCCGGCGCCGCTGCCGCAGATGCCGAGCCTATCGTCGAGGGCTCCGATGCCTTTGACGAGTTGGCATTTGCCGTGCACGAGGTGTGCGAGAGCCTGGCGCGCAATATCGCCGCCGATGGTGAGGGCGCATCTAAGCTTGTTACGGTCAACGTTACCGGCGCCGTGAACGACGAGGAGGCCGATATCGCCGCCCGTGCCGTTGCCAACTCGCCGCTCGTTAAGACCTGCATCGCCGGCCACGACTGCAACTGGGGCCGCGTTGCTATGGCGCTTGGCAAGTGCGGCGTGAAGTTTAATCAGGAAGACGTTTCCATCGACATGATGGGCATGCCTGTCTGTCGCGATGGTCTGACTGCTCCCTTTGACGAGGACGAGGCTCTACGACGTTTCGAGGCGCCCGAGATCGTGATCTCGGCCGACCTGGGCGCAGGCGACGCGGCAACGACCGTGTGGACCTGCGACCTCACGCATGAGTACATCTCCATTAACGGCGACTACCGTTCCTAGATTCCAGGCACGCTGCGCATCTTGCCGCGATTGCGGACAGCGGAGCACGGCGCGATAACGATACGAAAGACGAGGCAGATTATGAAATTCGCACGCGATTGTCGTTCGAACGAATCCAACGAAGCAACCGCGCAGCTGCTGTTCGAAGCGCTGCCGTGGATTAAGAACCTGACCGGTAAGACGGTTGTTATCAAATATGGCGGAGCCGCCATGGTTGATGAGCAGCTGCGCCGCGACGTGATGAGCGACATCGTGCTGCTCAAGATCATCGGCATGCGCCCTGTTATCGTGCACGGTGGCGGCAAGGCCATCAACGAGGCGCTGAGCCACTACGACATCCCCGTCGAGTTTAAGAACGGCCAGCGCGTGACCACGCCGGCGACTATGGATATCGTGCGCGAGGTGCTGGGCGGCAAGGTTAACCAGGAGCTGGTTGCCGCCATCAACCACCACGGCAACCTGGCCGTGGGCGTGTCGGGCAGCGATGCTGGCACGCTCATCGCCGAGCCGCTCGACCCCGAGCTCGGTCGCGTGGGCAAAGTGACGCACGTTAACACCGACTATATCGAGCGCTTACTCGATAGCGAGTACATCCCCGTTATCGCTACCGTCGCGGCGGGGGAGGACGGCGGTTTCTTCAACATCAACGCCGATACCGCCGCCGGTGCCGTTGCGGCAGCGCTCCACGCGCACAAGGCGATCTTTTTGACCGACGTCGACGGCCTGTACAAGGACTTTAGCGATAAAGACTCACTCATCTCCAACCTAACACTCGACGAGGTTAACGAAATGCTCTACGGCGGCGAGGTCGATAAGGGCATGATTCCCAAGCTGCGCGCGGCCGTCGATGCGCTTGCCGGCGGCGTATTTCGCGCTCACATCATCAACGGCACCACGCCGCATTCGCTGCTGCTGGAGCTGCTGACCGATGCCGGCGTCGGTACCGTGATCCATTCCACCGAGACGGCTTACGAGTTCGATACGCATCCGCATCCGCTTTCGACGTTTGCTGCGCGTCTGACCGAGAATCTTGACGAGGTCGAGAAGCTTCAGACGGTCTAGCTGACCCTCAGCCGCCCCATTCCTACACCCATAGGCCTGCGCCGTCCGGCGCTCAACGAAAGGCATCCCATGTCACTTGCAGCTCAGCAATCGCTTGAATCCCATTACGTTATGCATACCTTTGGCCGCTCTCCGGTCGAGTTTGTCGAGGGTCACGGCATGAAGCTCACCGGCGACGATGGCCGTGAGTACCTCGACTTTCTTGCCGGCATCGGCGTGTGCAGCCTAGGTCATGGCGACCCGGCTGTGCTCTCGGCGCTCGAGGCACAGACCAAAAAGCTCATGCATGTCTCCAATTACTTCTACATTGAGCAGCGCGGACAGGTCGCGGCGCTGCTGTCCAAGCTTGCTAACGACGACGTAGATGGTGCGCGCGTGCTTGCCGATGCCATTGCCGCCGGCGATGAGACCACGGCAGCTGCTCTTGGTGCCCCGGCTGCGGATGAGCAGGTTTGGGAGACCTTCTTTGCCAACTCTGGCGCCGAGGCCAACGAGGGCTCGATGAAGCTCGCGCGCCTGTACGCCAAGCGTGCCGGTAATGGCGGCAACACCATCGTGTGCATGCGCGGCGGCTTCCACGGCCGTACGCTCGAGACCATTGCCGCCACCATGCAGGATTGGCTGCAGGACAGCTTCCGCCCGCTGCCGGGTGGCTTTGTGGCCTGCACGCCCAACGATGTGGATGAGCTGCGTGCGATCTTTAAGCAGCTGGGGAGCGAAATTTGTGCCGTGATGCTCGAGCCGATCCAGGGTGAGAGCGGTGTGCATCCCATGACCGAGGAGTTTATGGCTACGGCGCGCGACCTGGCACACGAAGTGGGCGCCGTGCTTATCGCCGACGAGGTCCAGTGCGGCATCTTCCGCTCCGGCAAGCCGTTTGCGTTCCAGACCTATGGCGTGGAGCCCGACATCATGAGCCTTGCCAAGGGCATTGCTGATGGCGTGCCCATGGGTGCCGTCGTGGCGAAGAAGGAGATTGCCGACGTGTTTAAGCCGGGCGACCACGGCTCGACCTTTGGCGGTAGCTGCTTGGCCATCGCGGCGTGTGCCGCGACGCTCTCCGCGCTTGTGCGTGGCGATTATGCCGAGCATGCTGCCAAGGTGGGTGCCTATATGGAGGCAAAGCTCGCCAAGCTGCCGCACGTGACCGAGGTACGTGGTCGCGGCTTGATGCTCGGCTGTGATTTGGATGATGCCGCGGGCGACGCGCATGGTGTTGTTGCCCGCGCGCTGGCCGCCGGTGCCGTGATCAACGCTACGGGCGCGCATACGCTGCGTTTCCTGCCACCACTCGTCTGCGAGGAAGCCGACGTGGACAGTCTGATCGAGATCCTGTCGGGTGTTTTGGGCTAACGCGGCGCAATAACTCAATTTGGACCGAGTTCCGGACTGCGGACGTGCCCTATGCGGCATGATTCAGCGGTCTGGAGCCCGTTTTGCCTTAGATTTGCTAAGGCAGGGAGACCTGCTGGTCAAAAAACATCAAATATGAGTACTGTTACCGATTTGGTAGCAGCAATTTTGGACTAATAAGGCCAGATGGCAAGTCGAAATGGCGATGAATACACGATTTTGATCTGACTGTTAGTCCTTATAATGGACATATGTTGCGTAACCTAAGCAAACACTATCTGTTTATATGTTGCAAGCAAAGTAGCAGTACTCATTTTTGCCATTATTTGGCCACGGCCTTTGTGACAGATGTGCTGGCGGGTTCGAATCCCATGCGCTGGGCCCAAAAAAGAAAGGCTCCCATTGCTGGGAGCCTATCAAATCAGTGGTGGGCGATGAGGGATGTCGCGTGCGGCTGACGCCGCCCGCTTTCGCTTCGGGCCTACGGCCCTCGCGTGCTGCGCTGGAAAACGCTTCGCGTTTCCTCAGCTCCGCACCCTTTCGGGTTCGAATCCCCCCGCGATGGGCCCAAAAAAGAAGGCTCTGTTAGACCAAATTTGACACGATCGGCTGTTCGTCGAACCGGAAAA